>NZ_JBSGAH010000016.1:0-167510 GCF_053600675.1 Streptomyces sp. NPDC005004
GTACGTCCAGTACGGGGGCCTGGGGCCGACACGCCGAGAGCACGCACCTGACGCCGCGCGGCCGCCCTCCGGGCGACGACGGGAATGGTCAGACAAGCCCTAGCCGAGGTCGGGCGCGTGCATGGCGCGGACGCCCTCGATGTTGCCGTCGAGATAGTGGCGCAGGGACAGCGGGACCAGGTGGACGGAGGCGATCCCGACCCGGGTGAACGGGATGCGGACGATCTCGTACTCACCGGCAGGCTGGTCGACTTCGGGGCCATGGCGGAGTGAGGTGTCCATGGATTCGAGGCGGCAGACGAAGAAGTGCTGCACCTTCACTCCGGTCGCGCCACCGTCCTCACCGATGTGTTCCACGGTGTCCACGAAGCAGGGGACCACGTCGGTGACCTTGGCGCCGAGTTCCTCGTACACCTCGCGGTGCAGGGCGTCCACGACGGTCGGGTCGGCGGGCTCGACCCCGCCGCCTGGGGTGACCCAGTACGGATCGACTCCCGGCTTGGTGCGCTTGATCAGGATCAGGTCGTCACCGTCCAGGAGAACGGCTCGGGCGGTGCGCTTGACCACGGGTCGGACGGTCATGGGAGAAATGTGGCCCGGGTTGTTCCACGTGAAACATCGCGAGGAGCCACTACCGAGGCACATGGTGTGACCCCTGTCGCACGCGGGCTCAACACCAGCGCGTGGCCGCCTGCTGAAGCCACTCGTGCGCCCGCGCCACATGCGGCAGGGCGAGCGAGCCGGTGCGCACCACCAGGAAGTAGGTGCGCAGCGGCGGGACCAGCGGATCGTGCAGCAGGACGATCTCCTCGCGCTCCAGCGCCGGCCCGCACAGATAGCGGGGAAGCACGGCCAGCCCGGCTCCGGCGCTTGCGCAGGCCAGCACCGCCCGCAGATCGGGGACGATCACCGTGCCGGCGACCGCCGGGCACGCGTCGAAGACGGAGGCCCAGTAGCGCGAGACGAAGGGAAGCGACTCGTGCACCTCCACGACCGGCAGGTTCTCCAGGGCGGGCGCACCACCGTCGAGCGGCAGCGCTCCGATGCGCTCGGCCCAGCGCGGTGAGGCGACCAGCACATGCTCCTCATCGCACAACGGGCTCGCGGTCAGCAGGGCGCCGCGCGGCCGGGCCGAGCTGATGGCCAGGTCGTGGTGGCCCGCGGCCAGGCCCTCCAGGGCTTCCTCGGCCGTGCCGAAGGAGGCGCGGAGCGCGAAGCCCTGGCCGTCGCGGGCGGCGAGTTCGGTGAGGGCGGGCAGCGCGCGCTCGGCGGTGAACTCCGGAGGCCCGGCCAGGTGCAGGGTTCGCAGCGCGGACTCCTCGTCCAGGCCGCTCTCGGCGATCTCCACCAGGGCGTCGAGGTGCGGTGCCGCCTTGTGCGCGAGTTCGTCGCCGATGGTCGTGGGCGTCACCCCACGCGCCTGCCGCAGGAAGAGCGGCCGTCCGAGCTGGCGTTCCAGCGTGCGGATCTGGGAGGTCACGGCCGGCTGGGACAGGCCGAGGAGTGCGGCGGCACGGGTGAAAGAACCGGCCCGGTGCACGGTGACGAAGGTACGCAGCAAGGCCAGATCCATGGCGGGTCCTTCCCTTCCCTGCCGTCTCAGGCCCCCGGGCAGGCCCCAACTATAAATAAGTCGATAGGTCTCTGTCGTTACCGTGATTGGACACTGACGTAGAGTCAACTAGCCTTGTCCGCACGGTTCTTCACGCGCGGAACCGACGCGGTCCGAGCCACGAGGGGGGAGGCTCGGACCGCGACCACACCGGTCCTACTCCGCGGACTCGTCCAGCGCGCGCAGCACGTCCGCCACCAGGTCCTCGGGATCCTCGGCGCCGACGGACATCCGGACGAAGCCCTCCGGGACCGCGTCCCCGCCCCAGCGCCCGCGCCGCTCGGCGGTGGAGCGCACCCCGCCGAAGCTCGTCGCGTCCTCGACCAGACGGAGCGCGCCGAGGAAACGCTCGGCGCGCTCGCGCGTGGGCAGCGTGAAGGAGACCACGCAGCCGTAGCGGCGCATCTGCCGGGAGGCGATCGGGTGCGCCGGGTCGTCGGGCAGACCGGGGTAACGCAGCCCCGCGACGTCCGGGTGCTTCCGCAGCGCCTCGGCCAGCAGGAGCGCGGTGGCGTTCTGGCGGTCGGCGCGCAGCGCCAGCGTGGCGATCGAGCGGTGCGCGAGCCACGCCTCCATGGGGCCGGCGATCGCACCGACGATCTTGCGCCAGCGGCGCACGGCGGCCATCGCCTCGCCGTCCCGCCCGGCCACGTAGCCCAGCAGGACGTCCCCGTGACCGGTGAGCTGCTTGGTGCCGCTGGCCACCGAGAAGTCGGCGCCCAGCTCCAGCGGACGCTGCCCGACCGGCGTGGCCAGGGTGTTGTCGACGGCCACCAGGGCGCCGCGCTCGTGGGCCGCGGCCACGAGCCGCCGGATGTCGCAGACGTCGAGACCGGGGTTGGAGGGCGACTCGATCCACAGCAGCCGCGCGCCGTCCAGCACCTCCAGTTGGGCGTCCCCGCCGGTGGGCGCGGTGCGCACCTCGATGCCGTACGCCTCCAGTTGACCGCGGACCAGGGGGAACACCTGGTAGCCGTCGGAGGGCAGCACCACCACGTCGCCGGAGCGCAGCTGGGAGAAGAGCACCGCGGAGATCGCGGCCATGCCGGAGGCGAAGACGAGTGTCTCCACGCCGTCCTGTCCGGGAGCCTCCAGCTCGCCGATGGCACGCTCGAGGTGCGTCCAGGTCGGATTGTCGTCACGGCCGTACGTGTACGGTCCCGTGACCTCGCCCGGCAGATGGAAGTGCGCGGCGAACACCGGTCCGGGCAGGGTGGGTTCGTGCTTGACCGGCTCGGGCAGTCCGGCCCGCACCGCGCGGGTGCCGTCGCCGGCGCGGTCCGGGTGTGCGGTGGCATCGCTCATGCGGGGCGTTCCTCCAGGTGTGCGCGAACGGCGGCGAGCAGTCCGTCGCTCGCCCGTTCCACCATCTCAAGGCACTCCTCGAATCCGTCGCGGCCCCCGTAGTACGGGTCGGGCACGTCGAGGTCGTCACCCGCGGCCGGGTCGTAGGAGCGCAGCAGGCGCACCTTGCGCGCGTCCGCCTCCGTCGGCGCGAGGCGGCGCAGGGCCTTGAGATGGCCGGTGTCGAGGGCGATCACGAGGTCGATCCGGGCGAACCACGACGGCTCGAACTGCCGGGCGGTGTGCACGGTGCCGTAGCCGTGCTCGTCGAGGACCGACACGGCGCGCGGGTCGGCGTCGTCGCCCTCGTGCCAGCCGCCGGTGCCGGCGCTGTCCACCTCGATCAGGTCCTCGAGCCCGGCCTCCGCGACACGCGCGCGGAGGACCGACGCGGCCATCGGGGAGCGGCAGATGTTGCCGGTGCACACGAAACAGACGCGGTAGGTCATGGCGTGCTCAGTCCTCGTCGGGCAGGACGAGGTTCAGGGCCCAGGAGACGACGGAGATGATCAGACCGCCGAGCACGGCCGTCCAGAAGCCGTCCACGTGGAAGCTCAGGTCGAGCTGCCCGCACACCCAGGAGGTGAGCAGCAGCATCAGCGCGTTGACGATCAGGGTGATCAGGCCGAGCGTCAGGATGAACAGCGGGAAGGTGAGGACCTTCACGATCGGCTTCACCAGGAAGTTGACCAGGCCGAAGATCAGCGCGACCACGATCAGGGTGCCGATCTTCTTGCCCGTGTTGTCACCCGTGAGGGTGATCTTGTCGAGCAGCCACACGGCGACCGCGAGGGCGGCCGCGTTGGCGAGCGTCTTGACTACGAAATTCTTCATGTGTCTGATCGTGGCAGACGGGGTCGACGGTGAGCAGTGGGGCGAGGACGGGGGCAGTGATGAAGGCGTTCCGGCTGGACGACCTGGAGGCGGAGCGGGCCGCGAACGACGGTGCCTACCTCCAGTTCCTGCGCGAGCGGAACATGTCCGTGGGGTTGTACGGCCTCGACGCGGGCGCCCACGACCCGCAGAGACCGCACGGCCAGGACGAGGTGTACTTCGTCGTCAGCGGCCGGGCGTCGATCACGGTGGGGCTGGAGACCACCGAGGTCGCGCGGGGCAGCGTGGTCTACGTACCGGCCGGAGTGGCCCACAAGTTCCACCACATCAGCGAGGATCTGAGGGTTCTGGTGGTGTTCTCTCCACCTGAGGCGTGAGGGTCCGTCTCGGGGTTCCCTAGGGGATGGTTCAGGGGAGGACAAGGGGTGCGCGGCCCCCGCCGGTGCCTCTCGCGGCCCTAGCATCGAGGGCAGGACATCGATTACTGCTGACGCAAAGGACGAGGGCATGCGAGAGATCTTCGCGGGACTGCCGTGGTGGGTGAAGTGGGTCGCGGTGCCCGTCATCGCGCTGGTCGTCTTCGGCGGCCTGATAGCGACCGTCGTGGGCTTCCTGATCGGTCTGCTGTTCAAGGTCCTGCTCTTCGTCGCGCTGGTCGGCGGACTGATCTACATCGTGCGGAAGTTCATGGCCGGCTCCTCGTCGCGCAGCGACTGGTGACCGACGTGGGAGCCGGTGGCCGGTAACACGGATCACCGGTTCCCTCGGGGGAGGGAAGTTTCCCGGCGTACCGTTCACGCGCGGTGGTGGACGGCTAAAGTCCGGAAATCTCGTGGGGCCCGTCCCCCACGGGCGGCACGCCTCCTCGCCCGTGCCCACCGAGCACGGGCCGCCCCCATCCTCGCGCTTCGGGAGCCACCCCTTGGCCACGGTCGACACCGCCCCGGCAGGACCCCACGCACCGCCCGCATCGCCCCGGTCCCGCACTACCCCGATGCAGCGGCCGAACGGCCCGGCCGCCCGGGACAAGCACTCCGCGACCCTCATCGGGTCCGTCCAGCGTGCGATGCGGCTGCTGGAGATCGCCGCGGCCCACGAGTACGGAGCCCCGGCCAAGCAGCTCGCCCGCGAGACCGGCATCGCGCTGCCCACGGCGTACCACCTGCTGCGCACCCTGGTGCACGAGGGCTATCTGCGCCGGGAGAAGGGGCTGTTCTTCCTCGGGGAGGCGGCCGACAGGCTGAGCGCGAGCGCGGCACAGCAGAAACGTCGCAGCACGGTCGCGGGCACACTCGCGCAATGGCGCGATTCCATCGGTGTGCCCGTGTACTACGCGATGTACCGGGACGGCGAGGTCGAGGTGCAGTGCGTCGCCGAGTCGCGCGAGGCGCCGGCGGTCGAGGAGTGGGCCGACTTCCGCGAGACGGCGCACGCGCACGCCATCGGACAGTGCCTGCTCTCGCAGGTGGACGAGGAGACCCGGCGGGACCATCTGGCCCGGTACCCGGTGCGGTCGATCACGCCGAACACCGTGCGGGACAACGGCGCCCTCCTGCGGAGGCTGGCCCGGGTCGGGCGCATGGAACCGGTGGTGGAGCGTCAGGAATACGCCCTGGGGGCGGTTTGCGCGGCGATTCCCCTCACGATGGGCACCACGGCGGCTACGATCGCGATCTCACTGCCCGCCCACCAGGCCGACCGGCTGATGCCCGCGGCACAGCGGCTGCAGGCCGAGATCGGCCGTCATCTCGGGGCGTTCGCGCTCTCTATCAGTATCTGAAAACTCACTCCTTGTGATCTGTTGTGTACTTTCAGCTAGATTTGGGCATGGTCCGGGGATTAATCCCAGCCAGTCGAAGTCATACGACGGGGTAGGCGATGCGCGAGTCCGTACAGGCAGAGGTCATGATGAGCTTTCTCGTCTCGGAGGAGCTCTCCTTCCGCATTCCGGTGGAGTTGCGCTACGAGACGAGCGATCCCTACGCGGTGCGGCTGACCTTTCATCTGCCCGGCGATGCCCCGGTGACCTGGGCCTTCGGACGGGAGCTGATGATCGACGGGGTCGGCAGGCCGTGCGGTGAGGGGGACGTGCACATCGCCCCCGTCGACGCCGAGGTGCTGGGCGAGGTGCTGATCCGCCTTCAGGTCGGCAGCGACCAGGCGCTGTTCCGCTCCTCCGCGCCGCCGCTGGTGGCGTTCCTGGACCGCACGGACAAGCTGGTCCCGCTCGGCCAGGAGGGCGCGCTGGCCGATTTCGACGCTCATCTCGACGAGGCACTGGACCGCATCCTGGCCGAGGAACAGAGCGCAGGCTGAAGGAGCAGGGGACGGTGGGCCGTTCGTCCGGCCGGTCCGTACGAACTTTGCAGAAACGCTTCTGCGGGGCTTGTGCGGCCCTCTGCCGGTTCCTGGTCCCAGACGCGCCCGAGGCGGTCGTCCCGCCGCGCGACGCGCCCTCTCACCGCCTCCGGCGCCGCCCACGGCCGCCACGCGCCGCTGCCGCCCCGGCGGCCGGGGCCGGGCTGCCCGGTGGGGGGCGGTCGGCCGAGACCACCAGGGCGGCCAGGGCCGTGGTGACCGGCACCGAGGCGACCAGCCCGATGGAGCCGACCAGGGTGCGCACGATCTCCTCCGCCACCAGCTCGCTGGTGGCCACGGTGCTCACGCTGCTCTGCGCGATCGAGAACAGCAGCAGCAGAGGGAGCGCGGCGCCCGCGTAGGCGAGGACGAGGGTGTTGACCACGGAGGCGATGTGGTCGCGGCCGATGCGGATGCCCGCCCGGTACAGACCCCGCCAGCCCATCGAGGGGTTGGCCTCGTGCAGTTCCCAGACGGCCGAGGTCTGCGTCACCGTCACGTCGTCCAGCACGCCGAGCGAACCGATGATGACGCCGGCCAGCAGGAGTCCGCTCATGTCGATCGAGGGGTAGAGCCCGTGGATCAGTCCTGTGCTGTCGTCCGTGTTGCCGGTGAGCGCGGCCCAGCCGATGAACTGCGAGCCGAGGAAGCCGATCAGCATCAGCGAGACCAGCGTGCCGAGCACCGCCACCGACGTGCGGGCGGACAGCCCGTGGCACATGTACAGGGCGATCAGCATGATGGCGCTCGATCCGACCACGGCCACCAGCAGGGGATTCGAACCCTGGAGTATCGCGGGCAGGATGAACAGGGTCAGCACCAGGAAGCTGACCGCCAGCGCGACCAGCGCCATGACACCGCGCAGCCGTCCCACCACCACGACGGCGACCGCGAAGATCCCGGCGAGCAGCGCCATCGGGAACTGCCGGTTCACATCGGTGACCGAGTACTGCAGATCCTTGGGCGCCGAGGGCTCGTAGGCGACCACGACCTGCTCGCCCTGGTGCAGCTGCCGTGTCTGGTCGGGCTGGACGATCTCGGTGAAGGTGCGGCCCCGGTCCTTTCCGGAGTCGACCCGGACCGTCGCCTTCTTGCAGGTCTCCTTCTCCTTCTGGGCCGCCGGACCCGCTCCGGAGGAGGCGGTGTCGCCGAGGGACGAACCACCCGAGGCGTTCACCGACTTGCAGCTCACCGAAAGGACGCGGGTGACCGTGGCCTGCTGGGTCTGTCGGTCGAAGCCGACCCCGGAGCGCTGGTGCGGCGGGGCGCCGCCGGGCCACAGCACCACGAGCCCCACCACGACGGCGGCCGTGAACGGGACGAGGATCGCCGCGATGACCTTGCGCAGATGCCGCGACACGGGAGCCGCGGGGCCATGGCTGTGTGAGTGGCCGTGACCGTGGTGGCCGGGACCCTGCGAGCCGTGACCGTGATCCGGCTCCTGGTCGTCACCGGAGGCGGAGCGGTGCCCGTGCGCGTCTCCGGGGCCACCGCCGGAGCCCTGTCCGCCCCCTTGGCCGGGGCCGCCACCCTGTCCGGAGCCCTGCCGGCGGGGCGGCCCGGGCGGTGGATAGGGAGGCTGATGTGTCGTGGTCACCGCCCGATCATTGCAAGAACGAGGGACGCCCACTGTTCTTCCGGACAGAAGGGGCGCTAGCGTGGAGGCACCTTTGCACACGCGGGAGCTCGGAGCACCGGGCTGAGAGGGCGCTGACCTCCGTCTTCGCGATGTTTCACGTGGAACCTGCTTCCACCGGACCATCTGCGGACGGAAATCGCTGCGTCGACCGCCGAACCTGTTACCGGGTAATGCCGGCGTAGGGAGTAGGTCTCATGACCAACAAGGACGCACGCACGCCTGCCTCCACGCAGAACGCGACGAACGGGTCGCCGGACGCCGAGGCCGGGAAGTCCAACGGCTGGCACAAGGCGTACCTCGCGGGCTCGCGCCCCGACGTACAGGTGCCGGTCCGTCAGGTGCACCTGACCAACGGACGGTCGGTCACGCTCTACGACACCTCGGGTCCGTACACCGACCCCGCCGTCCCCACCGATGTCCGCCGGGGGCTGACCCCGCTCCGGGAGAACTGGATCGTCGCCCGGGGCGACACCGAGGAGTACGCCGGGCGCCCCGTGCGCCCCGAGGACGACGGCATCAAGCACACCTCGCCGCGCGGCGGGCTACGGAACCTGGACGCGGTCTTCCCCGGACGCCCGCGGCTGCCGCGCCGGAGCCGTGAGGGCGGCGCGGTCACGCAGCTCGCGTACGCGGCGCGGGGCGAGATCACGCCCGAGATGGAGTTCGTGGCCCTCCGCGAGAACGTTGCTCCCGAGGTGGTCCGCGAGGAGATCGCCGCCGGTCGCGCGGTGCTGCCCGCCAACGTCAACCACCCCGAGATCGAGCCGATGGTCATCGGCAAGCGGTTCCTGGTGAAGGTCAACGCCAACATCGGCAACTCCGCCGTCACGTCCTCCATCGAGGAGGAGGTGGAGAAGATGACCTGGGCGACCCGCTGGGGCGCCGACACGGTCATGGACCTCTCGACCGGCCGCAACATCCACACCACCCGCGAGTGGGTGCTCCGCAACTCCCCTGTGCCCATCGGCACGGTGCCGCTCTATCAGGCGCTGGAGAAGGTGGACGGCAGGGCCGAGGAACTGACCTGGGAGATCTACAAGGACACCGTGATCGAACAGGCCGAGCAGGGCGTGGACTACATGACGGTTCACGCCGGCGTACGGCTGCCGTACGTCCCGCTGACGGCGAACCGCAAGACCGGCATCGTCTCGCGCGGCGGCTCGATCATGGCGGCCTGGTGCCTGGCGCACCACAAGGAGTCGTTCCTGTACGAGAACTTCGAGGAGCTCTGCGAGATCCTCGCCGCCTACGACGTCACCTACTCGCTGGGCGACGGTCTGCGACCCGGTTCCATCGCGGACGCCAACGACGAGGCGCAGTTCGCGGAATTGCGCACGCTCGGGGAACTCAACGGGATCGCCAGGCGTTTCCACGTACAGACGATGATCGAGGGCCCCGGTCACGTCCCGATGCACAAGATCAAAGAGAACATCGACCTTCAGCAGGAGATCTGCGATGAAGCTCCGTTCTATACGCTCGGCCCGCTGACCACCGACATCGCCCCGGCGTACGACCACATCACGTCCGGCATCGGCGCGGCGATGATCGCCTGGTGGGGGACGGCGATGCTCTGCTACGTCACGCCCAAGGAGCACCTGGGGCTGCCCAACCGGGACGACGTGAAGACCGGCGTCATCACCTACAAGATCGCCGCCCACGCGGCCGATCTCGCCAAGGGACACCCCGGCGCGCAGGAGTGGGACGACGCGCTCTCCGACGCCCGCTTCGAGTTCCGGTGGGAGGACCAGTTCAACCTGGCTCTCGACCCGGACACGGCACGGGAGTTCCACGACGAGACGCTGCCCGCCGAGCCCGCCAAGACGGCCCACTTCTGCTCCATGTGCGGGCCGAAGTTCTGCAGCATGAAGATCTCGCAGGACATCCGGCGCGAACACGGCGGTACCAAGGACGAGATCGAGGAGGGCATGGCCCGCAAGTCCGAGGAGTTCGCAGCCGCGGGCAACCGGGTCTATCTGCCCATTGCCGAGTGACAGTCGGGTGACACCGGGGCCGGCCGGCGCCTACTCCGGCTGGTGCTCGGGGCCGCCGAAGTCGGGGCTCGAGTAGTCCGGGCTGGAGAAGCGCGGCCGGTCGGAGACTGCCCCGTCGTGCGGGCTGCTGAAGCCGGGGCGGCCGTAGCCCAGGCGCGGCATCCTTCCGGTCGGGGAGGCGGGCTGGACCGGGTACGGGGTCGCCGGCCCCGGCCGGTTCAGTGCCTCTCCGAGGAAGGGCAGGATGCCGCGCTCCAGCAGGGCGTCCCGCCAGGCGTCTCTGGCCTCGGCCACCGCCCGGCCCGCCTCGTCATAGGCACCCGCCTCGGCGGTGGCCTTGTTGCGCAGGGCGGTGAGCAGCAGTCCGACGGCGGCGACCAGGATCGCGGCGGCGGTCACGGCGCTGAAGACCCAGCCCGCCGCGATCAGGGTCCGGGCGAAGCCCTGACCGGGGACCAGCATCTTCAGGAGGTAACCGACGAGCAGGAATATGGCGGCCGCGGTCCCGGCGAGGACGGGCGCGAGCACGGCTATCACCGCGATCGCCCCCGCGCCGGCGGTCTCGGCGACCTCACCGAGGCCCGTCGCGGCCAGGCCCAGCGTGCCGGGCCCGGGCTCGGCGGCGGTCCCGGTCTCGGCCTGGGCCTCCGGGGACGGCGCCGGGTGGCGCAGTTCCTCGCGGACCTTCACGTAGTGCTGGTACTCGGTGGCCGCGGCGGCCGTGATGAGCACGATGGCGTTGAGAGCCATGGTTCGCAGCTGCTCGGGGTTGAGCCGCTGACCCACGGCGGACAGTTCCGGGCGGTGTGGCGCGGAACGCAGCGCCTCATCGAGGAGCCGCTCGAATTCCTGGCGGTCCTCGTTCAGCAGGTGCTGCGGAACGCTGTTCATGTGCATCCCCCGATGCTCCGTAGGGCTGGGGGCTCGCATGGCGGCGAGCCGTCGGGCAGAAACGGAGGGGAGCCTGCTACGGATAAACCGATGGTAGAGCCGTCAAGGCTCAAGGTGACAGGGGGTTGTCGGAAATTGAGGCCCGGTCCGGTGTCCGGCCGACCCGGACCGGTTTAGTCGGCCGAACCCTCAGGCGTCCAGGGGGAGTTGCCGGACCAGCAGCTTTCCGGCCATGGTCACGCCGCCGTCCATCGCGATGGCGAGACCCTCGGCGTAGACGTGCGGACCCTCGACGTGCGGGTCGCGGTCCTCCTCGTCGTCCTCGGAGCCGACGTGGCCGAGCAGATAGGGAATGGGGCTGTGGCCGTGAACGACCCGGGTGCCGCCGTACGTATCGAGAAGGGAGCGCGCGGCGTCGGCGCCGCCCTCGTCGCGGAAGGAGAAGCGCTTGGTGAACTTGCGGAACAGTTCCCAGACCTCGTCCACGCTGTTGCGCGTCAGGGTCTCGCGGACCGTGTCGTTGACGGCCTCGATGGAGTCGCCGTAGTCGAGATAGGCGGTGGTGTCCGAGTGGAGCAGCAGATAGCCGTCGGCCGACTCGACGGCGTCGAGGCGCGCCATCCACTGGAGATGGTGGTCCTGGAGGCGGTCCATGTCGGTCTTCTGGCCGCCGTTGAGCAGCCAGGCGGCCTGGAAGGTGGCCGTGCCCGCGCCGGAGTGGACCGGGGTGTCACCGAACCGCTTGGCGCCCAGGAGCAGCAGTTCGTGGTTGCCCATGAGGGCCTTGCAGTAGCCGCCGGCGGCGGCCGCCTCGGCGGACAGCCGCATCACCAGGTCGATCACGCCGATGCCGTCCGGGCCCCGGTCGGTGAAGTCGCCGAGGAACCAGAGCCGGGCGGTGCCCGCGCACCACTGGCCCGCCTCGTCGATCAGGCCCTGTTCGCGCAGGGCGGCGAGCAGCTCGTCCAGATAGCCGTGGACGTCGCCGACGACGTACAGCGGTCCGGGGCCCGCGTTCTCCCGGGGCGCGTGTGCGGCGTCCGGGTCGACGGGGAGCTGAATGGTGTCGCCGCGCTGGATGACGGGCAGGTCGCGCTGGGTGGGCGTGTAGCCGTCGGGAAAGTCCTCGTCGGCGGGGACCACGTCGCCGGGGTGCGGGTACGGACCGGTCTCATGGACGTACGCGGGCACCCGGAAGTCGCGCAACGTCTCCGTCCGCTCCACCTCGGTCCCCTGACCGGCCCCCTGAGTCATCAGACCCCTCCACCATCGCGCCGAAGCTGCACCGCTTCGGACTGCCTGGTCGCAGCGGCCCGCGGTGTCGTGCGCCCATCATAGGAATGCGCGTCGCGCCATGTGATGACCCAGGGGTGGTGAATCCGAGCAAGACGCCGGTTCATCGTGGCTTTCGCACCGATTGGGCATGAGTTCGACTGGTTGTCGGCGTGGCCCGCCGGGCGGCCCGTTCCGCCCGGCCGATCACCCGCGCTAATCCTTCTCCGGCGTCCGGGGCGGGCTCACCGTAGTACGCGGCGGGCGCCGCTGCGACGACGTGCGCACGATCAGTTCGGTCGGTATCACCTGCTCGACCGGGTGGTCGGAGTCGACTCCCTCGATGGCGTCGATGAGGAGCTGGACCACGGCCGTGCCGATGCGGCGGGGCTTGAGGGAGAGAGTGGTGATGGGGGGCTCGGTGGTCGCGTACACCGTGGACTCGCTGCAGCACACCAGCAGCAGATCGTCCGGGACGCGCAGGCCGTAGCGGCGGGCGGCGGCCAGGAGGTCGGTGCCGTTGGGGTCGAAGAGGCCGTAGACGGCGTCCGGGCGGTCGGGGCGGGCGAGGAGCCGGTCGGCGGCGACGGCGCCCGCGCACGGGTCGTGCGCCGGGTATGCCTCGTACACCGGGTCCTGGCCGACGCGCTCGCACCAGCGCAGATAGGCGGTGGTGGACAGATGGGTGTACGTGTCCGTCGAGGTGCCGGTGAGCAGGCCGATCCGGCGGGCGCCCGCGGCGGCGAGGTGGTCGAGGATGCCGAGGACGGCGGCCTCGTGGTCGTTGTCGACCCAGGCGGTGACCGGGAGCGCGCCCGCCGGGCGGCCGTCGGAGACGACGGGTAAGCCCTGGCGGACCAGCTCGCTGACGACCGGATCCTGGTCGGAGGGGTCGATGACGACCGTGCCGTCGAGTGCCACGTTGGACCACACGTCGTGGCGCGAGGTGGCCGGGAGGATGACGAGCGCGTAACCGCGGGCGAGCGCGGCGGAGGTGGCCGCGCGGGCCATCTCGGCGAAGTACGCGAACTCGGTGAAGGTGAAAGGTTCATCCCCGTACGTGGTCACGGTCAGGCCGATGAGGCCGGACTTGCCCGTGCGGAGGGTGCGGGCGGCGGCCGACGGGCGGTAGCCCAGCCGGTCGGCCACCTCGCGGACATGGCGCCGGGTGGCATCCGGGAGCCGCCCCTTGCCGTTGAGGGCGTCGGAGACGGTCGTGATGGAGACCCCGGCGGCGGCGGCCACGTCTCTGATGCCCGCCCGGCCCGGCCGGCTGCCTCGTCGTGAGGTTTCCGCGCGGCTCACCTGGTGCTTCCCTGCTGCTGTCATGGCGTGCCGATAGTAGGGCTCAGGCGGTGGGGTAGTGCGGACGCATATGCACGCGTTGACAGGCACGTTTCTGCATGGTCGTCAGCACTGAACTGCATTAGAAAAAAAGTCAGTTGACCGACTCGATGGCGAGACGTGGCGTATCCACGCGTGTGGACCTGCCAACTGCCCGATGTTTCGAAGAGGTCTCAACTCACCTGCACGGGGGATGCGCGCCACGGCGCGAGCCACCGGCGCACGAACGAACGGACGATGCGCCCCCCAGGGAGGGTCCCGGTCCGGATGCCCCGCGCGGCCGAGGGAGTCCGCTTCACGAAGGTACGCAACCGCGCTGAATCCTCATAAGGTGAGGAGTATTGGAAGCCGGCGGTGTCGACGGTCCGCCGGTGGTCGCGAGGAGGACTGCGGTGAGCGAGACGAGCCCCAAGCTGCGCGCCGAGCTGGAGGGTATCCCCACCTACAAGCCGGGCAAGCCCGCAGCGGCCGGCGGTCAGGCCGCCTACAAGCTGTCCTCCAACGAGAACCCCTATCCCCCGCTGCCCGGCGTCATGGAGCGCGTCACCGCCGCCGTCGCCGAGTTCAACCGTTACCCGGACATGGCCTGCACCGCGCTGATGAGCGAGCTGGCCGAGCGTTTCGGGGTCCCGCTGTCCCACATCGCGACGGGCACCGGGTCGGTGGGCGTGGCGCAGCAGTTGGTGCAGGCGACCAGCGGGCCGGGCGACGAGGTGATCTACGCCTGGCGCTCCTTCGAGGCGTACCCGATCATCACGCAGATCAGCGGTGCGCGGTCGGTCCAGGTGCCACTGACGGACGGCGACGTGCACGACCTGGACGCGATGGCCGACGCGATCACCGACCGCACGCGGCTGATCTTCGTGTGCAACCCCAACAACCCGACCGGCACCGTGGTCCGCCGCGCCGAGCTGGAACGGTTCCTCGACCGGGTGCCCAGCGACGTGCTGGTGGTCCTCGACGAGGCGTACCGCGAGTTCATCCGCGACCCCGAGGTGCCCGACGGGGTCGAGCTGTACCGGGAACGGCCGAACGTCTGCGTGCTGCGCACCTTCTCCAAGGCGTACGGTCTCGCCGGGCTGCGGGTCGGCTTCGCGATCGCCCACGAGCCGGTGGCGGCAGCGTTGCGCAAGACGGCGGTGCCGTTCGGGGTCAGCCACATCGCGCAGGAGGCGGCGATCGCCTCGCTGGAGGCGGAGGACGAACTGCTGGGCCGGGTCGGCTCGCTGGTGTGCGAGCGGCAGCGGGTGGCGGACGGGCTGCGCGCGCAGGGCTGGACCGTGCCGGAGAGCCAGGCGAACTTCGTGTGGCTGCGGCTGGGGGAGCGCACCGCGGAGTTCGCCGAGGCATGCGGGCGGCACGGTGTGGTGGTGCGGCCGTTCGCGGGCGAGGGCGTCCGGGTGACGGTCGGCGAGACCGAGGCGAACGACATCTTCCTGAAGGTGACGGAGACGTTCCGCGAGAAGAACTGAGCGGATCTCCGTAAGCAGTACCGGAGCGTCGGTGTGAGGCCCCGCCATGTGCGGGGCCTCACCCATGACCCCCTATCGGATCTGGAAGGCGCGTAGGCCATAATGGCTTGTGAATGTGAACGCTTTCACAAGCTCGGTCCCAATCGCCCCGTATGTCTGCGACAAAAGGGGCAAACCCCGCCGTCTCTGGCGGTGGAGTTAGGAGAGTGACGACGTGGAACTGGCTCTGGCGCCGGAAACCCTGGCGCGCTGGCAGTTCGGCATCACCACCGTCTACCACTTCCTCTTCGTTCCGCTGACGATCTCCCTGGCGGCTCTCACGGCCGGCCTCCAGACAGCCTGGGTGCGCACGGGCAAGGAGGTGTACCTCAGGGCGACGAAGTTCTGGGGCAAGCTCTTCCTGATCAACATAGCCATGGGCGTCGTCACCGGCATCGTGCAGGAGTTCCAGTTCGGCATGAACTGGTCGGCCTACTCGCGCTTCGTCGGTGACATCTTCGGCGCCCCGCTCGCCTTCGAGGCCCTGATCGCCTTCTTCTTCGAGTCCACCTTCATCGGACTCTGGATCTTCGGTTGGGACAAGCTCCCCAAGAAGATCCATCTGGCCTGCATATGGATGGTCTCGCTCGGCACGATCCTGTCGGCGTACTTCATCCTCGCGGCCAACTCCTGGATGCAGCACCCGGTGGGCTATCGGATCGACAAGGCCAAGGGCCGTGCGGAGCTGACCGACTTCGGGGCCGTGCTCTTCCAGAACACCGCGCTCAGCCAGGCGTTCCACACCCTGGCCGCGGCCTTCCTGACCGGCGGCGCCTTCATGGTGGGCATCGCCGCCTACCATCTGGCCCGCCGCAGGCACATCCGCGTGATGAAGACCTCGCTGCGTCTCGGCCTGGTCACCGTGGTCGTCGCCGGGCTGCTCACCGCGGTCAGCGGAGACGTGCTCGGCAAGGTCATGTTCAAGCAGCAGCCCATGAAGATGGCCGCAGCCGAGGCCCTGTGGGACGGTCAGAAGCCCGCCCCCTTCTCGATCTTCGCCTACGGCGACGTGCAGAAGGGCCACAACACCGTCGCCATCGAGATCCCGGGCCTGCTGTCCTTCCTCGCCAACGACGACTTCTCGTCCTACGTGCCCGGCATCAACGACGTGAACAAGGCCGAGCAGAAGCAGTTCGGGCCCGGCGACTACCGGCCCAACATCCCGGTGGCCTTCTGGGGCTTCCGCTGGATGATCGGCTTCGGCATGGCCTCCTTCACCCTCGGTATCGCCGGACTCTGGCTCACCCGTAAGAAGTTCCTGCTCCCCCAGCACCTACGGGTCGGCGAGGACGAGGTGTCGCATCTGGTCCTCCTCCCCCACAAGGCGCTCGGCCCGAAGCTCGGCACCTGGTTCTGGCGCATCGCCGTCTGGACGCTGGCTTTCCCGTTGATCGCCAACTCCTGGGGCTGGATCTTCACCGAGACGGGCCGTCAGCCCTGGGCCGTCTACGGCGTCCTGCAGACCCGCCACTCGGTCTCCCCCGGCGTCTCCCAGGCCGAGGTCGCCATCTCGATGGCCGTCTTCACCGCGCTCTACGCGATCCTCGCCGTCATCGAGGTCCGGCTGCTCGCCAAGTACGCCAAGGCGGGACCGCCCGAGCTGACCGAGGCCGACCTCAACCCGCCCACCAGGATCGGCGGCGATCTCCGTGACGCCGACAAGCCGATGGCCTTCTCGTACTAGGCCGGGGGAACCGCCATGCATCTTCACGACATCTGGTTCGTCCTCATCGCCGTCCTGTGGACCGGCTACTTCTTCCTGGAGGGGTTCGACTTCGGAATCGGCGTCCTCACCCGGCTCCTCGCCCGGGACCGCGCCGAGCGCCGGGTGCTGATCAACACCATCGGCCCCGTCTGGGACGGCAACGAGGTGTGGCTGCTCACGGCGGGCGGCGCGACCTTCGCCGCCTTCCCGGAGTGGTACGCCACCCTCTTCTCCGGCTTCTATCTGCCCCTGCTGCTGATCCTGGTCTGCCTGATCGTCCGGGGTGTCGCCTTCGAGTACCGGGTCAAGCGGCCCGAGGAGAACTGGCAACGCAACTGGGAGTGGGCGATCTTCTGGGCTTCGCTGCTTCCGGCGTTCCTCTGGGGCGTGGTCTTCGGCAACATCGCGTACGGGGTGAAGATCGACCGGCACTTCGAGTACGTCGGCGGTCTCGGAAACCTCTTCCACCCCTACGCGCTGCTCGGCGGTGTGGTGACGCTCACGCTGTTCACCTTCCACGGCGCGGTCTTCGCGGCGCTCAAGACGGTGGGGGACATCCGGGTACGAGCGCGCCGACTGGCCTTGCGGGCCGGGCTCGTCACCGCCGTCCCGGCGCTCGGTTTCCTGGTGTGGACGCAGGCCCACAGCGGTGACGTCGCCAGCCTCCTGGCACTGATCGTCACGGTCGCCGCACTGACGGCTGCCCTCGTGACCACCGGTGCGGGACGGGAAGGGTGGGCGTTCGCGCTGTCCGGCGTGACCATCGTGGCGGTCGTCGCGATGCTGTTCCTGTCGCTCTTCCCGAACGTCATGCCGTCCACGCTCAACAGCGACTGGAGCCTCACCGTCACCAACGCCTCGTCGAGTCCGTACACCCTGAGGATCATGACCTGGTGTGCCGCGATCGCCACGCCGCTCGTGCTGCTCTACCAGGGCTGGACCTACTGGGTGTTCCGTCAGCGCATCGGTACGCAGCACATCGCCGACACCGCGCACTGAGCGTCCCAAGGGTATGTTTCACGTGAAACACACTCTCGGGACTGAAGGACACGTTTCACGTGAAACCGATCGATCCCCGCCTCCTGCGCTATGCGGGCGCCACGCGTCTCTTCCTGGTGGCGGTCGTCGTCCTGGGCGGACTCGGCGCCGGGCTGGTCATTGCCCAGGCGATGCTCATCGCCGACGTCGTGGTGGGCGCCTTCCAGCAGGGCAAGACCGCCTCTGAGCTGGTCACACCCCTGGGACTGCTGGTCGCCGTCGCCTGCGGCCGGGCGCTGGTCTCCTGGCTCACCGAGCTGGCGGCTCACCGGGCCAGCGCGGCGGTGAAGTCGGAGCTGCGGGAACGGCTGGTCGAGCGTGCCGCCACGCTCGGTCCCGGGTGGCTCAGCGGCCAGCGCACCGGTTCGCTGGTCACGCTGGCCACGCGCGGGGTCGACGCCCTCGACGACTACTTCTCGCGCTACCTCCCGCAGCTCGGGCTCGCGGTGGTCGTCCCCGTGGCCGTGCTGGCGCGGATCGTCACCGAGGACTGGGTGTCGGCGGCGATCATCGTCGGCACCCTCCCGCTCATCCCGATCTTCATGATGCTGATCGGCTGGGCCACTCAGCACCGGATGGACCGGCAGTGGGGACTGCTGTCCCGGCTCTCCGGTCACTTCCTGGACGTGGTGGCGGGGCTGCCCACGCTGAAGGTCTTCAACCGGGCCAAGGCGCAGGCCGAGTCCATCCGCAAGATCACCGGTGCGTACCGCCAGGCCACCATGCGGACCCTGCGGATCGCCTTCATCTCGTCCTTCGCCCTGGAACTGCTGGCCACGCTCTCGGTCGCCCTGGTCGCGGTGACCATCGGTATGCGCCTGGTGCACGGCAGCATGGACCTGTACATCGGCCTGGTCATCCTGGTGCTGGCGCCCGAGGCGTATCTGCCGCTGCGCCAGGTCGGTGCCCAGTACCACGCGGCGGCGGAGGGTCTTGCGGCGGCGGAGGAGATCTTCGCCGTGCTGGAGACCCCGGTCCCCGCGTCCGGCACCGGCCGGGTGCCCGAGGGCGCGCTCTCCTTCGACTCCGTGACCGTCCGCTACCCCGGCCGCTCGACGGACGCCGTGGCCAACGTGTCCTTCGCCGTCGAACCCGGGACGACCGTCGCGCTCGTCGGCCCCAGCGGCGCCGGCAAGACCACTCTGCTCAACGTCCTGCTCGGCTTCGTCCGCCCCACCGCGGGCCAGGTCCGGGTCGGCGGCGCGGATCTCGCGGACCTCGACCTGGAGCAGTGGCGCTCCCGGATCGCCTGGGTGCCGCAGCGACCGCACGTCTACGCGGGCACCATCACCGAGAACGTCCGGCTGGCGCGGCCCGACGCCGACGACGCGGCCGTACGCCAGGCCCTCGCGGACGCGGGCGCCCTGGAGTTCGTGGACGCCCTCCCCGGGGGCGCCGACACCGTGCTGGGCGAGGACGGGGCGGGACTGTCCGCCGGTCAGCGTCAGCGGCTCGCGCTCGCCCGTGCCTTCCTCGCGGACCGGCCCGTCCTGCTCCTGGACGAGCCCACGGCCGCGCTCGACGGCGCCACGGAGGCGGACGTGGTGGCGGCGGTCCGGCGGCTCGCGGTGGGCCGCACGGTCCTCCTCGTCGTGCACCGGCCCGCGCTCCTGGAGGCGGCCGACCGGGTGGTCCGCCTGGAAGCACCGGTCGCCACCGACTCCGCTCCCGTCCCGCCCGAGCCGGCCGCCACCGCGCTCGACGCCCAGCTGCCCGAGCCCACCGCGCCCGCCACCACCCTCGCGGACCTGCCCGACAGCGGCCCGCTCGACGCGGACGGCATCCCGGTCCCGCCCGCCACGGCGGACGGCAGCCGCCCGCGAAACGTCCTGGCCCGGGTCCGCGCACTGGCCGCGCCCCGCTACGGACGCCTCCTCTTCGCCCTGCTCCTCGGCAGCCTGGCGCTCGGCTGCGCGGTCGGCCTGATGGCCACCTCCGGCTGGCTGATCTCGCGGGCCTCGCAGGAACCGCCGGTGCTCTATCTGTTGGTGGCCGTGACCGCGACCCGGTTCTTCGGCATCGGGCGGGCCGTCTTCCGCTACACCGAGCGGCTGGTCTCGCACGACGCCGTGCTGCGGATGCTCGCCGACACCCGGGTCGCCGTCTACCGGCGCCTGGAGCGGCTGGCGCCCGCCGGACTGCGCACCACCCGGCGCGGCGATCTCCTCAGCCGACTGGTCAGCGACGTGGACGCCTTCCAGGACTACTGGCTGCGCTGGCTGATGCCCACCGGTGTCGCGGTCGTCGTCTCCGCCGCCTCGGTCGGTTTCACCGCGTGGCTGCTGCCCGAGGCCGGTGCGGTTCTGGCGGCGGGCCTGCTGCTCGCCGGCGTCGGCGTCCCCCTGATCACCGCGTCGGTCGCCCGGCGCACCGAGCGCCGGCTCGCTCCGGCGCGGGGCGAGCTGTCGACCCGCGTGACCGATGTGCTCACCGGCACCGCGGAGCTGACCGTGGCCGGTGCGCTGCCCGCCCGCACGGACGCGGCGCGGCAGGCGGACGGCACGCTCACGAAGATCGCCTCGCGCGCGGCGGGGATCACCGCTCTCGGTGACGGACTCACCACGCTGATCTGCGGGCTCACCGTCGCCGCCGCCGCGCTGGTCGGTGCCGAAGGAGTCGCCTCGGGCCGTCTGCACGGCGTCGCGATGGCCGTCGTCGTGCTCACTCCGCTTGCCGCCTTCGAGGCCGTCCTGGGGCTGCCGCTGGCGGCGCGCTACCGGCAGCGGGTGCGGCGCAGCGCGGAGCGTGTGTACGAGGTCCTGGACGCTCCCGTTCCCGTGCACGAGCCGGAGGAGCCCCGCCAGGCGCCCGCCTCGCCGTTCCCGGTCGTGGTGCGCGACCTCAGCGCCCGGTACGAGGGACAGCACGGCGACGCGCTCGCCGGACTCGACCTCACGCTGGAGCAGGGCCGCCGGATCGCCGTGGTCGGTCCTTCCGGCTCGGGCAAGACCACGCTCGCCCAGGTGCTGCTGCGCTTCCTCGACCCGCGCGCGGGCAGCTACACGCTGGCCGGTGTCGCGGCGGACGAGCTGGACGGCGACGACGTGCGCAGGCTCGTCGGGCTGTGCGCTCAGGACGCCCATCTCTTCGACAGCACCGTGCGGGAGAACCTGCTGCTTGCGCGCAAGGACGCGAGCGACGCCGATCTGCGCGACGTGCTGTTGCGGGCCCGCCTCCTGGACTGGGTGGACGAGCTGCCCGAGGGCCTGGACACGCTGGTCGGCGAGCACGGCGCCCGGCTCTCCGGAGGCCAGCGGCAGCGGCTCGCGCTGGCGCGGGCCCTGCTCGCGGACTTCCCGGTGCTGGTCCTCGACGAGCCCGCCGAGCACCTGGACCTGCCCACCGCCGACGCGCTCACGGCGGACCTGCTGGCCGCGACCGAGGGCCGGACCACGCTGCTGATCACGCACCGGCTGGCCGGTCTCGCCGCCGTGGACGAGGTCCTCGTGCTGGACGCGGGCCGCGTCGTACAGCGCGGCCCCTACGCGGAGCTGGTCTCCGCCGACGGCCCGCTGCGCGCGATGGCGCGGCGCGAGGCCGAGGCGGAGACGCTGGTGGTGGCGCGGTAGGGCCTGCCCGGCAGGCCGTACCAGCGGTCAGAGGCGGTCGGCGAGCAGCCGCTCGATCACGACCGCCACCCCGTCCTCGGTGTTGGCGGCCGTACGACCGGTGGCCGCGGCGAGCACGTCGGGGTGGGCGTTGCCCATCGCGTAGGAGCGGCCGGCCCAAGTCAGCATCTCCAGGTCGTTGGGCATGTCGCCGAAGGCGACGACCTCCTCGGGCGAGATGCCGCGCTCGGCGCAGCACAGCGCCAGCGTGCTGGCCTTGGAGACCCCGGCGCCGCTCAGTTCGAGGAGGGCGCTGGGGCTGGAGCGGGTGACGTTGGCGTGGCCGCCGATCGCGACGCGGGCCGTGGTGAGGAACGCGTCCGGGTCCAGCTCGGGGTGGTAGGCGAGGATCTTGAGGACGGGCTGGTCGGCGTCCGGTCCGTTCGGCGCGAGCAGTTTCTCGGCGGGCAGCAGGTTGTCCGGTATCTCCATGTGCAGCTTGGGATACGCGGGCTCCTGGTGGAAGCCGTAGGTCTGCTCGACGGCGAACACCGTGCCCGGGGCCGCCTCGCGCAGCAGCCCCACCGCGGCGAGCGCGCTCTGCCGGGTCAGCTCGCGCACGGTGACGAACCGGTGGGCGCCGGGGCCGCCGTGCAGGTCGACCACGGCGGCGCCGTTGCCGCAGATCGCGAGCCCGTGGCCGTGGACGTGGTCGGCGACCACGTCCATCCAGCGGGCCGGGCGGCCGGTGACGAAGAAGACCTCCACCCCCGCCTCCTCGGCCGCGGCGAGCGCGGCGACGGTCCGCGCGGAGACCGTCTTGTCGTCGCGCAGCAGGGTGCCGTCGAGGTCGGTGGCGATCAGCCGGGGCGGCGGGCCTACGGCGCCTCCTTCTCCTGGCGGGGCCGAGAACGCGGGGGATACCGGGGGCGTCCCCGGCTGTCTGGTCGCTGAGGTCACCCGGTCATTCTCGCGCATATGCGCGCACGGTCGTGCGGGACTCCGCACATATGAGGACCGGTTGGGGTCAGAACGGGTCACATCCGGCCACGGGCCGAGGTGCTTCGGGTCCGCCAACGGAGATCGGCCAGGCGCCGCCCGAGGCACGTCATGCCCTGCCGGCCCACGCCCACCGTGCCCGCCGACCGAGACCGGTCGTGCCCGCCGACCGAGACCGGTCGTGCCCGCCGACCCAGGCCATGGAGCCCGTCGGCCCAGGCCCGGCAGGCCCGCCGCCTCGGGCCGTCGGTCCGCCGTCCGAGGCCGCAGGCCCGCCGCCCCCCGCCCCCGCCGTCAGCCGAGCTGTGCCGCCGCCTCCATCGCGATCCGCTCGAAGACCTTCTGGTCGGCGGCGAAGTCGGAGTCCGGGATCGGCCAGTGGACCACGATCTCGTCGAAGCCCAGCTCCCGGTGGCGCCCCGCGAAGTCGACGAACGCGTCCAGCGACTGGAGCGGCCCGGTGCGGTCGGGGGTGAAGCCGGTGAGCAGGATCTTGTCCAGCTCGGCCACGTCCCGGCCGGCCTCCGCGCACGCCTCGCCGAGCTTGGCCATCTGGCCGCGCAGCGCCTCGACCGACTGCTCGGGGGTGCCGTTCTCGTACAGCTTCGGGTCGCCCGTGGTCACCCACGCCTGGCCGTACCGGGCGGCCAGGCGCAGCCCGCGCGGGCCGGTGGCCGCCACCGCGAAGGGCAGCCGGGGGCGCTGCACGCAGCCGGGGATGTTGCGCGCCTCGACGGCCGAGTAGAACCGGCCCTCCTCGGTGACCGCGCCCTCGGTGAGCAGTCGGTCGAGCAGGGCCACGAACTCCGCGAACCGGTCGGCGCGCTCACGCGGGGTCCACGGCTCCTGGCCGAGCGCGGTCGCGTCGAAGCCGATGCCGCCCGCGCCGACGCCGAGGGTGATCCGGCCGTCGGAGACGTCGTCCAGGGAGATCAGCTCCTTGGCGAGGGTCACCGGGTGCCGGAAGTTGGGGGAGGTGACGAGTGTGCCCAGGCGCAGCCGCGAGGTCGTGGCGGCCGCCGCCGCCAGCGTGGGCACCGCGCCGAACCAGGGGCCGTCGCGGAAGCTGCGCCAGGACAGGTGGTCGTAGGTGTACGCGGCGTGGAAGCCCAGGTCCTCCGCGCGCTGCCACTTGGCGCGGCCGCCCTCGTGCCAGCGGTCGACGGGAAGGATCAGGGTGCTCAGACGCAGACTCATGGCGTCGAGCCTACGTGGCCGGTGAGGAGGGCCCGGACGCCCGCGAAAGCGCCCGCGGCCCCGTCACCGGCCCTCGGTGAACCGCAGATACCGCGCCGGTACGGAGTCCGTCAGCCAGACGCCGTTCGCGCTGACGCGGAAGACATGGCCGTCGCGGTGCATGGCCGCCGCGTCCACCGCGAGGACGACCGGGCGGCCGCGCCGGGAGCCGACCCGGGTGGCCGTCTCGCGGTCGGCCGAGAGGTGGACGTCGTGGCGGCTCATGGGTCGCAGCCCCTCCGCGCGGATCGCGTCCAGGGAGCGGGCGACGGTGCCGTGGTAGAGGTACGGCGGCGGGGTCGCCGGGGCCAGCCCCAGGTCGACCCGCACGGTGTGGCCCTGGCTGGCGCGGATGCGGGTGCCCTCGACCGCGTAGCGCTTCTTGTCGTTGACGGCGACGACATGGTCGAGTTCCGCGCGCGTGAACGGGAATCCGTGGGCGGCGGCCGCCGTCATCAGGGCGTCGATCTCGACCCAGCCGCCCGCGTCCAGCGTGAGTCCGATGCGTTCGGGCTGGTGGCGCAGGTGCTTCGAGAGATACTTCGACAGCTTTACGGTACGTCTGTCATCCATATTTCCTTACGTTCCCTCTTTTCTGTTTCGTCTTTTACCTGCTTTCTCGATTTCATGATGTACATGAAGAGACGTAGGTCACGCACTCGATTTTCGCCAGAAGGTTTGATCCACAGCCAAGTTCAGTTATCCACAAAGAAGTTGGCGATTCTGTGGACAACTGACGCCCGCTTCAGGACAGTTGGCCTGTTCTGTGCCACGGCGTCCAGAATCGTGTTGGCGGCCTTCTCCGGCGGCCAGTTGGCGCCGGGCGCCGCGGCGACGACGGTAACTCCAATGTCCCGCATGGACAGTTCGGCGCGCAGACGATCCGAAAGATCCGTCACAGTGGACCCGATATTGACGATGTGACCGCCCTGCCCCCGCGACACCATGTGCGCCCCGAAAAGGCGGCAACTGTGCAGCGCACCGAAGACGTTGGCCTCCAGTGCCGCCCGCCAGTCGTCGGCGGGGGCGGTGAGGAGGGAGTCCGGGAGGTCGACGCCCGCGCCGTTCACCAGGACGTCCACCACACCGTGTTCGCCGTGCACCCGCGAGGCCAGCTTCTCCACGGCCTGCTCGTCGGAGACGTCCACCGACTCCGCCCAGGACCCCGACGCGCCCAGCAGGCGGGCGAGTTCGGCCGTGCGCGCAGCCGCCGCCGGGTCGCGGTCCACGGCCACCACGCGCGCGCCCGCCTCAGCGAAGGCGAACGCCGTCGCCCGGCCGATGCCGTCACCCGCACCCGTGATCAGCACCAACTGTCCGGCGAAACGGTCACCATGGCGCCCCTCGGGTTCGGCGGCGGGCGCGCCCTTCTCGACCGACTCCGCGAATTCGGTGATCCACAGCGCCAGTTGATCCGGCCGGGTACGGGGAATCCAGTGCCTGGCCGGAAGCACGCGCCGGACCAGCCGGGGCACCCACTGCTCCAGGTCGTCGTAGAGCCGCGGGGAGAGGAACGCGTCCCCCTCGGGCGTGACGAGCTGCACCGGCACGTGGGCGTGGGCGTCCGGGCGCGGTCTGCGCAGCCGGGTGCGGACGTTGTCCCGGTAGAGCCAGGCGCCGTGGGCCGCGTCCGAGGGCAGGGAGGCGGTCGGGTAGCCGTCGGCCGGGACCTTCTCCGACCGCTGGAGGAGGGCGGGCCAGCGCTTGCCGAGCGGTCCGCGCCAGGCGAGTTCGGGCAGCACGGGGGTGTGCAGCAGATAGACGTACCAGGACTTGGCGCCCTGGCCGAGGAGTTGGCCGATCCTGCGGGGCGTCGGGCGCTTCACGCGCGCGTTGATCCAGTGCCCGAAGTGGTCGAGGGACGGACCCGACACGGAGGTGAAGGAGGCCACGCGGCCCCGGGTGCGGGCGACCGTGACGAACTCCCAGGACTGCACCGATCCCCAGTCGTGGCCCACGAGATGGACCGGCCGGTCCGGGCTCACCGCGTCCACGACGGCCAGGAAGTCGTCCGTCAGCTTGGCGAGCGTGAAGCCCCCGCGCAGCGGCTTGGGCGCGGTCGAACGGCCGTGGCCCCGGACGTCGTACAGCACCACGTGGAAGTCGCGGGCGAGCCGGACGGCGACCTCCGACCAGACCTCCTTGCTGTCCGGGTAGCCGTGCACCAGCACCACCGTCGGCCGTGCGGTGTCGCCGAGTTCGGCCACACACAGTTCGATCCCGCCGGTCCTGATCCGGCGCTCGCGCGCACCCTCCAGCATCACTTCTCCTCCGCCCAGCGCCGCACGTGCGGCAGATCGTCGTCCAGCCAGAAGGCGCTCTCGTCGGGGTCGCGCGAATCCGTGACCACCAGGATCTCCTCGAACTTGGCTCCCGTGCTCCGGAATCCGAGGTGGGGCTCGACCGCCCACAGGCCCGGGTGCGGCGGGTGGTCGGAGAAGCGGTACGGCGACCACAGGGGCGACCAGCCCTCGCGGTGGCCGTGCACCGCGTCGCTCAGCAGGCCCTTGAGGGACTGGGTGCCGAAGCCGAACACATGGGGCGCGAAACGGCGTTGACGCACGCGGTCGACCTTGTGGGCGATCACGCCGAAGGGGTAGGCGCGGTGCCGGTTGGCGTACCCCTGGCGGGTCATGAGCCGCTCCACGTCCGTGTAGATCTCGCGCAGCGGGCGCCGCTCGCGCACCTCGCGCAGGATCAGCGCGCGGTGCGCCTCCAGGTCGGCCATGAGACGCCGTTGCAGCGGGTTGCCGCCGAGGGCGCCCGAGTAGCCGATGTCGGCCGTGTACCCCTCGTACACCGGGGCCAGGTCCAGGATGAACGGCATCCCGGGCTCCAGGGCGCGGTCGGTGGGGAAGAACTGGAGCGGTATCCGGAAACCGGTGAACGCCGTCCGGTCACCGAACCAGGCGAACGGCAGGTGGAACCAGTCCCGCACCCCGTGCTCGTACAGCCACCGCCGCTGCATCCGGGCCGCCTCCCGCTCGGTGACGCCCGGCTCCAGACGGGCCGCGACCGCCTCCGCGCACTCGTAAGCGAGCCGCTGCACCCGCTGGAAGCCCCGCAATTCGGCGGAGAGTTCACTCACTGCGCTCGTCATGCCGCCCGTCCCGTCGATGCCACGTCCTCGTCACCCGACCCCGCTGAATCTCGCAGTTGTTAGAGGCGGCGTCAATAGGGGAGATCACCGGGGTGACCCCCAGAGGTCCCGCGACCCCCGTCCCCGGGAACGCGGGCCCCCGTTCCCCGGAACCCGGCCCCCGGGCCCGTCGCGCGTACGCCCCCTAGGGCCACGTACTACCGGAGTCTGACTCCAAGACGGCTCTGAGGTCTGACGACCGGCGTGGTCCGCGTCACTACCGTCGGGGACGTGACTGTGATCGCGACCGAGAGCCTGAGCAAGCGGTACCCACGGGTGACCGCTCTCGACCGGCTGTCCGTGGACATCGGACCCGGTGTGACCGGACTCGTCGGTGCCAACGGCGCCGGCAAGTCCACCCTGATCAAGATCCTCCTGGGTCTGTCCCCCGCCTCCGAGGGCCGTGCCACCGTGCTCGGCCTCGACGTGGCGACCGAGGGCGCCGCCATCCGGGAGCGGGTCGGGTACATGCCGGAGCACGACTGCCTGCCGCCCGACGTCTCGGCCACCGAGTTCGTCGTGCACATGGCCCGCATGTCCGGACTGCCGGCCGCCGCCGCGCGCGAGCGCACCGCGGACACCCTGCGTCATGTCGGCCTCTACGAGGAGCGGTACCGCCCCATCGGCGGCTACTCGACCGGCATGAAGCAGCGGGTCAAGCTCGCCCAGGCGCTGGTGCACGACCCCCGCCTGGTCTTCCTGGACGAGCCGACCAACGGCCTCGACCCGGTCGGCCGCGACGAGATGCTCGGCCTGATCCGCCGCGTCCACACCGACTTCGGCATCTCCGTCCTGGTCACCTCGCACCTGCTCGGCGAGCTGGAGCGCACCTGCGACCACGTGGTCGTCGTGGACGGCGGCAAGCTGCTGCGGTCCAGCTCCACCACCGACTTCACCCAGACCACGACGACCCTCGCGATCGAGGTCACCGACAGCGACACCCACCCCGACGGCACCCGCGCCCTGCGCGAGGCGCTCGGCGCCCGCGGCCTCGACACCGAGGACGAGGGCGGCGGCCTGCCCGGCGCCGGACACATCGTCCTGGTGACCGCGAGCGGCGACGAGACCTACGACCTGGTGCGCGACGTCGTCGCGGACCTCGGACTCGGCCTGGTGCGCATGGAGCAGCGCAGGCACCGCATCTCCGAGGTGTTCACCACCGCCGACGAGCAGCGGAAGGAGGCCGCCGGCCATGGCGGTTGAGCACCCCATCACCGAGTCGGCGGGTTCGCCCTCCGGCGACCAGTCCCGCATCCACGACATCGGCTACCGCGGCTACGACGGTCCCCGCCTCGGCCGCGCCTACGCCCGCCGCTCGCTCTACTCGCAGTCCCTGCGCGGCGCCTACGGCCTCGGCCGCTCGGCCAAGTCCAAGGTGCTGCCGATGCTGCTGTTCGCGGTGATGTGCGTGCCCGCGGCCATCATGGTCGCCGTCGCGGTGACCACCAAGGCGCACGAACTGCCGGTCCCCTACAGCCGGTACGCGATCATCATGCAGGCCGTCATCAGCCTGTACGTGGCCTCGCAGGCGCCCCAGTCGGTCTCGCGCGACCTGCGCTTCAAGACCGTGCCGCTGTACTTCTCGCGGCCGATCGAGACCGCCGACTACGTGCTCGCGAAGTTCGCGGCGCTCGCCTCGGCCCTGTTCGTCCTCACCGGCGGACCGCTGCTCGTGCTCTACGTGGGCGCGCTGCTCGCCAAGATGGGAGTGGCCCACCAGAGCGAGAAGTTCGGCCAGGGCGTGGTCTCGGTGGCCCTGCTCTCCCTGCTGTTCGCCGGGATCGGTCTGGTCATCGCCTCCATCACCCCGCGCCGCGGCTTCGGCATCGCCGCCGTCATCGCCGTCATGACGATCTCCTACGGCGCGGTCTCCACGCTCCAGGCCATCGCCGACGTCCAGGGCAACAGCGGCGCGGTGCCGTGGATCGGGCTGTTCTCCCCGGTCACCCTGATCGACGGCATCCAGTCGGCACTGCTCGGCGGCGCGTCGTCGTTCCCCAGCGGCGTCGGCCCGTCCACCGGCGAGGGCTTCGTCTACCTGATCGTCGTCCTCGGGGTCATCGCCGCCTGCTACGGCCTGCTGCTGCGCCGCTACAAGAAGGTGAGCCTGTGACCGCCCGCCCGTCGCCCGCCACCACCCTTCCAAGGAATGGGCTGCGCCCATGAGCACACTCTCCATCGACCACGTCTCCCGCTGGTTCGGCAACGTGGTCGCCGTCAACGACATCACCATGACGATCGGCCCCGGCGTCACCGGTCTGCTCGGTCCCAACGGTGCCGGGAAGTCCACCCTCATCAACATGATGGGCGGCTTCCTCGCCCCCTCCACCGGCACGATCACCCTGGACGGCCGCCCGGTGTGGCGCAACGAGTCCGTCTACCGGGACATCGGCGTCGTACCCGAGCGGGAGGCGATGTACGACTTCCTCACCGGGCGCGAGTTCGTGGTCGCCAACGCCGAGCTGCACGGGCTCGGCGACCGGGAGGCGCAGCGCGCCCTCGCCACGGTCGAGATGGAGTACGCGCAGGACCGGAAGATCTCCACGTACTCCAAAGGTATGCGGCAGCGCGTGAAGATGGCCTCCGCGCTCGTCCACGACCCCTCGCTGCTGCTGCTCGACGAGCCGTTCAACGGCATGGACCCGCGCCAGCGCATGCAGCTGATGGACCTGCTGCGCACCATGGGCGACGAAGGCCGCACCGTGCTGTTCTCCTCGCACATCCTGGAGGAGGTCGAACAGCTCGCCCGGCACATCGAGGTCGTCGTCGCCGGACGGCACGCGGCCAGCGGCGACTTCCGCAAGATCCGCCGCCTGATGACCGACCGGCCGCACCGCTACCTGGTGCGCTCCAGCGACGACCGGGCGCTCGCGGCCGCGCTGATCGCGGACGCGTCCACGGCCGGCATCGAGGTGGACTCCTCCGAGGGCGCGCTGCTCGTCCAGGCCGTCGACTTCGGCCGCTTCACCACGCTGCTGCCGAAGGTCGCCCGCGACCTGGGCATCCGGCTGCACACGGTCTCGCCGTCGGACGAGTCCCTGGAGTCCGTCTTCTCGTATCTGGTCGCGGCGTAGGAGGCCGAAGATGTACGACCCCACCGTCGCCCGGCTCACCTACCGAGCCCTGCTCGGCCGCCGCCGGGCCCTCGTGCTCGGCGTGCTGCCGCTGCTGCTGATCGTCATCTCCGCGATCGTCCGCGGTCTGACCGGCGCCGACGACCAAGTGGCCGCCGACGTCCTCGGCGGGTTCGCGCTCGCCACCATGGTGCCCATCATCGGCGTCATCGCGGGCACCGGCGCCATCGGACCGGAGATCGACGACGGCTCCGTGGTCTATCTGCTGTCCAAGCCGCTCAAGCGGCCGGCGATCATCTTCACCAAGCTGATCGTCGCCATCGCGGTCACCATGGTGTTCTCCGCCGTCCCGACCCTGATCGCGGGTCTGATCCTCAACGGCAACGGCCAGAACATCGCCGTCGCCTACACGGTCGCCGCGCTCGTCTCGTCCATCGCCTACTCGGCGCTGTTCCTGCTGCTCGGCACGGTCTCGCGCCACGCCGTGGTCTTCGGGCTCGTCTACGCGCTGGTCTGGGAGGCGCTGTTCGGCTCCCTGGTGGCCGGTGCGCGCACCCTGAGCGTCCAGCAGTGGTCGCTCGCGGTCGCCCACAAACTCGCGGGCGGCGACCTGGTCACCTCCGACGTGGGGCTGACGACGGCCACCGTGCTGCTGGTCGCGGTGACCGTCGCGGCCACCTGGTTCGCGGGGTGGAAGCTGCGGTCGCTGACGCTGGCGGGCGAGGAGTAGGTGCGGGGCCCCGGGCGCTTTGACGGGGCCTTCACTCCCGGCTCGGCACACTGGAAACACGTTGGGACATGGCGCGGAGGTGCGCGGATGAGCGAGCGGACACCGCAGGACGACGAGCCGGGACGGGACGGCCTCGACGCCTGGGACGACGTGGTCCTCGACGAGGAGTTCATACGGGACGCCGAGACCGTCGAGCCCTCCGCCCGCGCCCGGATGCTCGCCGCCCGCTGGCGCGCGGAACGGCCCGAGCCGCAGCCGTGGCGTTCGGACGAACCGCCCGCCGGCTGGTTCTTCAGCCGGGCCCGTCGGCGCAGGTGGCGCCGCCGTTAGCGCCGGTAATTCGGTGGCGCCCCCGCGCGGCGCCGGGGCACAGTAGGGGTGCCCCATCCGCCGGGAACCCCCCGGCGCACCCGAACCGGGAGAGGAGTGAGGACGATGCCTCTGCACGGCAGTACGTCCGACTCCCGACAGGGTGGCCCGAGGCGGACTCCGGTGTAGTTCCCACCGTCGAGCCCGCTCCGCACAGGGAGCCACCCGGGGCGGCCGCTTCGAGCACGCGAAGTCGCTCTCGCGTGGGCCGCCCACCCGGAGGATTGGCCGAGTGGCAAGGCACCGGTTCGCTGAACCGCGGTCGGGTGTGACAGCCCGCGCACGTTCGATCCGTGCATCCTCCGCATGACCTTGTCGGGCGGGACCGTTCCGGTCCCGCCCGTCGGGCGTTCAGGCTCGCTCGGAGAGCAGCCGCTCCAGGACCACCGCGATGCCGTCCTCCTCGTTGGAGGCCGTCATCTCGTCGGCGACCGCGCGCAGGTCCTCGTGCGCGTTGTCCATCGCGACGCCGTGGGCGGCCCAGGAGAACATCGGGATGTCGTTCGGCATGTCGCCGAAGGCGATCGTGTCGGACGCCTTCATGCCCAGGCGGCGGGCCGCCAGGGAGAGGCCGGTGGCCTTGGACAGGCCGAGCGGCAGCAGCTCCACGATGCCCTCGCCGGCCATGACGACGGTGACGAAGCCGCCCGCGGCGCCCTGCGCGGCCTCGGCCAGCTCGTCGCTGTTCAGCCGGGGGTGCTGGATGTAGAGCTTGTTCAGCGGCGCGGCCCACAGGTCGGACACGTCGGTGAACGGCGTGCTCGGCAGGGTGCCGGTGACCGCGTAGCCGGGGCCGACCAGCACGTCGCCGTCCAGTCCGTCCCGGCTGGCGGCGATGTACAGCGGACCGACCTCCGCCTCGATCTTCGCCAGCGCCACCCCTGCCAGCTTGCGGTCCAGGGTGACCGAGGTGAGCAGGCGTCGCTGCCCCGCGTCGTAGACCTGGGCGCCCTGGCCGCAGACCGCCAGGCCCTCGTAGCCGAGGTCGTCCAGTATGTGCCGGGTCCAGGGGACGGCGCGGCCGGTGACGACGATGTGCGCGGCGCCCGCCTCCGCGGCGGCGGCCAGCGTCGCGCGGGTGCGCGGCGAGATGGTGCCGTCGCCGCGCAGCAGCGTGCCGTCGAGGTCGGTGGCGATCAGCCGGTACGGGAGTCCGTCGCTCACTTGGCGGTCGGCTCCAGCACCTCACGGCCGCCGAGGTACGGGCGCAGCACCTCGGGGACGCGGACCGAGCCGTCGGCCTGCTGGTGGTTCTCCAGGATCGCCACGATGGTGCGCGGTACGGCGCACAGCGTGCCGTTGAGCGTGGCCAGCGGCTTGACCTGCTTGCCGTCGCGCATACGGATCGACAGGCGGCGGGACTGGAACTCGGTGCAGTCCGAGGTCGAGGTCAGCTCGCGGTACTTGCCCTGGGTCGGGATCCACGCCTCGCAGTCGAACTTGCGGGCCGCGGAGGCGCCGAGGTCACCGGTGGCGACGTCGATCACGCGGAACGGCAGCTCGAGGGAGGTCAGCCACTGCTTCTCCCACTCCAGCAGGCGCTGGTGCTCGGCCTCGGAGTCCGCCGGGTCGACGTACGAGAACATCTCCACCTTGTCGAACTGGTGGACGCGGAAGATGCCGCGGGTGTCCTTGCCGTGCGAGCCGGCCTCGCGACGGAAGCACGGGGAGAAGCCCGCGTACCTCAGCGGCAGCTTGTCGGCGTCGATGATCTCGTCCATGTGGTACGCGGCGAGCGCCACCTCGGAGGTGCCGACCAGGTAGAGGTCGTCCTTGTCCAGGTGGTACACGTCCTGCGCGGCCTGGCCGAGGAAGCCGGTGCCCGCCATGGACTGGGGGCGCACCAGGGCCGGGGTGAGCATCGGGGTGAAGCCCGCGGCGGTGGCCTGTGCCATGGCCGCGTTCACCAGAGCCAGCTCCAGGAGGGCGCCGACGCCGGTGAGGAAGTAGAAGCGGGAGCCGGAGACCTTGGCGCCGCGCTCGGTGTCGATCGCGCCGAGGAGCTGGCCGAGCTCCAGGTGGTCCTTGGGCGCGAAGCCCTCGGCGTCGAAGTCACGGATCGTGCCGTGCGTCTCCAGCGTGACGAAGTCCTCCTCGCCGCCGACGGGCACGCCGGGGTGGACGAGGTTGCCGAGCCGGAGCAGCAGCTCCTGGGTCTCGGCGTCGGCCGCGTCGCGCTCGGCGTCGGCGGCCTTCACGTCCGCCTTGAGCTGCTCGGCGCGCTTGAGCAGTTCGGCCTTCTCCTCGGGAGCGGCCTTGGGGATCAGCTTGCCGAGCTGCTTCTGCTCGGCGCGCAGCTCGTCGAAGCGGACGCCGGAGGACCTGCGCCGCTCGTCGGCAGAGAGGAGGGAGTCGACGAGCGCGACATCCTCTCCACGGGCGCGCTGGGACGCGCGCACACGGTCGGGGTCCTCACGAAGCAGGCGAAGGTCAATCACGGAGCCAAGGCTACCGGTGCGGGGGGACGGGCCGGGAATCACTTCCCGGTTCCGCTCTGCAAAGATCGTCCGGAGTACCCCGGCTTGCCCGGACTCCCTTGCGGTGGGCGGCACTTGGCGGGCGCCTTGTCCACAGGAATCCACACCCGGGGAAAAGTTATCCACAGGCTGTGCGAAAGGGCTGTGGATTTCGGAATTGATCACTCCGGAAGTCGGCACGAGTTCGAGGAATTACCGGCTCAAACGCGCATGACACCCACTTTCGGGCGTAGATAGGTCGCCCTAAATGGTGAATCGAAGGAATCAGGTGGACCAAAGCCGATAGGCATACGGATGGCTGATCTTGGGTCGGCTAGGGCGATATGTCGACCGTAGGACCTGTTGTTGTCGACTTGTCCCCAGGTCGAGAAGCTGACCTGTGGATAACTTCTGTGGACAACGCCGAGGCGGCTAGAACCGGCCGTCCTGGCAGCCCGCCACCCAGTCGGCCGCCGCCAGGAACTCCTGGTCCGACATGCCCGGCGGGGTCGGCTTGGCCTCCCCGGGCCTGATGTCCGCGCGCGGATAGGAGCCGAGGAAACGCACCTGGAGGCAGATCCGCTTCAGGCCCATCAGAGCCTCGGCCATGCGACGGTCCGAGATGTGCCCCTCGGCGTCGATGCAAAAACAGTAATTCCCGATACCCGCCCCGGTCGGACGCGACTGGAGCAGCATCAGGTTGATCCCGCGCCCCGCGAACTCACCCAGAAGGTCGCGCAGCGCACCCGGGTGGTCGTCCCGCTGCCAGAGCACCACCGAGGTCTTGTCGGCGCCGGTCGGCGCGGCGGGCCGGGCGGGGCGGCCGACCAGCACGAACCTGGTCTGCGCGTTCTCCGCGTCGTGGATGCCGGTCTCCAGCGGGACCAGGCCGTACCGGGCGGCGGCGAACTCGCCCGCGAAGGCCGCGTCGTACCGGCCCTCCTGGACCAGCCGGGCGCCGTCCGCGTTCGAGGCGGCGGACTCCCAGAGGGCGTCCGGGAGGTGGGTGCGCAGCCAGTTGCGGACCTGCGGCTGGGCGGCCGGGTGGGCGGTGACCGTCTTGATGTCGGCCAGCTTCGTGCCGGGGCGGACCAGCAGCGCGAAGGTGATCGACAGCAGCACCTCGCGGTAGATCATCAGCGGGCGGCCGGCGACCAGCTCGTCCAGAGTGGTGGTGATGCCGCCCTCGACGGAGTTCTCGATCGGCACGAAGGCCGCCTCCGCCTCGCCGGTGCGCACCGCGTCCAGCGCGGACTGCACCGACACATAGGGGATCAGCTCACGGGTGGCCGCCTCCGGAAGCGTGCGCAGGGCGACTTCGGTGAAGGTGCCTTCGGGACCGAGATACGCATAGCTCGCTGGCATGACCTCACCCTAATGGCCGCGCGGGAAGCAGGCTCGGGCGTCTCACGACGGCCACTCGCACGGGTGTTTTCGATCGCCCGGGACCACCTGTGTGTCACCGGCCATCACCGCTACCGCTGTCACCGGCGGCCACTCCACGGCCTCAGCCCTCCAGCAGCCGCTGCCCCACGTACTCGCCCTTCTCCGCCCCGCCCGGCACCGCGAACAGGCCGCTCGACTCGTGCCGCAGATAGGTGGAGAGCGCGTCCCCCCGGTCGAGCTTGCGCTGCACCGGGACGAAGCCGCGCAGCGGGTCCGCCTGCCAGCAGATGAAGAGCAGCCCGGCGTCGGGCGTGCCGTCCGCGTCGTAGCCGTCGTGGAAGGAGAAGGGCCGCCGCAGCATGGCCGCGCCGCCGTTGCGGTCGGGCCGGGTGATCCTGGCGTGCGCGTTGAGCGGCACCAGGTACTCGCCGTGGGCGTCGGTCTTCTCCAGGTCCATCGGCGTGGTCTCGTCGCCGCCGGACAGCGGGGCACCGTTGGACTTGCGGCGCCCGACGACCGCTTCCTGGGCCGTGAGCGACAGCTTCTCCCAGTCGTCCAGCAGCATCCGGATGCGCCGGACGACCGCGTAGGAGCCGTTGGCCATCCAGGCGGGCTCCCCCGAGGCGGGGACGAAGATCCGCTGCTCGAAGTCGGGCTCGGCGGGCTTGGGGTTGCGGGTGCCGTCGATCTGGCCCATGAGATTGCGGGCCGTCATGGGGTGGGCGGTGGCGCCGGGCGAACGGTTGAAGCCGTTCATCTGCCAGCGGATCCGGGCCGCGCCGCCCGCCTCCTTCTGGAGGGCACGCAGGGCGTGAAAGGCGACCAGGGAGTCGTTCGCGCCGATCTGGACCCACAGGTCGCCGTCGCTGCGGGACTTGTCGAGGTGGTCTGAGGAGAAGGCGGGCAGCGGGTCCAGTGCGGCAGGGCGCTGCTTCTCCAGGCCGGTGCGGGCGAAGAAGGAGTGCCCGAGGCCGAAGGTGACGGTCAGCGAGGAGGGTCCGGCGTCGCGGGCCACGTCGGTGTCGTCGTGCGGGGCGGGCTCGCCCGCCATCAGCCGCTCCGCCGTCGTCGACCAGCGGCGCAGCAGGGCGGCGGCCTCCTTGCGGCCGGCGCCGGGCGCCAGGTCGAAGGCGATGAGATGGCCGCGTGCCTGGAGCCCGTCGGTGATTCCGGGCTGATGTTTCACGTGGAACATCGCCCGGTCCGAGCCGAGGGAGGTGAGGGGAGCCGCGGGAGCGGGCGCGGCGGCGTACCCGACGGAGGCACCCGCCGCGCCGAGGACGATGCCGGTGGCCCCGGCGGTGCCGAGCAGGGTGCGCCGGGAGACGCCCGGGGCGCCGGACTGCTCCGGTGCCGGGGTCTCGGGGGCCTTACGGGTCTGGGGGACGGACGGGTCGGGCATGGTGCGGTTCAGCCGATCTGCGCGTTCTTGGAGACGGTGACCTGGTCGATGTCGGAGGTGCGCACGGTCACGGCGACCTTCCAGTCACCGGCCACGGGGATCTGCACTCCGGTGGCGGCCCAGTGGCCGCGCGTGATGTGCTCCGCCTTCACGGTAAGGGGGCCGATCTTCTTGGCCTCCTGGGTGAGGGCGACCTTCACCTCGGGGACGTCGTAGGGGCGGCCGTCGGGGCGCTGGACGTAGACGTGCATCTCGTTGCCGCCGACCCGTGCGGGATCGAAGTCGATGCGGACCAGACCCTTGCCGTTCGTGCCGCCGGTGTCGAAGGCCATGTCGAGCGTCAGCGCGCCGGAGGTGTCGGAGGCCGGGGAGCTGCTGGTGGACGCGCCCGCAGCCTGCGCCTCCTGTTCGGTGCGGCCCGGCTCGGTCTGGGTCAGCGCGGTGGTGACGGCGAGCAGGACGACGGCGACGGCCGCCTCCGTGAGCACCGAGCGGCGCAGTCCGGACCGGTTGGGGTCGGCGTCCCGCAGTCGCTTGCGGCGGGCGTCCTCGACGGCACTGCGCTGCCGGGCGAGCTGGGCGGCGCGCTCGGCGCCGCCTGCGGCGGTGGACGCGGCGCCTTCGACGGCGTCCTTGCTCTGCACGGCGGCGGCAGCGGTGGCGGGCACGGAAGCCGTCTCCGCCTCCGGCTCGTCCTCCGCCCCGGTCGCCGGGTGCTCGGCCAGCCGTCCTGTCCAACGCCGGGAGATTCCCGCGAGGGCGACCATGACGGCCACCAGGCCGATCTTCACCAGCAGCAACTGCCCGTACCGGGTCTCGGTGAAGGCGGACCAGGAACCGAGCTGCCGCCAGGACTGGTAGACGCCGGTGGCGACCAGGGCGAGCACCGAGCCGAAGGCGAGCCGGGAGAAGCGGCGCACGGCGGACGCTTCGAGGGGGGAGCCTGCCGGGGCCCGGTAGAGGGCGACCAGCAGGGAGGTGAGGCCGCCGAGCCAGGCGGCGACGGCCAGGAGGTGGACGATGTCGACCGGTATGGCGATGCCCGGCTGGAGCCCGGTGGAGGCGTGCTCGGCCATGGCCCAGCTCGCCGCGAGCCCGGCCGCGACGACCACGCCGCCGATGGCGAGCCCGAAGCCGAGGTCCCGCTTCTCCTCGGCCTCCTCGCCGGTGGCGCGCTCCTCGCCGGCCGAGTCGCCCTCCTCCTCGTCCCTCCTGGCGTACGCCCCGAAGAGCACGGCCACGAAGAGCGCGGCGGCGGCGAGCAGCAACAGCCGGGAGACGAGCGCGGCCCCGGCCTTGGTCTGGAGCACCTGCCCGAGCAGGGCCAGGTCGAAGACGTCCCCGAAGGTGCCCGAGGAGGTGTACGAGCCGCGCAGGAGCAGCAGCCACAGCGTGGCGCCGGTGAGCGCCAGCCAGCCGCCGACCACCAGCCGCTGCAGCGCCCGCACGCCCGCGCCGCGCCGCCAGCAGGCCAGCACGAAGGCGGCCCCGCCGACCAGCACGATGTACCCGGCGTAGGACACGTAACGCCCGATCGCGTACAGAGTGCCGACCACGCCGCCGCCGGCCGTGGTGGTGCCGGAGACCACGGTCCGGGAGGGCGCCCCGATGGAGAAGGTGTAGGCGCCTGCGACGGGGTGGCTGTCGGCCGAGACGACCTGGTAGGTCACCGTGTAGGTGCCCTTGGCCAGGCCGCTCTTGAGCTGGACCGCGTAGGTGGTCCCGCTGACGTTGGCGGGCTTGCCCCGCTGGACGGGCTTGCCCCTGGGGTCGAGGACCCGCAGGGAGTCGTCGCCCATCGCGACCTGCTCGGAGAAGGTGAGTGACACCTGGGTGGGCGCCTTGTCGACCACCACGCCCTGGGCGGGGTCGCTGCCGGTCAGCGCGGCGTGCGCGGAGGCGGGCGCGGCGCCCGCGAACAGCACGGCGGTGACGGCGAGAAGCAGCAGCACCAGGGGGCGCAGCCGAGGGGTGATGGTCCGCGTCAAGGTGGTCCCTCCCTAGTTGCCGGTCGACGGTGTGTACGTGGCGGACCGCACCGGCATCTCGACGGTGAGCGGCTTGGAGTGGGCGAAGCCCAGCTTCACCGTGACCGTCTGGCCCTCGCGCGGCTTGTGCTTGAGCCCTTCGAACATGAGGTGGTTCGCCCCGCTCTTGAACACCAGGCGGCCGTGGGCCGGGACGGTGAAGGAGGTCTTCTCCGTCATGGCGCCCCCGCTGGTGCTGTGCATGGTGACCTCACCGGCGATGTCGCTGCTGACCGAGGTCAGCTCGTCGGCGCCGCCGCCCTTGTTGGTGACGGTGAGGAACCCGGCGGCCATGTCGGCCGAGACCGGCTGGGGCATGTAGGCGGCACCGGCGGACAGTTCGGGACGACCGCCGGAGTCCGCGCCGCAGCCGGTGAGGGCGAGCGCCCCGGCGAGCGCGGCGAGGGTGGCGGGCAGCAGGGAACGCCTCACGGCTTCGCTCCCCGCACCAGCTTGGGCAGGTCCTTGGTGTAGTCGTCGACCGAGGCGTCCTCGCCGTAGAGGACGTAACCCCCGTTCGTCTTGGGGGAGAAGGCGATGACCTGGGTGCCGTGCACCGAGACGGTCTTGCCGTGCTTGTCCTTGGTCGTCGGCTCCACGGAGATACCGAGGGTGCGGGCGCCCGCCTGGATGGTGGGGAAGTCGCCGGTGAGGCCGATGAAGCGGGGGTCGATCCCCTTGAGCCACTTGCCGAGTTCGGCCGGGGTGTCGCGGCCGGGGTCGGTGGTGACGAAGACGACGCGGAGCTTGTCCTGTTCGGCCTTGGGCAGCGCCTTCATGGCGACGGCGATGTTGCTCATCGTCGTGGGGCACACGTCGGGGCAGTGGGTGTAGCCGAAGTAGACGAGGGTCGGATGACCCTTGGTCTCGGCGCGCAGGTCGTACTTCTTGCCGTGGGTGTCGGTGAGGACCAGGTCCGGCTTCTCGAAGGGCTGGTCGAGGACCGTGGCGGCCTTGCCGGAGTCGGTCTCCGAGGAGACCGACGAGACGGGCGACTTGGCGTCGTCGCCGGAACCGCAGGCGGTCAGGCCGAACGCGGCGGCGGCGAGCAGGGCGGCCGCGGCGAGGGTCCGCTTGCGCGAGGAGAGGAGGACCGAGGGGCGCGGGTCGGGCATGTAAGGCATAGGAGAACTTCCCGGAGGTGAGGAATCCGGCGCGCACCGGGGCCGCATGGGCCACGCGGCCCCGGTGCGCGGACGGGTGGGTCAGGCGGTGCGGCGACGGCCCGCGAGGACGCCGTAACCGATGCCGGCCGCGCCGACGACGATGCCGACGACGCCGAGGACACGGGCGGTGGTGTCGGAGCCGCCGCTCTTGTCGGAGGCGGCGATCTGCCCGGTCTTGTCGTCGCCCTTGTCGTCGGACGCGGCACCGGCCGTGCCGGAGGCGGCGGCCTGGGTGCCGTGGTGGTCGTCCGTGGCGGCGGTCAGCTCCAGCGTCGGGGCCGGGTTCTCCGGCTCGTCCTCGCCCTTCTGCGGCACCTCGATCCAGCGGACGACGTCCTTGTCGGAGTACGTCTGCAGCGCCTTGAAGACGAGCTGGTCGGTGTCCTCGGGCAGCGCGCCGAGCGAGAGCGGGAACTTCTGGAAGTAGCCGGGCTGGATGCCCTTGCCGTCGGCGGTCCAGGTGACCTTGGTGACGGCCTCGGCGATCTTCTCCCCGTGCATGGTGAGCGGCTTGTCCAGCTTGGACTTGGTGACCTTGACGCTCCAGCCGGGCACCGGCTGCGGCATGACCGAGGCGATCGGGTGGTCGGCGGGGAGGTTCACCTCGAGCTTGGTGGTCGAGGCGTTGTCACGCTCGTTGGGGACCTTGAAGTCGACGACCGCGTAGCCGCCCTTGGCGGCGGCGCCCTCGGGCTGCACGGTGACGTGCGCGAAGGCGGGGGCGGACAGGGCGAGGACGGCGGTCGCGGCGACGGCGCCGGCGGCGGCGATCCGGGTGGTGGTACGGGAAACCTGCATGGCGGAGCACTCCACTCTGAGCGAGATCCGATGACGGAGAGGGGTGCGCGTGCGGTCGGTCCGACGCGCGCACGCGCGCGCCGCGTGACGGCGGACCCTCTCCGTCCGGTGCCGGTGCATCCGGTTGCCGGGGAAGCGGTGGTCGCGTCGTGTCAGGCGGCGAGGCGGAACGCGGCGGCCGGCGGGCCGCGCCGGATCACGGAGTGCTGGAGTGCGGTGGTGCGCGGGGCGGGCGGCTCGTCGCGGTCGGCGCGGCGGGCGCGCGGGTCGGGCCCGGTGGCGGGCAGCAGCCCGGTGCACAGGGCACCCGCGAGGGCGAACGCCGCGCGCAGGGACCGTACGAGCGCGGCCTCGGCGACGCCGTGGGCCGAGAGCTCGATCAGCCGCAGCACGGCCAGGTCGCCCCGGCGCAGCAGCCAGCCGACGGCGACGGCCGCCAGGACGTGCCCGAGCAGCATCGGCAGCGAGGGCAGCGACGCGGCGGAGAAGCCGGTCAGGTCGTGGGCGTGCGGGGCGGTGGCCGGCGGGGTGCCCAGGAGGTGGCCGGACGGGTCGATCAGATGCGCGTCGAGCAGCAGTTGATAGGCCCGGCCGGGGCTGAGCGTCGACGGTGTGGAGCCGCACAGCAGCCGGGTGGCCCGCTCGACGAGCACGTCCCGGCTCGGGGCGGCGGCACCCATGGATCCCATGGCGCCCATGCCGCTCATGCGCATGGACCCCATCGAGCCCGTCGCGGCCGTGGCTGCGTGCTGGCCCAGGCCGAACAGCGTGTGCAGCGCGGTCTGGCCGAGCGCGAGGAGTCCGGCGATGGCGGGCAGCGAGCGTGCCCGTCCGGCGAGCGGGGCCATGAGCAGAAGCGAGCCCGCGAACCCCGCACCGAGCGTCCACAGCGGGACGGTCGCGCAGGAGGCCATGGTGTGCCCGGCCGCGGCCAGCACGACACAGACCGCGGCGAACACCGCGGCCCGCAGAATCCGGACCCGGGGTCCGGGGCGCGTCGTGCGCGGCTGGGGGGCAGTCATGGCGGGGCTCATCATCGCACTGCGCGCCCGCGCCCCGTACGCCAGGTGGCCGGATCCGTCGCCCGAGCGCGGCCGCGCGGGACCGGCCGGACACGCGTGGGGCGCACGGGGCCATACACCGATTCGTCCCCGTGCGCATCGGCCCTATGGGCGACCTCACGCTCCGGAAGGGCTTACGCACGCGGAGCGGCGGCAATAGGTAACGGTATGTCGAGCCGCGGCCGGGAGGCTGGAGCATGAGCATCTGGTGGTCCGTCCACTTGCGACGCGAGGCCGCGAGCGTGCCGCTCGCCCGCAGGCTCCTGATCGGCACGATGGAGACGGCGGGTGTCGACCCGGACGTCTCCTACGACCTGTCGGTGGCTCTGAGCGAGGCCTGCGCGAACGCGGTCGAGCACGGTGGCGACGACGTGCGCGGCGGCGGTTCGGAGGCGTACCGGGTGACCGCCTACCTCGACGGCGAGAAGTGCCGTATCGAAGTGGCCGATTCGGGGCCCGGGTTCGGGTCCGTGCCCGACGTCCGCCCGGCGCGGACCGACGCGGAGGGTGGCCGGGGGCTGTGTCTGATCAGCGCGCTCGCCGATCATGTCCACATCGGGACGGGTGCGGGCCGCGGCGGCACGGTCGTGAGCTTCGACAAGGTTCTCAAGTGGAAGAAAGATCCTTCCCTGCTTACGGCATGAGGGGTTCCGTGCGGCGCCCGCGCGGCTAGGGTGCGCGCATGTCTGCGGAACTCATTCAAAACCAGGAAATACCGGGTGGATTCACCCTGCGCGCCCTCGCTCCCGGAGATGCCCCGGGGCTGGCCGACGCCTATACCGACAACCGTGCCCACCTCGCCCCCTGGGAGCCGGTCAGGCCGGACTCCTTCTTCACCGTGCGCGGCCAGGCCGAGCGGATCGAGGGGCTGCTGCGGAGCTGTGCGGACGGAACCGTGGCGCCGTGGATCATCGAGACCCCGGACGGCCGGATCGCGGGGGCGATCACCCTGTCCGGCATCTCCCGGGGCCCCTTCTGCAGCGCGAGCGTCGGCTACTGGGTGGCCGCCGACCGGCAGAACCGGGGGCTGGCCAGCGCCGCCCTGGAACGGGTCTGCGCCCTCGCCCGCGACCGGCTCGGGCTGCACCGCGTCGAGGCGTCCACGCTGACCGACAACACCGGCTCGCAACGGGTCCTGGAGAAGTGCGGGTTCGCGCCGATCGGACTCGCTCCGCGCTATCTGCACATCAACGGCGCCTGGCGGGACTGCCGCCTCTTCCAGCGCGTGCTGCACGACCACGCCCCGGCGGCGCTCTGACCAGGCACACGATCACCCCGGAACGCGCCGGCGGCCGGGCACCCCGAGAGGTGCCCGGCCGCCGCCGTCGGAAAGCCGTCCCGGACGGGATCGCTCAGCCCTTGAGCGAAGCCATCCACGCCTCGACCTCGTCGGAACGGCGCGGCAGCCCCGCCGAGAGGTTCCGGTTGCCGTCCTCGGTCACGAGGATGTCGTCCTCGATGCGCACGCCGATGCCCCGGTACTCCTCCGGCACCGTCAGGTCGTCGGCCTGGAAGTACAGACCGGGCTCGACGGTGAGGACCATGCCGGGCTCCAGGGTGCCGTCGACGTAGGTCTCGGTGCGGGCGACCGCGCAGTCGTGCACGTCCATGCCGAGCATGTGACCGGTGCCGTGCAGGGTCCAGCGGCGCTGGAGACCCAGCTCCAGGACACGCTCGACCGGACCCTCGACCAGGCCCCACTCGACCAGCTTCGCGGTGAGCACCCGCTGCGCGGCGTCGTGGAAGTCACGGAACTTGGCGCCGGGCTGCACGGCGGCGATACCGGCCTCCTGGGCCTCGTACACCGCGTCGTAGATCTTGCGCTGGATGTCGGTGTACGTGCCGTTCACCGGCAGGGTGCGCGTGACGTCGGCGGTGTAGAGGGTGTGGGTCTCCACGCCCGCGTCCAGCAGGAGCAGGTCGCCGGAGCGGACGGGACCGTCGTTGCGCACCCAGTGCAGGGTGCAGGCGTGCGGGCCGGAGGCGCAGATCGAGCCGTAGCCGATGTCGTTGCCCTCGACGCGCGCGCGGAGGAAGAAGGTGCCCTCGATGTAGCGCTCGGAGGTGGCCTCGGCCTTGTCGAGGACCCTCACCACGTCCTCGAAACCGCGCACGGTGGAGTCGACGGCCTTCTGCAGCTCGCCGATCTCGAACGCGTCCTTGACCAGGCGGGCCTCGGACAGGAAGACCCGCAGCTCCTCGTCGCGCTCGGCGGTGACCTTGTCGGTCAGGGCCGCCTCGATCCCGGCGTCGTGGCCGCGTACGACGCGGACCGGACCGGTCGCTTCGCGCAGCTTCTCGGCCAGCTCGCGCACGTCGGCGGCGGGGATGCCGTACAGCGCCTCGGACTCGGCGAGGGAGTGGCGGCGGCCGACCCACAGCTCGCCCTGCCCGGAGAGCCAGAACTCGCCGTTCTCGCGGTCGGAGCGAGGCAGCAGGTAGACCGTCTCGCGGTGGCCGTCGGCGATGGGCTCCAGGACGAGGACGCCGTCCTCGGTCTGGTTGCCGGTGAGGTACGCGTACTCGGTCGAGGCGCGGAAGGCGTACTCCGTGTCGTTCGACCGCGTCTTGAGGTTGCCCGCGGGGATCACGAGGCGCTCTCCGGGGAAGCGGGCGGACAGCGCGGCGCGGCGGCGCCGGGTCTCGGCGGCCTGGGCGACCGGCTTCAGGTCCCGCAGTTCGGTGTCGGCCCAGCCGCCGCGCATGTTCTCGGCCAGCTCGTCGGAGACGCCCGGGTACAGGCCGTTCTTCCGCTGCTTGATGGGCTCCTCGGCCTCGGACTCCGGGGTCTCCGGGTTGAGCTCGTCGGACACGTGATCCTCCTCCGTACGGCAAGTGGTCTCCCCGGGCTCGCGAGGTCCGCGACCGTGCCCGAGCTGGGAACCACCCTCATCGTACGGTCGTACCGGGACGGACCGGGGCGTCGGGACCGGTGTGCGGGCGGGCGCACACGGTCGCGGTGGGCTCCGGCTCAGTCGAAGCGCGCCGCCAGCAGGACGACGTCTTCGGCGTCCGCCGCCTCGTCCGCCGGGTCCGCGCCCTCCGGCAGGAGCGTGCGCAGCACGTGGTCCACGACGGCGCCGGGGTCGCCGCGCAGGGCGCGCGGGACGTTCGCGGCGGCCGCGTGCAGCCGGGCGAAGGCGCGGTCCATGGCCTCGCCGGTGCGGTGCAGCAGTCCGTCGGTGTAGAGGAGGAGCGTCTCGCCCGGCTCGGCGTGGAACTCCAGGCTGGGCGCCTCCCAGCAGGCGAGCATCCCGAGCGGCGCGGAGAGGGAGGTCTCGGCGAACTCGGTGCGCCGCTCGCCGACGATCAGCGGCGGGCTGTGTCCGGCCCCGGCCAGGGTGATCTTGCGCAGGGCGGGCTCGCAGTAGGCGAAGAGGGCGGTGGCGGAGCGGGCGGGCTCGGTCAGCCGCAGCAGCAGTTCCAGGTCGGACAGGACGGCGACCGGGTCCTCGCCCTCCATCACGGCGTAGGCCCGCAGCGAGGCGCGCAGTCGTCCCATGGCGGCGACCGCGCCGGGCCCGGAGCCGGTGACGGAGCCGACGGAGAGGCCGAGCGCGGCGTCCGGCAGCGGCAGGGCGTCGTACCAGTCGCCGCCGCCGCACGGACCGGTGCGGTGCCGGACGGCGAGCTGGACGCCGGGCACCCGGGGCAGCCGTGAGGGCAGCAGTTCCTCGGTGATGGTCGCCGCACGCGCGCGGGTGCGCTCCACCTCCGTGAGCAGGGCGAGGTGTTCGGCTGCGTGCCGGACGTAGAGCCCGATCAGATGACGGTGGTGCTCGTCGGGCGCGGCCGGTTCGTCGTAGAACCAGACGGCGCCGCCGATGCCGCCCGCCGACTCGGAGACGAGCGGGAGCGCGTAGCAGGCGGCGTAGCCGAGGCGGGTGGCCACCTCGCGGTGGCGGGGGTCGAGGCCGTCCTCGGCGAACAGGTCGGCGCGGACGCTCTCACCGGCGGGGACGGGATGGAGCGGGCCGTGCGGGACGGTCTCCAGCTGGCCGATGTCGGCGCGGCCGATGCCGAGCCCGAGGCTGGTGCGCGGTCCGGGTCCGTCGCCGGGGTCGAGGGCCACGAGGCCGCGGCGGGCACCGACCAGGGCGGCGCCGGCGTGCAGCAGCTCCTGGAGGGCGGCGTCGAGGGTGGCCGTGCGGCACAGACGCTCGGTCAGTTCGTGGAGGGTGGTGAGGTCCGAGACCCAGCCGGCCAGGCGGTCCTGCAGCAGGGTGCCGGGGGCGGGCGGGTGGGGAGCGGGCACGGCGGGTGCGGCGAGCGCGGTGTCCGGGACGGGAGCGGTGTCCGGGGCGGGAGGTGCGGGCGCGACAGTGTGGGCGGGAGTGGGAACTGTGGGATCGATTCCGGCCACTTTCGCTGGGTGCGGGGCGTTCATGGCGTTCGGCTTCCGGGCCGGTGCGTAGTGCTGAAAAGCATCGCAAACCCCCATGTCATTCTGCGCCGCTGGCAGTGTCTCCACATGTACACGGACTCGTGAGGGGATGTCCAGCATTGTCCTGCCGGTATTCCTGGTGTCCATGCGTCTGACGTGCTTTTCCTTCGATGCCCTTGCCTTACTGGCAAGTTGGCTTGAAACTGCCTCGGGTAACGCTTCTTTGCGGTCGACTGGCCCTGCTCCACGGAGCGTCACAGCGGTCGTGATGGGTACGTACTCGGAGAAGGCCAGGGGCGGTTGGGCAACGGCCCGGAACCTGGCGGCGGACCCGGGCGTCATAACCACCGACGGCCGAGCCCCATCCTCCCGTGGCGGAGGCGGAGAGAAACACGCGCGACGGCAAAACGCCAGGCTTCGCCACCCCCGCGCCGCAGCCGTACTCCTGCTGGACGCACCACCGACGCGGCCGATGCTCGACCCCGGGGGGCTCTTCCTGCCGCGCGCGGGGGCGTGATGCGCCACAAGGTACGCACAGTGAAGTGATCGACACATGATGTGATTCCACGGTGTTGCCAGCGGTGCAACGGAGTTGCCCAGCGGTGCAACGGAAAGGAACGAGCGCTCATGCGCGAGATCCTCGGAAGGCGACGCGGGCTGCCGCCCGGGCGGGACGAGTCCGGGCCGGATCGGCTCGGCGCGGCTCTGACCTTCGCGACCGAGTGGCGGTGGCCGGTACTCCCGGGCGTGGCGCCGGACTCCGGCGGCCCGGCCCGCTGCTCCTGCCCCGACCCCGACTGCACGGTGCCGGGCGCCCACCCCTTCGACCCCGGCCTGCTCGCGGCCAGCACCGACGCGCGCATGGTGCGCTGGTGGTGGACCAGGCGCCCGGCCGCGCCGATCGTCCTGGCGACCGGAGGCCAGGCCCCCTGCGCGATCAGCCTGCCCGCGCTCGCGGCCGCCCGCGCCCTCACCCTGCTCGACCGGCGCGGGATGCGGCTCGGCCCGGTGATCGCCACTCCGGTCCGCTGGGCGATCCTGGTGCGGCCGTACTCCATGGAGCAGCTCGGCGAACTCCTCTACGCGCAGGACCATGTGCCCGGCTCGCTCCGGTTCCACGGCGACGGCGGCTATCTCGCCCTGCCGCCCTCCGAGACCGGCCAGGGCACAGTCCGCTGGGAGCGCGCCCCGCTGCCCGGTTCGGCGCGGCCCTGGGTGCCCGACGTGGAGGCCGTGGTGCCCACGGTCGTCGAGGCCCTCACTCGTACGGGTGTGAGCGCGCCCGAGTTGTAGGGGTGTCGGGCGGGAGCGGGCCCGGACCGCCTTCCGGGCTCGTTATGTTCCGCCCATGCTGCGAATCCCCGCGGGCCCCGGCTGCCGGGCCCCCGCCCGGCTGCGTCTGCTCACCTTCGCCGGCCTCGCGGCGGTCGCGGTGCTGCTGCCGCTCGGCGCGGTGTCGGCGGGACAGACGGACGCGGGCGGACCGGACCCTTCCGCCGGTGGCGCGTCCGCCGGCGGCACGTCCGGGAGCGCCGCGACCGCGGGCCGTACGGCTGCCGCCGCCACGCCCGCCGCCGCCACGCCCGCCGCCGGTACGACCGTTGCCGGTGTGCCCGTCGTCCCCGCGCCCGCCGCCCGTACGCCCGCTGCCGTTCCGTCCGCTCCGCAAGTCGCCGTAGCCGGGCGTGAGCGCCCCGGTTCCCTGGGGCTCGGGCAGGCCACCGCCGTGCGCTGCGGGCCCGAACTCTCCGCGCCGGACGGCGTCGAGGCGCAGACCTGTGTGCTGACCCGGGGCGGCGAGACCTGGGCCCGCGCCTACTACCGCAACACCACCGGTGACACGGTCGACGCCCTGCTGAGCCTCATGGGGCCGGGCGGACGGAGCGTGCTGACGCGCTGCGTGGCCGGCGGTGACGACGAGCCCGCCACCTGCGACACCCCGCGCCTGCGCGTCCGGGGTGTCCCGGCCGCCTACACGGCCGTCGCCGAGTTCGCCGGGCGAGGCGACGCCGCGCCTCTGATGCTTCGGGTGGGCAGCAACTTCCCTCACTGACAAGGGAGTTGGTGGCGCATCAAGGATGCGCGGCCGTCACGCGGGCATGGAAAGGCCCGGTTGCTGGCGACGGGGGATGCACCAGCAACCGGGCTACTGGAACGGTAACAAGAGATCGGCGGTTCGCAAATTCCGGCTCGGCCATTCGGCCACCGATTGCCTTGTCGGAATCGGGAGTTGTGACAGGCGTCACCCTCCGTGGCCACCGCCGTCCCGCCGTTCTCAGCTCAGCGTGACCTGCCGGTTCGTCAGGCCGCCGCGGGCCCGGCGCTCCTCCGGCGTGAGCGGCTCGGTGACCGCGAGGGCGGCCGCGAGGCGCTCGGCGAACTCGGCGGCCGGCTTCTCCATGTCGTCGGCGCCGACCCCGGTGGGCAGGTCCCACACCGGCACGGTCAGACCGTGCGCGCGGAAGGAGCCGACCAGGCGGGTGCCCTCGCCGAGGGTGGACTGTCCGGCCGCGTGCAGCCGGGCCAGCGCGTCGAGCAGGCGCTCCTCGGGGTGCGGCATGACCCAGCGCAGGTGGTTCTTCTCCGGGGTCTCGCACCAGTAGGCGGCCTCGACGCCGGTCAGCTTCACCGTGGGGATCGCGGCCGCGTTGGCGCGCTCCAGGGAGGCGGTGACCTCCGCGCTCGCGTTCTCCGCGTCCGGCACCCAGAACTCGAACCCGCTGTGCACGACCGGTTCGAGCGGCGCGGACTCGTCCAGCAGGTCCTGCAGCCGGGGTCCGTCGGCGGGGGCGCGGCTGGCCTCGACCGGGGTACCGGGCTCCGCGTCGAGGGCGCGCAGCAGGGTGTCGGCCAGGTCGCGGCTGATGTCGCCGGAGGCGGTGTCGTTCTGCAGGCCGAGCAGCACCGAGCCGTCGTCGCGGCGCAGGGCGGGCCACGCCATCGGCAGCACGGTGGCCAGCGTGACGGAGGGGACGCCCTCGGGCAGGCCGTCCTTCAGGGGCAGCGCGGCGGTGGCGGCCGGGACCAGCTCGCGCAGGGCCACCCAGTCGCACTCGCCGTTCAGCCCCTCGAAGGGGCGGTGCACCAGCTCGGTCGCCGCGTGGGCGGCGGCCCGGCCGTGGCACGCCTTGTAGCGTCGGCCGCTGCCGCAGGGGCAGTCCTCCCGGGCGCCGACGACCGGGATGTGGCCGTCGGCGGAGCGGGCCCCGCTCTGCTGCGGGCGCTTGGCCTTCGTCTGGGGTCGCTTCTTGGCCATCGTGGGTGTCTCCCGGTTACGGCTCCGTCTGGTACGCGGGGAGCCTAGCCGTTCACGCCACCAGCGGCTCGGACCTGTGGACAACCCTCGGCGGCCCCGGGTCCCGGGCCGTGGCGGGGCCGTCAGTCCAGAGCGTCGAACACGTCCGCGAAGTCCAGTCCGTCCAGCCCCGGGAGGGCGGGGACCGCCGTGACGCGCGTAGCGAAAGCGTGGTGTCCGCAGCGTGCGTCGGGATCGTGCACGTCGGCGTGGACGACCACCCAGACCGTCATCTCACCGGGGATCCCGTCGCGCACGCCCCAGTCGTCGGCGAGCGCGTCGATGATGCTCAGTCCCCGGCCGCCGTGCGCGGAGACCGAGGGGCTCGCCGGAGCCGGGCGGGTCGGGCCGCCGCCGTCCGTGACCTCCACGATGAGCCGCCCCCGCGCGTCCACCCGCCAGGCCGCCCGCACCGAGCCGGTCCCGGCCGGGGCTCCGCCCAGTGGGCGGCCGTGCCGGTACGCGTTGCTGAGCAGTTCGGACAGAATCAGCACGGCGTCGTCGATGACCGATTCGGACACACCGCCGCCGCGCAGTTGCGCACGCATCCGGTGTCTCGCCTTCCCCACGCCCGCAGGGCCATGGGGTACGGCCATGCTCGACCACGTGGGCACCTCTTGTGCCACCACCAACGCCACCCCCGAGACCTCCTTCGCCCCACGCCACGGTGTGGATGCCCCTTTGGCCTGTACCGGAAACCGGTCAGTCTTGTTCCGGCGACGCATTCGCAACGTCCGCACACGCACCGAACGCGCCGGAGCACTCCCTTGTGCTCCCTATGGCCGGGTGGCCGGATTTCGGTGGTGTGGCCGGGAAACGGAGGATGCTTCACCGCGGCTCTTGGGTCAAGGGCCGTGTGCCGGTCGTTACCGGACTCTTGGCTCGTACCGGTCCGCAAGCCGTGCCTCAGGCTGCTCCAGCCGTGCTCCAGCCGTGCTCCAGCCGTGCTCAGTCCAGCCGGCCCAGCCTGCCGAGCACCGCGCGCGGGCGGTTGGTGATGATGGCGTCCACCCCGAGCCGGACGCACAGATCCACGTCCTCGGGCTCGTTCACGGTCCACACATGGACCTGGTATCCGGCGTCTTTCAGCCGTTCGACATATGCCGGGTGGCTGCGCAGGATGCGGATCGAGGGCCCGGCGATGCCCACGCCCTCGGGCAGTCGTCCGTCGCGCAGCCGGGGCGAGACGAACTGGGCGAGATACACGGTCGGCAGGTTCGGGGCGGCCGCGCGCACCCGGTGCAGGGAGCGTGCGGAGAAGCTCATGACGCGCACCGGGGAGTCGGCGGGGTGCTCCGGCGCGTCCAGCGCGAACCGCTTCAGCAGCGTCAGCAGCCGTTCCTCGACCTGGCCGGCCCAGCGTGTGGGGTGCTTGGTCTCGATGGCCAACTGCACCGGCCGTCCCGCGTCCGCGACCAGTTCGAGCAGCCGCTCCAGGGTGAGGACGGAGGTCGCCTCGCGGTCCTCGGGCCGGTGCTCCCAGTCGGGCTCCTCGTCCCGGCCGCGCCCGGAGCCGCGCCCCTTCCAGGAACCGAAGTCCAGGGCCGCGAGGTCGGCCAGCTCCAGGGCGGAGACCGCTCCCCGGCCGTTGGAGGTGCGGTTGACCCGCCGGTCGTGCACACAGACCAGATGGCCGTCGGCGGTGAGTCTTACGTCGCATTCGAGGGCGTCGGCGCCGTCCTCGATCGCCTTGCGGTAGGCGGCCAGGGTGTGTTCGGGCGCGTCCTCGGAGGCCCCCCGGTGCGCGACGACCTGGATGGAGTGCTGTGATACGTGGGTCACGGCGTCATCGTGCCACCGACCGGACGTGTGGCGGGAGGCGTGCACGGTACGCGCGACGGACGCGGTGATGCACCGTAATTCATGCGTATATAACACTTGCCGGAAATGTCCCGTGTAAAGGTTGTCACCGGACCCACAGCCCCCGCTTATGGTGCTCTGACGGCTCGTGGGAAAAGCTGCATACATAAAAACGGGAACGGCACGAGCGAGTGCGACCGACGACGACAGCCGTGGATCGAGGAGAAGAGCTGTGAGCACCGAGAACGAGGGCAACGCGGTACCCCCGGCCCCGTCCGCACCTCCCGTGCCGGTGGACGCTCCCACGGCCTCCGCGCAGGGCGCCGTATCCGAGGGCGGAGCACCGACGACTCCGCTGCCGCCGCTGCCCCAGAGCCCGCCCGGCGCCGTCGGGCAGGCTCCGGGACCGGCATCCCCCGAGGGCCCCCAGGCCCACGGCCAGGGCCCCGCCCCGCACCAGCCCTACGGCACCCCCGCGCCCGACGGCTCCTGGCCCCCGCCCGCCTACGGCGACGCGGGCGGCGCCGGTGGCGCCGGTGGCGCGGGCGGTGGCTGGGGCGCGTCGTACCAGCCGCCCGCCCCCAAGCGCTCCGGGCGCGGCGGGCTGATCGCCGCCGTCCTGGTGGCCGCGCTGGTCGCGGGCGGCATCGGTGGCGGTATCGGCTACACCCTGGCCAAGGACAACGACGGGCAGGGCTCCACCACCGTCTCCGCCACCGACAGCAGCGCCTCGCAGGTCAAGCGCTCGGCGGGCACCATCGCGGGCGTCGCCGCCCGGGCGCTGCCCAGCACCGTCACCATCGAGGCGGAGAGCCGCAGCGGCGAGGGCGGCACCGGCACCGGGTTCGTCTTCGACACCCAGGGCCACATCGTCACCAACAACCACGTGGTCGCCGACGCGGTCGACGGCGGCAAGCTGACGGCCACCTTCCCGGACGGCCGCAAGTACAACGCGGAGATCGTCGGCCACGCGCAGGGCTACGACGTCGCCGTCATCAAGCTCAAGAACGCGCCCGCCGACCTCAAGCCGCTCTCCCTGGGCGACTCGGACAAGGTGGCCGTGGGCGACGAGACGATCGCCATCGGCGCGCCCTTCGGACTGTCCAACACGGTCACCACCGGCATCATCAGCGCCAAGAACCGTCCGGTGGCCTCCAGCGACGGCAGCGCCAGCAGCAAGGCGTCGTACATGAGCGCCCTGCAGACCGACGCGTCGATCAACCCGGGCAACTCCGGCGGTCCGCTGCTGAGCGCCTCCGGCGCGGTGATCGGCATCAACTCCGCGATCCAGTCGAGCAGCAGCGGCGGCCTCGGCTCCGGCCAGTCCGGCTCGATCGGCCTCGGCTTCGCCATCCCGATCAACCAGGCGAAGTACGTCGCCCAGCAGCTCATCAAGAGCGGCAAGCCGGTGTACGCCAAGATCGGTGCCTCCGTGTCCCTGGAGGACTCCACCGACGGCGCGAAGATCACCGACCAGGGCGCGGGCGGCGCGGCCGCGGTCGAGTCGGGCGGTCCCGCCGACAAGGCCGGCCTCAAGCCGGGCGACGTCATCACCAAGCTCGACGACTCCGTCATCGACAGCGGCCCGACCCTGATCGGCGAGATCTGGACCCACCAGCCCGGCGACAAGGTGACGGTCACCTACAAGCGCGGCGGCCAGGACCACACGGTCGACCTCACCCTCGGCTCCCGCGTCGGCGACAACTGACGCCCACCGCCCCCTCCGCCCCTCGATCCCGGTACGCTGTACCCCGCTCCGCCCCAGGTGGGCGAGGCGGGGAGGCGTGCCCGAGCGGCCGAAGGGAACGGTCTTGAAAACCGTCGTGGCAGCGATGTCACCGTGGGTTCAAATCCCACCGCCTCCGCAGCAGCGGCAGTAGACCCGGAAAAGGGCGTTCCTCAGGGGAGGGGCGCCCTTTTCGGTTGCCGGTACGCGGGGCGGGCCGCCAGGGTCGCGCAGAGGGCCGCGAGGGGGAGTTCCGCGCAGAGTGCCATGGCGGCGGCGGTGGCCAGCTCCTCGCCCGGCGCGGCGGTGGCGAGGTCGAGGCAGGCGTCCGCGAGGAGGAGGGCCGCTGCGACGGCCGCGGGGACGCGGTGGCGGGGGTCGCCGTGGAGGAGGCGGCTGCCCGCGGTGAGCAGGGCGGCGGCCTCCAAGGCGTCGAGGGCGACCCAGGCGGCGGCCTCGGCGGGCGGGAGCGTGGCGGCGAGGTAGCCGAGCCAGGGGAGGAGGACCAGGCCCGCGCCTGCCAGGACGCGGCCGTGCCGGCGGTGGGGGTGGGGGGAGACGCCGGAGCGAACGCTCTGGCGCAACGGGTGGTTCAGGGCCATGGCGGAGGTCTCTTCCGGTGTCGTGAACCCGGCCGTCGGGCTCGTGATCCACTCTCCGCGCCGCGTCGGCCCGAGTCGGTAGCGCCGCTGTCCGACCTGGGGTGGCACTGGCTACACCCTTGATACGGACGGAAGTTGGATGTCCGATCCGAGTGCCCGGCGCCTACGGTGGCGCCATGAGAATCCCGCCCCGCACGCGGCGCGCCCTCACCCGGCTGGTCCGCGACGTGTCCTTCCTCGCCGTGGGGGCGCCGCTCCACCTCTTCACGGGGCTGATGCTGTTCACGGTCTCCGGCCTGGCGTGGGAGATCGTCGCCGGAGGCGACAGCACCGCGCCGGTGATCCTGGGGGTCGCGCTGCTGCTGACAGGGGGCGCCGTGCCGGTGCTGACCGCCGCGCAGCGCGGGCGGTTCCGCCGCTTCCTCGGGATCGAGATCCCCCGCTCCGGATGGCGTCGGCCGTGGCGTCTGTTCGGATACCACTGCCTCGCCGGAACGCTCTTCGGCGGTCTCGAAGTGCTGCTGGTGGGAGTGCTGTTGGCCTCCCTGACCGCGTCGCTGACCTGGGCGTGGGTGTACGCGCTGCCCTGGGAGTGGCGGATCGAGCACCTCGGCTACTCCGTGCAGGCGGTGTACGTCTCCGTGGCAGGGCTGCTCGTGCTGGCCGCCGTTCCCGGCGCGGCCGCCGCCCTCGTACGGCTGGAGAGCCAGGTGGTGCCCGCCCTGCTCGGCCGCAGCCGCGAGGAGGACCTGGCGCGGCGCGTCGAGGACCTCACCGAGAGCCGGGCCGGTGCCGTGGACGCCGCCGACGCGGAACGACGGCGTATCGAAAGGGACTTGCACGACGGCGCACAGCAGCGCCTGGTGTCCCTCGCGCTGAACCTCGGCATCGCCCGCGCCACACTGACCGAACTGCCGCCCGAGGCACGGGAGGTGATCGACACCGCGCACCGGGAGGCGAAGGAGGCGATCGAGGAGCTGAGCGGTCTCGTCCGCGGGCTGCACCCTGCCGTGCTGGACGAACTCGGCCTGGACGCAGCCCTGTCGGGGCTCGCGGCTCGCGCCCCGCTGCCCGTACGACTCCGGGTGGATCTGCCCCGGCGGCAGCCCCCGGCGGTCGAGGCGGTCGCGTACTTCGTCGTCTCCGAGGCGCTCACGAACGTCGCCAAGCACGCTCGCGAGGCGACCCGCGCGGAGGTGACGGTCACCCGGCTGGGCGGAATACTGCGGCTGGTGATCTCCGACGACGGCCCGGGCGGCGCCGATCCCGTCAAGGGAAGCGGCCTCACCGGGCTCGCCCAGCGCGTGCGGTCGGTGGACGGGACGTTCCGGATGAGCAGCCCCGTGGGGGGACCGACGATGATGAACGTGGAGCTGCCGTGCCCGAGTTGAGACGCGCCGTGATCGCCGAGGACTCCGTGCTGCTGCGGATCGGGCTGGTCAAGGTCGTGGAGATGGCCGGCTTCGAGGTGGCGGCCGAAGTGGGTGACGCGCAAGCGCTGTTGGACGCGGTGGAGGAGCACACTCCCGCGCTGGCGCTGGTGGACGTCCGTATGCCGCCCGGCTTCGCAGACGAGGGCGTGCGCGCCGCCCTGTCGATCCGCCGCTCCCACCCCTCGACCGCCGTCCTGCTCCTCTCCCAGTACGTCGAGGAGCGCTACGCCGCCGACCTGCTGGCCGCCCACACCAGCGGGGTCGGCTACCTCCTGAAGCAACGGGTCGCGGACGTGGAGGAGTTCGTCGAGGCGCTGCGGCGCGTGGCGGACGGTGGCACCGCGCTCGACCCCCAGGTCGTCGCCCAGCTCCTCGTCCGCCGCCGCAGCGACCCCCTCGACCGTCTCACCTCCCGTGAGCGCGACGTCCTCGCCCTGATGGCGGAGGGCCGCTCCAACGCGGGCATCGCGTCCCAACTCGTCGTCAGCGAGAGCGCGGTGGCCAAGCACATCAACAACATCCTGGCCAAGCTGGACCTCCCCCGGGCGGACGCGGACCACCGGCGGGTGCTGGCGGTACTGCGCTTCCTGGGGGTGGGGGCGTGAACGAGCCGAAGCCCCCACGCGGGTATCGGGGCTGGCGCGGCTTGTGCCGTCCGTCGCCGCCTTCGTAGGTTGACGCCATGGGACTCTTCGACAGACTGACCGGCACCCGGCACCCCGAAGAGGGGGTGGCGCCGGTCTCCCGGGAGGAACTGCGGGCGGCGTTGCTCGGGCTCAACGAGGGCGAGGTCCCGTACGTCGTGCGGTACGGCGGCGGTGAGGGGTGCGATGTGCTGGCGGAGTGGCGGCTGACGGAGCCGGCGTGGCAGCAGGTCTTCGTGCGGTCCCAGATCAGCCATGCCCTCAAGATCCGGATGCGCTTCGACCAGCAGGCGCACGAGGTGCGGGCCCTGGAGGAGCAGTGGGAGCTCGAGCGGGTCGGCAGTCCGGTGCGGCTTCAGATGACGGCGAGGTACGAACGCGGCCCTAGCCGCACCGTCAGCCGGCAGTGGACCGTGGGCCGGGGGGAAGACGGCCGGCTCGGGATGACGGAGACCTTCCACTTCGACAGTGCCCAGATGCGTGACCCGCTGCGCGAGACCGTGCTGCGATCCGGCTGGACCTGGCGGGGCGTCGTCTTCGGGAAGCTGTGACGGGCCGTATTTCCGGTGGCGGTGGCGCGGTGCGGCGTTATCGTGGGGCCATGCGTTCTTCGTCGTGCCGTAGCTGGTGGCGCTCCTTGTAGGAGCGGCCGCCTTTTACGCAGGACCACATGGCAGGGGCCGTTCGGACGGACGGCCCCTGTTCGTGTTCCCGGACCTGGGTGCGTGCCGTCCCGACGGCACGAGCGACGACCAGGAGACTCCGTGGACACCACCGCGCGTACCACCACCCCGCTGGACGAGCGGATCGCCGAGGACCCCGGGCGGTTCCGTATCCTCACCGGCGACCGGCCCACCGGGCGGCTCCACCTGGGGCACTACTTCGGCACGCTGCACAACCGGGTGCGGCTGCAGGACCTCGGCGTGGAGACGTTCGTGATCATCGCGGACTACCAGGTGCTGACCGACCGGGACGTGGCGGACGATCTCACCGGGCACGTCGAGGAACTGGTCCTCGACCATCTCGCCGTCGGCGTGGACCCGGCGCGGAGCACCGTCTTCACGCACAGCGCGGTGCCCGCGCTGAACCAGCTCCTGCTGCCCTTCCTCAGCCTGGTCTCCGTGGCCGAACTGAGCCGGAACCCCACGGTCAAGGACGAGATCGCGCACGCGCGGCAGGCGGCCGTCAGCGGTCTGATGTTCACGTACCCCGTCCACCAGGCGGCCGACATCCTCTTCTGCAAGGCCAACCTGGTCCCGGTCGGCCAGGACCAGCTCCCGCACCTGGAGCTGACCCGGACCGTCGCGCGCCGCTTCAACGAGCGGTACGGCGACGGCGCCGGAGTCTTCCCCGAGCCCGAGGCCCTGCTCTCCCGCGCTCCCGCACTGCTCGGCACGGACGGCACCAAGATGAGCAAGAGCCGGGGCAACGCCATCGCGCTCGCCGCGACCCCCGACGAGACCGCCCGGCTGGTCAGAGGCGCCAGGACCGACGCCGAGCGGCACATCCACTACGACCCGGAGGGCCGCCCCGAGGTCTCCTCCCTGCTCCTGCTGGCGGCGCTGTGCCAGGACCGGTCCCCCGAGGAGATCGCGGACGAGATCGGCTCCCTGGGGGCGGCGGCGCTGAAGAAGGTGGTGACCGAGTCCGTCAACGAGTACCTCGCCCCGATCCGCGCCCGCCGCGCCGAGTACGCCCGCGACCGCGCCCTGCTCCGCCGCGTCCTGCGCGAGGGCAACGAGCGGGCCCGGGCCGTCGCCGACGCCACCCTCGCGGAGGTGCGCACCGCCATAAACAGCGACTACTGAAGCGCGGTCGCCGCGGCGGGTCAGGCGTCCTGCGGGTACCAGCGCAGCTCCACCGTGTTGCCGTCCGGGTCCCGGACGTACACGGAGGTCGCGGTACCCCGGGCGCCGTCCCGCCGCACGGGCCCCTCCACGACGGCCACCTCCGCCGACTTCAGGAACTCCGACCAGTCCAGCGGGTCCACGGTCAGACAGAAGTGGTCCACGTTCGACTCGCCCCGGGGCTTGCCGACCACGTCGATGATCGTCTCCGGGGAGACCCGCACCGAGGGGAACGGCGCCTTCCCCGCCCGCCACGCCTCCACGTTCACCGGCTCAAGCCCGAGAAACCCGGTGTAGAAGCCGAGGGAGCGCTCGACGTCGGCGACGTTGAGGACGAGGTGGTCGAAGCCCTTGACGTGCAGTTCCGTCATGTTTCCCTCCAGAGGAAGACCGTGTGGACGCGTCTTCCACGATCCGCCGGGGCGGGGAGACCATCAAGCGCGCGCCGGTCTGCGTTCGTTGAGCCTGGCTCGACGAACGGGGGACCTCGTGCCGGGACGGTCACGGGGTCCACCGCACACGCGCGGGCGGGGCGGTGCGACGCGGCCCTGGCGGACGCGGCGCGGAGTCAGGGCGGCGGGACACGGCTGCCGCTCTCGGCGGACGCCCCCGTCACCCGCGCCGCCGAAGCGATCGTCGCGCGGGCCTCCGGCTCCGGGAGGCCCGTGGCCAGGGCCGCTTCGAGGAGGGAGGCGGTCAGGGTGGGGCCGAGGCCGGATTCGTGGGCGCGGCAGGCGGCCCAGAAGAGGCGGGTGTTGCGCTGGCCCTCGTGGGCGGTGAGGACGAAGTGGAGGAGGCCCCGGCCCTCGGTGGGGGCGCGGCGGGGCGTACGGGGCGGGCGGGGTGGCGGCAGGAGCAGGCGCAGGAGGTTGCGGGGGCAGGGGGCGGGGCGCAGGTGGGCGGTGCCGGGGGCCGTGACGTAGACGCCGTGGGCGGTGCGGGAGCCGGGGCCGACCAGGTAGCCGCCGGCGCCGCGGATGTCGATTCCGGGGGCGAGGCGGCTCGCGGAGTTGGGTACGACGGTGTCCGGTGGGCCGGTGAGCCAGAGGTGGCGGCCGCCGCTCGGCGTCAGGACGACGACCGTCGGGGGGATCGTGAACCGGAACCTCAGGCCCAGGGCGCGCAGCGCGGCCGGGGCTTCGGTGCCCGGCTTGGTGTCCAGGTCGACGCCGACGAGGTGGTGCGGGGGCAGGCCGCAGGCGATGCCGTAGCCGGTGGCCCAGGGAGCCGCGGCGAACAGTTCCCGGATGCGGGCGGGGTCGGTGGAGGCGTCGTGGACGCCGTGTCCGGGGCGGCCGCACTCGCCGTGGCAGGGTGGACGCGCGGGGTCGCCGCGGTGCGGCGAGCGCAGCGCCGGGAGCTTGGTCCGGGACAGGGGGAGGACGGCCAGACCGCGCTCGGCGGCCGAGAGGGCGTGGGCGAGGGCCAGGGCGGTGACCTGTCGGCGGAAGGTGGCCATGGAACGATAGTCGTACGTATGTTCGATGATCGCCAGAGGGCCTCCGGGGTCCGTCCCGGACGCCCGTGAGGTCCGTCCCGGGGGCGGCATCGAGTCGGTCCCGGCCGGTCTCCCGGGTCCGTCCCGGCTCGCCCCCTCAGGGTCAACCCTCAGGCCGGATCGCGGGGTACTCCACCCTCAGGAGGTGAGGCCACCCCCGGACCTCCGACCTGAGGCGGACCCCGCTTCGGGACCTGCGGCCGATCCGCCGCGGGCACCTCCACTCCTAGCGTGGAGCCATGACCGCACCCGTCTGCTCCAGCGCCTCGGCCGCCGCCGCACCAGCGCGGCAGACCCTTCCGCACCCCCGGCTCCGTACGGCCACGACCACGTACTCGTCGTTCTCCTCCTACGTCCGCGCCCGGCGCCCCGTGCTGCTGCGCACCGCGCGCTCCCTGACCACCAACCCGAACGACGCCGAGGACCTGCTCCAGACCGCGCTCGCCAAGACCTACGCCGCCTGGGAGCGGATCGAGGACCACCGGGCGCTCGACGGCTATGTGCGGCGCGCCCTGCTCAACACGCGGACCTCGCAGTGGCGTCGGCGCAAGGTGGACGAGTTCGTCTGCGACGAGCTGCCTGAGCCGGAGGTGCGGGGCGGCCTCGCGGACCCCGCCGAATGCCAGGCGCTGCACGACGCGATGTGGCGCGCGATCGCCAAACTCCCCGCCCGCCAGCGCGCGATGGTCGTCCTGCGCTACTACGAGGACCTGAGCGAGGCCCAGACCGCCGAACTGCTCGGCGTCTCGGTCGGCACGGTCAAGTCGGCGGTGTCGCGTGCGCTCGGCAAGCTGCGGGAGGACCCGGAGCTGGGGGTCGTGCGCCGGGACGGGTCGGACGCGGGGGTCTGATCCGGCCGGTGCCGGAGGGGGAGTGCCCGCCCCCTCTGACCGGCGAGTTTCGGCCCCCCTAGTGACATACCGCGCGGTATGTGCGCAGAATCAGCGCGACTCTACTTCCGCTGAGGCAATGTTGCCGGGGAGGACGCCCGCCGTGCTGAGCACCATGCAGGACGTACCGCTGCTGATCTCGAGGATTCTCACCCACGGGTCGACCGTCCACGGATCTTCGCGGGTCACCACCTGGACCGGGGAAGGAGAGCCGCACCGCCGCACCTTCGCCGAGATCGGCGCCCGGTCGGCCCAACTGGCGCACGCCCTGCGGGACGAGCTGGGGGTGACGGGCGACGAGCGCGTGGCCACCCTGATGTGGAACAACAGCGAGCACGTCGAGGCGTACTTCGCGATCCCCTCCATGGGCGCCGTCCTGCACACCCTCAACCTGCGGCTGCCCGCCGAGCAGCTCGTGTGGGTGGTCAACCACGCCGCCGACCGCGTGATCGTCGTCAACGGCTCGCTGATCCCGCTGCTCGCGCCCCTGCTGCCGCAGATGCCGACGGTCGAGCACATCGTCGTCGCGGGCCCCGGCGACCGCGCCCCGCTGACCGGCGGCACCGCGCGCCTGCACGAGTACGAGGACCTCCTCGCCGGCCGCCCGGAGAGCTACGACTGGCCCCAGCTGGACGAACGCCGGGCCGCCGCCATGTGCTACACCTCCGGCACCACCGGCGACCCCAAGGGCGTGATCTACAGCCACCGTTCGATCTACCTGCACTCCATGCAGGTCAACATGGCCGAGTCGATGAGCCTGACCGACTCGGACACCACCCTGGTCGTGGTCCCGCAATTCCACGTGAACGCGTGGGGCCTGCCGCACGCCACCTTCATGTCCGGCGTCAACATGCTGATGCCGGACCGGTTCCTCCAGCCCGCGCCGCTCGCCGAGATGATCGAGTCCGAGCGCCCCTCGCACGCGGCCGCCGTCCCCACCATCTGGCAGGGACTCCTCGCCGAGCTGCGCGCCAAGCCCCGTGACGTCTCCTCCCTCGGCCAGGTCACCATCGGTGGCTCGGCGTGTCCGCCCTCCCTGATGGAGGCGTTCGACGAGCTGGGGATGCGGGTCTGCCACGCCTGGGGCATGACGGAGACCTCCCCGCTCGGCACGGTCGCCCGTCCGCCGGCCCACGCCATCGGCACCGACGAGGAGTTCGCCTACCGCGTCACCCAGGGCCGCTTCCCGGCGGGCGTCGAGGCCCGCCTCACCGGACCCGACGGCGAACGCCTCCCCTGGGACGGCGAGTCGGCGGGCGAGCTGGAGGTGCGCGGCCCCTGGATCGCGGGCGCCTACTACAACGGCCCCGACGCCGAACCCCTGCGCCCCGCCGACAAGTTCAGCGAGGACGGCTGGCTGAAGACCGGCGACGTCGGCATCATCTCCCCGGACGGCTTCCTCACCCTCACCGACCGCGCCAAGGACGTCATCAAGTCCGGCGGCGAGTGGATCTCCTCGGTCGACCTGGAGAACGCGCTGATGTCCCACCCGGACGTCACCGAGGCGGCCGTGGTTGCCGTGCCCGACGACAAGTGGGGCGAACGTCCGCTGGCCACGGTCGTGTTGAAGGAGGGCGCCCAGATCGGCTTCGAGGCGCTGCGCGCCTTCCTCTCCGAGGAGGCCGGGGTCGCCCGCTGGCAGTTGCCCGAGCGCTGGACCATCGTGGAGACGGTCCCGAAGACCAGCGTCGGCAAGTTCGACAAGAAGAAGATCCGCGAGGCACACCGGCTGGGCGAGCTGGACGTGACCAAGCTGGCCTGACCGTCCGCCCTTTACGGGATCGGGCCCCACCGCGTGGTGGGGCCCGTACGGCCAGGGCCTGCTCTTCCGGATCGGGCCGGCTTGGTCCGACGGCACCTTGTGGCTGCCGCGACCCTCGGCAAGTTCCGGACGACAGGCTCTAGTTCGTGCCGATCCGCGCCAGCAGATCCACGATCCGCGACTGCGCCTCGTCGGTCGTCGCGCGCTCCGCGAGGAACAGCACCGACTCGCCCGAGGCCAGCCGGGGCAGGTCGCCGGGGTCGACGGTCGCGGTGTAGACGACCAGCGGGGTGCGGGTGAGCTGCCCGTTCGTCCGCAGCCAGTCCACGATCCCGGCCTGCTGCCGCTGCATCTGCATCAGATCCATGACGACGAGGTTCGGCCGGAACTGCCCGGCCAGCGTCACCGCGTCCCCGTCGCTCGCCGCCCGCGCCACCTGCATCCCGCGTCGCTCCAGCGTCGCGGTCAGCGCGAGCGCGATCTCCGCGTGCTCCTCGACCAGCAGCACCCGCGGCGGATGCTGCTCGCTGTCGCGCGGCGCCAGCGCCTTGAGCAGGACGGCGGGATCGGCGCCGTACGCCGCCTCGCGCGAGGCCTGGCCGAGCCCGGCCGTCACCAGCACCGGGACCTCGGCGGCGACCGCCGCCTGGCGCAGCGACTGCAGCGCCGTACGCGTGATCGGGCCGGTCAGCGGGTCCACGAACAGCGCGGCCGGGAACGCGGCGATCTGCGCGTCCACCTCCTCGCGCGAGTGCACGACGACGGGACGGTAGCCACGGTCGCTCAGCGCCTGCTCGGTCATGGTGTCCGGCGCGGGCCACACCAGCAGCCTGCGCGGGTTGTCCAGCGGCTCCGGGGGCAGCTCGTCGTCCAGCGGCTGCGGGCGCGGGGTGTCCGCGACCTCGACGGCACCGCCGGGACCGTCCAGCGGCTCGGGCCCCTCGGCGGCGTTCGCGTCCGGTGCCCCTATGGCGTACGAACGCCCGATGCCCTCGGTACCGGGGGCGAGCCGGGTCTGCCCTGCCAGCGAGGGTTCGGCGGCCGCGTGCGGCTTGCCGGGCTGCTCCGGCTGCGCCTCGGGGCGCGCGGCGGGGGGCGTCCCCAGCTTGCGACGCCTGCCACCGCCGTTCGTCCCGTGCGGGGGCGGGGTGGCACCAGGCTGCGGCGCCTGCTGGGCCTGCTGCACCTGCGCGGCCTGACGGACGAACGGCACGCCCTGGCCCAGCGTCCGCACGCTGAACCCCTGCCCCTGGGTGGAGGTCGGGTCGTACGCGGGCGCACCCGGCGCCTCCGCGGGCAACGGCTGCGCGGCACGCGGAGGCAACGCGGACGCCTGCGGCGCGGGTACCCCGGCGCCTGCCGTGTCGTCCTCGTCGTCATCGGGCCACGGCTGTGGCACGGGGGTCGTGTGCGCGGCTTCGACGGGCAGCGGCTGCGCCCCGGGCTGCGGGGTCCCCTGCGGCGCCGCCTCGGCGGGAGCCGGGGCCTGCGCGTGGATGGCTGCGCCCGGAACGGGCTGCCCGGCCACGGGCATCCCCTGCGCCGGGATCGGCGCGGGCTGCTGCGCCGCCACGGGCGCGACTTGGCCGGGCACCGGCAGCGGCTGCCCGGGCGCGGGTACGGCGGCGCCGGGAGCCTGAGCCGGGAGGGCGACGGCCTGACCGGGCACGGGTACGGGCTGGCCAGGCGCGGGTACGGCGACGGCCGGTGCCTGTCCGGCCACGGCGACGGTCTGACCGGGAACCTGAACCGGCGGACCGGCGACCGGAACGGCCTGCCCCGTAACCGGGACCGCCTGACCGGGAACCGCCGTGCCCTGACCGGGCACGGGTACGGGCTGCCCCGGCGCCGCAACCGGCTGACCGGGCACCGCAACCGGCTGACCGGGCACCGCAACCGGCTGACCGGGCACCGGGACCGCCTGAGCGGGAACCGGTACGGCCTGACCGGGCACCGGCGCGGGCTGCCCGGCCACGGCGACGGCCTGACCGACGGGCGCGCCCGGCTGACCTGAGGCCGGAACCGCCTGACCGGGCACCGGCGCGACCGGACCGGCCACGGCGGGCGGGCCCGGAACCGCACCCTGCTGACCAGGCACCGGTGCCATACCGGGAGCCGGCACCGCGCCCGGCTGAGCCGGGGGAGCAACCTGTGCCACTCCCTGCGCCTCCCGCGTCGGCTCGCTCGGCTGGGCCACCGCGCGGCGACGGCGTCCGGTGGGCGCGGTCGTGGGGTGCGGCTGGGGCGGAGTGTGATCGTCGGACTGATCGACGGGGACGGAGTCGTGCTGCCCCTCGCTGCCAGGAGCCGGAACCGGTGCCGGAACCGGAGCCGCCGCGGGCGCCTCCGGCGCGCGGTCGGCCTCGGCGGGCGGCAGTGCGAAGACGGTCCTGGGCCCCTGCGCGGCGGCCTCCGGCGCGGCACCGGCCGCTTCCGGCGCGGCGCCCAGCGCGCGGCGGCGCCGTCCGGTCGGCTGGACGCCCGCGGCCACCCTCGGGTCGGGCGCGGCGGGCAGCGCGGGCGGCAGGGCGGCCTGTTCCTCGCGTCCACCGGACGCGGGCACCCCCTGCGGGGGCACGGCCGCGCCGAGCCCCGAGGCCACGGCGGCCGTACCGGCGGCGTGCTCGGCCGCCGTCATCACGGCACCCTCGGCCACCGCGTCCTGACCGGCACCGGCGCCGGCACCGGCGTCGGCGGGCCGTCCGCGCCGCCGTCCCGTGCCGCCGGACGCGGCCTGCGCCGTCTCCAGGGCGGCAGGTCCGCCCTCCTCCCGGGCCGGGGCACCGCGCCTGCGGCGCCGTCCGGTCGGGGCGGGGGCGTCCGCGTCGCCGCTCACCGGACCGGCGGCGGACAGGTCGCTGTCGAGGAAGGCGTCGGTGGAGGAGCGCCGGGTCCGGCGCCCCGCGTCCTGCGCCTCCGGAGCCGGAGTCTCCTCGGCCGCGTCCTCCTGGACGGCCGGCAGCCGCAGGGCGACCGTCCCGGCGCCGCCGCCGAGCGGCACCTCCAGGACGTACGCGCTGCCGCTCATGCCCGGGACCTCGTGCGTCTGGAGCACACCGCCGTGCGCGCGGACGATCCCGCGCACGATCGGCTCGTGCACCGCGTCGCCCCCGGCGTACGGGCCGCGCACCTCGATGCGGGCGACCTCGCCGCGCTGGGCGGCGGCGACCACGACCGTGTTGTCCAGGTAACCGCCCGCCGAGACGGGCGCGTTGCCGGTGGCGTCCACGCCCGCGACGTCCGCCACGAGGTGGGCGAGCGCGGTGGCCAGGCGCTGCGGGTCGACCTCTGCCTCGATGGGCGGGGCGTGCACGGCGAACTGCACCCGGCCGGGGCCGATCAGCTCGACGGCACCGTCCACGCCGGCGGCGACCACGGCGTCCAGCATCACCTTCGTACGGGCGATGTCCTCGCTGCCGGAGTCCAGCCGCTGGTAGGAGAGGACGTTGTCGATGAGGGCGGTGATGCGGGCGTACCCGGCGGACAGGTGGTGGAGGACCTGGTTGGCCTCGGGCCACAGCTGTCCCGCGTCGTCGGCGGCGAGGGCGGCCAGCTCGCGGCGCAGCTCGTCGAGGGGGCCGCGCAGGGAGTCGCCGAGGAGGGTCAGCAGCTGCTCGTGCCGCGCGGAGAGGGCCTCGTAGCGGTCCTTCTCGCGCTCGGCGAGGGCCGCGTACCGCTCCTCGCCCGCCGCCAGCTCCTCCTCGTGCTTCTCACGCAGCCCGGCCAGCTCTGTGTCGCGCTCCTCGCGCAACTCCGCGAGCTGGGTGTCCCGGTCCTCGCGCAGCTCCTCCAGCTCGCCCACGTGCTTCTGGCGCAGCGCGGTCAGGTCGGAGGCGTGCTCCTCGGAGAGCTTCTCCAGCTCCTCGGCGTGCGCCTTCTCCAGCTCGGACTTCTCCACCGAGAGCGTCTCGTAGGCACGCCGGTCGGTGAAGGTCATCACGGCGCCGACGAGCTGGTCCCCGTCGCGCACGGGTGCGGTGGTCAGGTCGACCGAGACCTCGTCGCCGTTCTTGGCCCACAGCACCTGCCCGCGCACCCGGTGCTTGCGCCCCGAGCGCAGGGTGTCGGCGAGGGGGGACTCGGCGTACGGGAAGGGGGAGCCGTCGGCCCGCGAGTGCAGGACGAGGGTGTGCAGCTCCTTGCCGCCCAGCTCGCCGGCGCGGTAGCCGAGGATCTGCGCGGCGGCCGGGTTGACCAGCACGATCCGCCCGTCGGTGTCCGTACCGACGACGCCCTCGGAGGCCGCCCGCAGGATCATCTCGGTCTGCCGCTGCGAACGGGCCAGCTCGGCCTCGGTGTCCACGGTCCCCGACAGGTCCCGTACGACGAGCATCAGCAGCTCGTCGCCGGTGTAGCCGGAACCGTCGTACGCCTGCTGCCCGTTCTCCAGGTTCGCGCTGGTGACCTCGACGGGGAACTCGGTGCCGTCGGTGCGCCGGGCGACCATCCGCGTGGGCTTCGTGCGGCCGCGCGGGTCCATGTGGTCGGGGCGGCGCATGGAGCCGGGGATCAGCTTGGAGTCGAACTGCGGCAGCAGATCGAGCAGCCCGCGCCCGACGAGCGCCGTGCCGGGCGCCTCGAAGGTCTCCAGGGCGATGGTGTTGGCGTTGACGACGGTGCCGTTGGCGTTGACCAGGAGCAACGCGTCGGGCAGCGCGTCGAGTATGGCTGCGAGGCGAGCAGCGCCTCGGGATGGCCTGCTGCTCACGAGACGCTTCCTCCCTGTTACCGCACCTTGCCTACCGCTCGGGCCATCTTGCCAACCGGCCCGCGGGGTGTCACGCGAGGGAGTCTAAGGGCACCGGTCGCGCTCGCGGCGCCGGATACGGGGGAGGTCCCACGAGGAAGTGACCCCGAACATGTGCGCGCGTACGACGCGAGGGGATGCGCGCGCGTACGAGACGACCGCCCGTGCGCGTACGACGCGACCGCCGCCCGGCCCTCCCTTCTCCCTCAGCCCTCCCCTTCCGCGTCCCTTCCCGGCTTCTCCCCGCTCCCTCCCCTTCTCTCCCCATCTCTTCGTCACGTCCTCCGCCACGCCACGGAAGCCCTTTGCCCTGCGGCCCTCGCGCCTAGTACCGTGGGGGTCGATTGGTGACGCGGCGCTTGCCTGTGTCATCATCTGCACGCACCGATCGCGCGCTCGCGCGTGAACGGTTGTGCTGGAGGCGTCGCCTAGTCCGGTCTATGGCGCCGCACTGCTAATGCGGTTTGGGCCTTAAAGCCCATCGAGGGTTCAAATCCCTCCGCCTCCGCACCATCCCGAAGCCCCGGTCCCCAGGACCGGGGCTTCGGCCTTTCCGGAACGCACCCCGCCGTTTCCACCCCGCGCCCCACTCTCGGCGCACCCGCGTCACCCCGCCCCAGATCCGCGTTTCCGCAGGTCAGAGGGGGTGATCGGAACGGATTTCACATGACGGCGGCAGTCATGTAATGTTCTTCCTGTCGCCGGGACGGGCCGAAAGGGCCGGAACGGAAGACGAAAACAAAAGAACAAGCACTCGTAGCTTAACGGATAGAGCATCTGACTACGGATCAGAAGGTTGCAGGTTCGAATCCTGCCGAGTGCACACAGGTAAGAGGCCCCGGATCACTCCGGGGCCTCTTACGTTTCTGGGGTGTACAGCAGCGAAGTACAGCAACCGCTCTATCCGGCGCCGCCCATGGCGTCGGACAGCTTGCCGATCGCGGCCCGCACTTCTTCCTCGCTCGCTTCCGCGTAGACCTCCATCGTCATGGCGATCTGCGAGTGCCGCAGGATGCGCTGAGCCACCTTCGGGTGCACCTTGAGCGCGACCAGGAGCGAGCTGCATGTGTGCCGGGTGTTCCGGAGCGGGATCACACGGAGACCGGCGCGGCGGGCTCGGAGGGCGAACATGCGCGTCAGGTTGCCCGGCTCGATCGGGGTGCCGTACTTCGTGGTGAAGACCAGATCGTGCGTCCCCTGCCAGAGCTCCCCGGCCGCCTTGCGGTCTCCCGTCTGCTGAGCCCGGCGCATCCGAAGTGCCTTGGAGCAAAGCGCCGGCAGAGGCAGGAAGTCGTCGGACTCCTCGGTCTTGGTCTCCCGGTGCAGGATCTGCCGCCCGGCCCGCTGGATCTGGTGATCCACGTAGATCTCGCTCGTCTCGAAGTCGATCGACTTCCAGGTGAGCCCCAGCACCTCACCCCGGCGCAGACCGAGGCAGAGCACCAGCATCCAGGCCGCGAAGAGGTGATCCTCGCGCGCGGCGCAGTCAGCCAGGAATCGGCCCGCTTCCGCCACCGACCAGGGCTTGATCCGCCGACGCCGGGGCTTGGGGACTTTCACCAGGGAGGCCACGTTCTTGCCGATCTCTTCCTCTGCCACGGCGTGCGTGAGCGCGGCGCGCAGAGCGTCACGGGCCGCCTGGACGACACGGCGGGAGGGGTGCATCTCGCAGCACTCCCCGATGGCGCAGCAACGCTGCTGCGTGGGGCGGCGCTTGGCGTCCTTCCCCTGAGCACAGCACTGGCAGGTGGCCGAGAGCTTGTTGATCCACTCCCGCACGTCCCGCACCGTGAGCTTGTCGAGCCGCTTCGAGCCGAGGTGCGGAGCGATGTACAGCCGCACGGAGCCCTCGTAGGACACGTATGTCAGCGGCGCCAGGTTGGGCTTCACGATCTCTTCGAGCCAGTACGCCAGGAACACGGAGAGGGTGCGGTGACGGGTGGCCACCGGCCCCTTCTTCGCCTCGGCGTGGAGGGCGATCCACTTGTCGTGGACTTCGTCGCGGGTCTTGCCGTAGACGTACTTGCGCTTGCGCTTGCCGTCCGGGGTGTCCACCCAGGCGTAGGCGGCGAAGCCGTTCTTGTAGGGGTAGATCGAGCCTTCCCCGTTGGCGCGCTTGCCGCTCACGCTGACACCTCCTCTGCGGCGGTGGTGACGCGCTCGATGTAGTCGTCCACCCACTGGGGGAGGATGCGCCGGTTGCGGCCGACCTTCACCGAGCGGATCTCCCCGGTGAGGATGAGCATCTTGGTCTTGGACAGGCCGAAGCCGAGCATGGCCGCGACCTCGGCCGTGGTGTGCCACTTCGGTCGGATGATGGTCGTGGTCATGCTGCGAGTTCCTCCCAGTCGTCCAGGTCGTTCAGGGCTTGGCGTGCGGTCTCCCGGTTCAGCCGGATCTCCGTTGCGATCGATGCGGCGAGCCAGGACTCGCCGGGGGTGTGGCCTTGTCCGGCGTAGGTCCAGTGGGCGAGGACGAGCGTGGAGCCCTCCGTGTCGTCGAGGTCCTCGGAGAGCCCGCGTTCGCGGCGTTCCTGCCGGGCCCGGTAGTCGGCACGCACCTGACGCAGGGCACCCAACGTGGTGGAGTAGCGGCGGGACTTGGTGGAGAAGTGCCCGCGGAAGCCCAGCATGTGAGCCCACCGCGCCAGCATCCGGCCCGGGTAGGCGTCATCGAGGTCCCAGCACGCCTCGATGAGGCGCCGGGTGTGCTCAGGCAGCGGCAGCCGGTCCAACTCGGACAGCTCCCCGATGCGGTGGTCCACGGTGCCGGTGGTCTCGGCGGCTTTGGTGGCGTACTTGGCGACGTAGGAGGCCACGGCCTGTTCGGTCAGTTCCTCGCGGCCCAGGGCGCCGATGGCCTGTACGTCCACCTGTGTCCCCCAGCGCAGGACGCGGGCGGGGTGGTCGCCGGAGGCGGGGACGGGGACGGAGACGCGGGCGGCGGCACCGCGGATCGCACCGTCCAGGAGTGCGATGCTCGCCCACACCGGGGGCGGCGTGTCCGGACCCTCGGGACCGTCGAGGCGGATGACCGCGTGGAAGTGGATGGCGCCGCGCTTCTGGAACTCCGCGACCTTCCCGAACGAGACCCGGCACACCTCATTGAGAGCGGTCTGGGTGAGTCCGGCGCGGGCGGCGATCTCCCGGCGCAGGTAGATCGTGAACCGGCGCCACAGGTCCCCGGCATGGTTGTTGAACAGGATGGAGCCCGCGTAGTCGTAGCGGCCCGGATCGAGCGCCGTACCCAGGACCGGGGAGTCCTCGGCGTGAGCGGTTCCGCAGCGGCAGCGGCCGGAGTCCGGCCGGTTGTGGACCGGGCCGAACGACGGGGCCGTGAGGGTGGCGAACACGCGGGGGTGATCGCGGACCACCGGGGAGACCCCCTTGAGCGGGTCGCCGGTGATCCCGGCGCGGATCAGGTGGTAGGTGTCCCCGGCGTACGTCCACGCGCACGCGGGGCAGCGGGAGGCACGCCGGTTACCGCACGCGACGCGTAAGGCTCCGCCGGGCTCGTCAGCAGTTGTGTAGGAGTAGAGGACTTCGCCGGTCGTACGGTCGCGGGTGGTGGTCTGGCCCATGAGCCGGATCGGGTGCGCACAGCCGCCCGTGCGCCGGACCTGCTCCTGCCAGCGGTCGAAGCCGGGCGCGTTCGCCACCCGCAGCAGATCCGCCAGCGTCAGGGGGTCGGTGCCCAAGGAGGCCGCGACACCGGCCACGGCCTCCGGAGGGACGGGGAACACCGTCACGCTCAGACCTCCACCACGCCGGTACCGACGCAGACCGGGCACCAGATGTCGAAGCCGGTCGTGTCGTAGCCGGACCCGGCGCAGTCGTCGCAGGCACCCCAGGACCGGTTGGCGTACTCCGTCGCGCACTCGGCCGGAACCGGGCAACGGCGCTCACCACAGACCGGGCAACCCCGGCCCCCACGCACCAGACGAACCGGCGCCACGGACGACTCGGCCGACGAGGCGGCGGGCGCGATCACCACAGAAGCAGGCATGATGGGGCTTCCCTTCATGGGGGCGAGAGCGGCGATCTGACTTGGCGGTTGGGCGCCGCTCTCTGCTGCGGCAGAGGAGGTTAATCCTCTTGCTCAACTTGTTGGTACAAGCATGGGGTGATGTGTAGGTCACGTCAAGCGATTCGACGTCACATGTACCAACAAGTTGACTGAGTGCGTCATGATGGAGGCATGAGCAAGCAGCCGAAGTACCAGCAGGTGGCCGACGCCCTGCGTCGAGAGATCGACAACGGCACCTACGAGCCCGGTGCGAGGCTGCCCTCGGAAGCCGACTTGGCCGCCCGGTTCGATGCGTCGCGGAACACCGTGCGCTCCGGCCTGAGCCTGTTGGTCAGCCAGGGCCTGATTTCATCGAGCCAGGGACTCGGCTACGAGGTGCGGAAGCACGAGGTCTTCGAGCTGAACGCCTCCCGCTTCGAGAACCTGAACTTCCCCCAGAACGGCGATGCGTACTCGACGGACGTCACGAGCGCTGGCCGCCGCCCGCACCAGACTTTCCGAGTCGAGGTGACGACCACGCCGGAGTACGTCGCGCAGCGGTTGAAGGTGGAGCCGTCCTCTCGCTCCGTTCTGCGGTTCTGCCACCGGTTCGTGGACGACGTGCCGTGGTCGACTCAGGCCACGCACTATCCGGACTGGCTTATCCAGGAAGCCCCGAGGCTCACTGAACCGGGCGACATCGAAGAGGGCACCACGCGCTACCTCGCGAGCCTCGGCATCGAGCAGGTGGGTTACGCCGACGAGATCGCGACCCGGATGCCCACCCCGGAGGAAGCCCGTCTTCTGGAGATCGGTGCTGGGGTACCGGTGCTTCTCTGGACCCGCACCGGCTACTCCGCAGATCGGCCCATCCGATGCACCGTCACGACCCTGCGTGGCGATCTCAACCGCATGAACTACGAGATCGGCGACCTGTCCGCCCGAGACGAGAACGAAGCCAAGTGAAGATCACGAGCGCTACCCCTGCCGACCTCGATCGGCTGCTGTCCTTCCGCCAGGAGGCGGCCTCTTGGATCGGCAAGCTCGGTAGCGATCAATGGAGCCGCCCCTATCCGGCAGACCGGTTGCTAGCGACGATCAACGCGGGGACGGTCTTCATGCTGCGAGACGGCAACGTGACGGCTGGGACGATCACACTTACCGCCGAGGCGGAGGAAGGCTTGTGGTCGGAGGCTGAACTGGGAGAGCCGTCGATGTTCGTCAACAAGCTGACCGTCGCACGGGAGTACGCGGGTCAGAACCTCGGGGGCAGGCTCCTGGACTGGGCAGGTGGCCGCGCTTACCGATCTTCTGCCAAGTGGCTGCGCCTAGACGCTTGGACTACCAACAGCCGTCTCCAGCAGTACTACTTGGCCCAGGGCTTCGAGCACGTCAGGACCGTCCGCGAAGGCGCTGCCGTCAACGGCGGACCGCGAGTTTCCGGCTGGCTCGCTCAACGGCCTGCCCGCCCGGCCGCACACGGCTTCACCGACGAAACCCCGTCGCCTGAGCCGCTGTTCACCTGATCCGTTACGGGTTTCTCTACCTCATCAAGCCCCGGCTGCGCTCCGCTTCGCCGGGCGCGCTTCCCGGCTCCGCTGCGGGCAACGCTCCTGCCTCCGGCCCGCTCTGCCCGCGCTGCGCCGACGCGCGCCCTGAGGCAAGGTGGGCCGGGCGGCATGAGGCCAGAACACGTCGTGGCTGGGGCGGTCGGCTCCACGGCTTTAGGCAGCCACTTTGGGGGGAGCCTCGAAGATCATGGCCCCAACGTCGTGCTTTAACGGGCAGGTCCACAGACTGCCCGACTCGCCGGAAGCTTACGGGGCCATGATCACTCCCCCCAAAGCAGCTCCAGCCCAAAGCCGCTCCACCGACCTTCGAGCGCAGGTACCGTAATCAAGTGCCTGAGGTTGATGAGGAGCGCGTATTCGTTGCTGTCATCTGCACGGACCGGCATCAACACCGTCGTATCCGGCTGACGACCGCTCGACTTCACCGCAGCGATCGAGGCATGAGCTTTGCGCTTGAGCACTTTGCGCCTCCCATGTCGGATGCCGAACCGAGGTCGATGATCGGGCGGGAGTCGTACACGTTCCTATGCCCGAAGTGCCGTCGTACCCCGCAGATCAAGGCTGACAGGTGGTGGTCACTGCTCGACGCGGTGGCTGATGCAGGGCAAGACGAACTTGACATCTCCCTGCTACCTTGAAGGGGTCGTGCCACGGCACGGCCCCTGTGCGAGGACGGGGTTACTTTCCAGCCGATCGATGATCGGCCTACGTCGCTTAAGCCCGCTCATCCGGTGGGTAGCTTCGAGCTGCCAACGGAGAATACGTGCAGGGCTTCATCTACGATCTGATCACCAATGCGGCTAGTTCGCTCGTGATCGTGTCAGTGAATTACGCGGTACGCCGAGCAACCCTCGTTTGGCGTGCCAACCGCCGCAGACGGAGCGAGGAGGGGGCCCCGGACTCCGACTCCTGACGCTAGGTCAGTGGGACGCCAGCGGTTCTTGCGGTACAGCAGCGGAGTACAGCAACTACAGCAACTACGCATGGTCGTTGGTGCCCCCCACTGCCTGCTCGGCAGCCTGTATGACCGCTGACGACCGATCTCTATAGAGCTACGGATCAGAAGGTTGCAGGTTCGAATCCTGCCGAGTGCACAGCGAAGAGGCCCCGGAGAGATCCGGGGCCTCTTGCGTTTCAGAGGTGTACAGCAGCGAAGCACGGCAACCGCTCTATCCGGCACCGCCCGAAAAGCGGTCGTGTGATGATGGCCCCCATGTGGGGGGTCGAGCGTCGTTCGGCGCACGGTGTGATGTCTGCCGCCGTGGTCGCAACAGTCATGGCACTGACAGGATGCAGCGGGATTCCGCGGCCGGCCGGCGACCCTGATCCGGGGCATCGACGGCTCAGGGCGATTCACCCGGTGCTGTCCGTGGTGCCGTCGGGCGCACACGTCACGCTGAAGCAGAGCTTCGAGCCGCGATGGAACTCCTGCGACGGAACAAGGTCGACCTACGGTTGGAACGAGGCGACCGTCGCCGTCGACTTCATCGGAGGCGGGTCCGAGCCTCGGGTAGCGGCACATATAGGGGCCGCCATGCGGGATCTGGGGTGGACGTCGGACCAAGGCTCGCTCGCTCAGGGCTCGTGGACGTGGCACAAGAAGTTGGCCGACGGCAGCCAGGCCACGGCGCAGCTGATCGGACCCGGTGAGCCACCTGACTGGAATTTGCAGGCGACGGCGCCGCCCGCTGCTCACCCGGTCAAGGGCTGCTGAACGCCACCAACGGACAGCGTTCCAAGAACGCGCATGTCAACGTTTCCCCGCGTCAGGCCGCGTCCGCGTACGCGATCTTCCAAACCGGGGCGCCGGCGGATCTGCTCTCACTGTCGGCTCCTCCGGACCCTCGGCCGCCGGCGGGCGGCGGCCGCCTCTCCCTGTCCGCTCACACCCAGGACTCGACGTCCACCACGGCCTCGACCGGCACTGCCCCGTACACGTGCGGGAACTCCTCGCCGTTCGGCGGCATGGCCTCGTACCTCAGCGGGACGTCGAGCCTGGCCGGGTCCACGACCAGTACCACCAACTCCTCGGGGCCCTCGTGGTCGCCGTAGAGGAAGGCCGCGATACGCGGGAGCTGGTCGCGGGTGGAGAAGTGGATGAACCCCTCCTGCTGGAGCGTGCGGCCGCGGGTGGACATCTCGTAGGTACCGGACGCACGGGCCGCCTCCCACAGAGAGCGCTCGGTGATGTGCACGATGTGCTGAGGCTTCGGCATGTGGCCACGCTACGGGCCCGGCCCCGCCGCGTGCATCCGTGAACCGCCTCGGTCCGGCGGGCCGAGAGCCCGGGCGACGATCGAGGCACGGGCGGATACGGGTCGCGCCTCAGCCCTCCTTGTCGTTCAGGCGCTCCAGGCTCTCGTGGGCCAGGGCCGTGCCGCGGGTGAACCAGTCCGTGAGGACGCCCAGTTCGTCGGGGGAGTAGTCCGCGAAGAGGGCGATGAGGTTCTCGTAGTGGCTGGCGTACTCCGCCCCGACACGGATCACCGCTTCCGGCACGGCGGCCACGCGGACGCGGCGGCGGTCGGCGGGGTCGGGGCGGCGGGTGACGTAGCCCGCGCGTTCCAGGCGGTTGAGGATGCCGGTGACCGCGCCGGTGGTGACGTGGGCGCGGGCGGCGATGTCGCCCGCGGTGAGCAGGTCGTCGCCCGCCTCCAGGACGAAGCCGAAGCAGGTGAGGTCGGTGACGTTCAGGCCCAGCCGCCGGGCCATCTCCTGCTGGCCGATCAGATGGGCGGCGATGAGGTGATCCATCGCCGACAGCGCCTGGGCCGGCGTCGCGGGCGGTCGGGCGGGGCGGTCCATCTGGCCAGATTCCTTAGCTTGTGAGATATTCGGGAGACGAATCTCTTAGTTGGTGAGATATTCCCCAGGAGGGGTCTCCATGAGTCTGTACGACGAGGGTCACACGATCGCGGGCTGGACCGGCGTCGGCGTCGCCACGGCGGGGGCGTGTGTCCTCGGGGTGGGTGTGTGCGTGGTGTCCGTGCCTTGTCTCGTGGGGGGTGCGGTGATCGTGGGGCTGGGGGCTCTCGTCACCTGGGTCCTGCATCTGGCGGGCTGGGGCAAGCCGCCGGGGGTGCGGCCCCGGGAGCAGTGGGGGATGCGGGTCCGGGACACGGCGGCCAAGGACGGGCATCCGGGGTGCGTCGGGTGCCGGATGGCCGGGCGGGGGCGGAGTCGGGAGCACGCGCTGGTGGGGACGGGGGCAGGCGCGGAATCGATAACTCTGTCCTCTGTCGAGTGAACGTGCGCTGTGTGCAGGGCAGTTGGTGAGAGGCGTCCCTAGCTTCCGGGGTGGAGGTGATGCTCGACGTAACGAGCGGGACGTGAACGGCACGGGTTCCCGGGACGCGGCGACTCCGCGACGCTAAGCGATCGAGATCAACGACTTCGTGTACGCGGCCACCGGAGCGCGGCTGCGAAAGGCTCACCCTGCCGCACGGCACGATGTCAGTGTCCTCCCCTACTCTCGGCACCCATGGCACCCGCACGCGTATGGAGATGTTCCGGACTCCGCTGGACCCCGGAGGGGCCCGTGCTGGTGTGGGGCGGTGGCCGGCGCAGCCCGCTGACCAGAGGGAAGGCAATCGCCTTCGGTGTGGCGGAGGAGACGGCGCGCCGATGTGTCGGCGCGCGGGGGAACGACTGTCCGGTGCGCGCGGCGGTGTCGGGAAGAAGCACCGGTGCCCGGTGCGAGGAGTGTGCGCGGCTGGACCGGGCGCACTCGGTGGCCGCCGACACCCTGGCCGACGATCCGCGTCCCTACCGTGTCTATCTGGCCTGGTTCGGCCCCGGCATGACCAAGGTCGGCATCACGGCCGCCGAGCGGGGTTCCGCGCGCCTGCTCGAACAGGGCGCCGTCTGTTTCAGCTGGCTCGGCACCGGCCCCCTGATGGCGGCCCGCCGCACCGAGGAGCTGCTGCGCGCCGCACTGAACGTGCCGGACCGGGTGCCGTACGCCGAGAAGCGGGCCGTACGGGCGCATCTCCCGCCGACCCGTGCCGAACGTGCCCGAGAAGTGGAGGACTTGCACGTTCAGGCTCGCGCCCTTCCCGCCTGGCCCGAGTCCCTCGACCCCGCTCCCTGCCAAGTCGTGGACCACGTGGAGGCATTCGGCATCCGGCGCGACGAACCCGCCGTCGCCGACGTACGCGAGCTGGTCCCCGGCGGTGCCCTCGGCGGAGAGCTGGTCGCCGTCGCGGGACCCGATCTGCACCTCGCCGTCGACGGTCACGGGGTCGTCGTCCTCGACACCCGGCTGATGACCGGCTGGGACCTCGTGACGCCACAGGCGTCGCACAGCGATGAACCCACGCTCCCGACAAGGAAGTTCACGGCCAAGCAGGCCGATCAGCAGGACGGCCTCTTCTGACGGGACGCGCCCCTCCGCCGAACGGCCCCCGTCGCAGCCCCGGCTCCCCCAACAAATCCCCATCAACCCCCCAAGCGAATCCCGCCCTTCGCCCAAGCAACTCCCCAATCACCCCTTTCCGATCGCTCCTCGCGCATTTCTCAGCGAAATCACAGATTCCCGAAAGTCTCTTCTCAGAGGCCCCGGACATGGTTCCGCCATGACCACGACCTCGCCCCAGGGGCGCACCGAACTGCTGAGGGCGGACGGGAGTCCCGTCCGTGTGCTGGTGGTGGACGACGAGCTGTCCATCACCGAACTGCTGAGCATGGCCCTGCGGTACGAGGGCTGGCAGATCAGGAGCGCGGGGGACGGTCAGGGCGCGCTGCGCACCGCACGGGAGTTCCGGCCCGACGCCGTGGTCCTGGACATGATGCTGCCGGACATGGACGGCCTGGCCGTGCTGAGCAGGCTGCGCCGTGAACTGCCCGACGTACCGGTGCTGTTCCTCACCGCCAAGGACGCGGTGGAGGACCGGATCGCCGGGCTCACGGCGGGCGGCGACGACTATGTGACCAAGCCGTTCGGCCTGGAGGAGGTCGTGGCCCGGCTGCGCGGGCTGATCCGCCGCTCCGGGGCGGCGGACCGGAGGTCGGATTCCATGCTGGTGGTCGGGGACCTGACGCTGGACGAGGACAGCCACGAGGTGACCCGGGGCGGTGACTCCATCCACCTCACCGCGACCGAGTTCGAGCTGCTGCGCTTCCTCATGCGCAACCCGCGCCGGGTGCTCAGCAAGGCGCAGATACTGGACCGGGTCTGGTCGTACGACTTCGGTGGGCAGGCCAACGTGGTCGAGCTGTACATCTCGTATCTGCGCCGGAAGATCGACGCCGGACGGGAGCCGATGATCCACACGCGGCGCGGCGCGGGGTATCTGATCAAGCCCGCCGTGTGATGAGCGGGCGACGGCGGCCGCGCGGGTCCGGCGGACGCCTGACAGCGCGACCGCGCACGCTGCGGACCCGGCTGGTCGTCGCGTCCGTGGCACTGCTCGCCGTGGTGGTCGCGGTGATCGGCACCGTGACCACGCTCGCCCGGCACGAGCTGCTCTACCAGCAGCTCGACCGCAAGGTGTCGGAGATCGCCCAGCGCGCGGTCGGTCGCCCGTTCCCGTTGCCCGACACCGCGAGCCCCGGCGGCCCGGCGGGCGGAATCGCCACTCCGGCGGACACCTGCGCCACCCCGGCCCAGAAGGTCGGCGCGCTGCTCACCAAGGGACCCCGACGCCGAAACTGACCGTCGCCGGGTACGTCAGCGACGGCGAGGTCGTCTCCGCGGCCGTGTCCCGGCGATGCTCGACCCGCACTTCCTCCGCGACCGCGGGTTCACCTGCGCGGTCGCCGGGGTCGTGCTCATCGTCTTCGGGATGGGCGGGGCGCTGTTCCTGCTCACCCGGCACCTCCAGTTCGTGCTCGGCCACTGCCCGCTGGAGGCGGGGTGCGCACCGCGCCCCTCGCCCTTGGCATGGTGCTGATGGCAGGAGGGCTCGTCGCCATCGCCGAGCCGGCCGCCGCCGGGTACGGCGGCACGCTGCTCGGGCTCGTGCCGATCGGCGCCGGGTGCGCGATCGCCAATCCGGCCATGGCGCACGCCGTCATGAGCGCGATCCCGCCGGACAAGGCGGGCGTCGGCGCCGGGATCAACGGCACGCTCGCCGAGTCCGGCAACGGGCTCGGGCAGGGACGGCTCACGGGCGCGGTCGCCGTACTCGCGGGCGGGTTCGTGGCGGCGGGACTGCTGCGGCGCGCGGAGCGCACGGCCGCCTGGGAGACGGAGATACGGGTATGCGGCCACAGGACCGCCCGGCAGGTCTGGCATCGTGACCGGTGACCGGGCCAGCGACGAGGAGGATGCGCCGATGGCGAAGGCGGAGCGGTCGGCGCGGGACAGTGTCTGGCTCGGCGGCAAGGAGCGGCGCGGCACCCGTGCGGGCCAGCCCTCGGGGCTCGACCGGGAGCGGATCACCACCGCGTCCCTGCGGTTGCTGGACGCCGAGGGACTGGAGAAGTTCTCCATGCGACGCCTCGCGGCCGAGCTGAACGTCACCGCGATGTCCCTGTACTGGTACGTCGACACCAAGGACGACCTGCTCGAACTCGCCCTGGACGCGGCCTTCGGCGAGCTGCCGCTGCCCGACCCCGAGGACACCGGCACCGACTGGCGCGGCCGGCTGCGTGAACTGGCCACCGCCTACCGCTCGTTGCTCGTGCGCCACCCCTGGCTGTCCCCGCTCGCGGGCCGCTACCTCAACATCGGCCCGAACTCCCTCGCCTTCTCCCAGGGCATCCGCCTCGCGGTGCGCCGGGCGGGGCTGCCCGCGCACGGGGTGACGGGGGCGATCTCGGCCGTCTTCCAGTTCGTGTACGGCTTCGGCACCATCGAGGGCCACTTCTTCGCCCGGATCACCGCCACCGGCCTGAGCCCGGACGAGTACTTCGCGCAGGCCATGACCTCCTTCTCGGAGATCCCCGGCACCGCCGAGATGTTCCGGGAGTCGAGCGAGCTGATGGCGGCACGCGGCGGCGACACGGTCGAGGAGATGCTGGACCGCGACTTCACCTTCGCCCTCGACCTGCTGATCGCGGGCATCGAGGCGATGGTCGCACGCGGCCGAGGGACGACGGACGCCAGGCCCTAGTCCCCCTCGACCAGCCGCGCCGGGAAGCCGCCCGTCGCCACCGGACCCCAGCGCTCCGGCGTCACCCGGACCACGGACTTGCCCTGGCGGATCATCGCCTGCCGGTACTCGTCCCAGTCGGGGTGCTCGCCCGCGATGTTGCGGTAGTACTCCACCAGCGGTTCCAGGGAGTCCGGCGCGTCGATGACCTCTGCCGTGCCGTCGACCTGGACCCAGGGCCCGTTCCAGTCGTCGCTCAGCACGATCACACTGACCCGGGGGTCCTTCCTGATGTTCCTGGTCTTGGCCCGCTCGGGGTAGGTGGCGGCCACGATCCGCCCCGAGTCGTCCACCCCGCAGGTCAGCGGGGACCCCTGCGGCCCGCCGTCGCCCCGCCGGGTCAGCAGGATCGCGCGGTGGCGGGGGCGTACGAAGTCCAGCAGTTCGTCCAGCGTCACGCGGGTGTTGGTCGCGATATTCGGCATGGCGGCAGCCTAGGACGACAGCGGCCCGGCCGGGGTGCGCCCGGCCGGGCCGTTGTCGGATTCCTGCGTCGCGTCGGAGCGCGTGTGTCAGAGCACGCGTCAGAGTGAGGGCAGGGTGTCGCCCTGGACCGCCTGGATGTCCAGTTCGACGCGGAGGGTGGTGCCGATGGCGGCGATGCCCGCCTGGAGGACCTGGTTGTAGTTCATCGCGAAGTCGTCGCGGTGCAGCTCGGCCGTCGCGCGGAACGCGGCGCGGGTGCCGCCCCAGGGGTCGGCGCCGGTGCCGAGGTAGGCCAGGTCCAGGTCGACCGGTCGCAGAATCCCGCGCATCGACAGCTCGCCGTGCACGGTCCAGCGGTCCGGTCCCGCCTGGGTGATGCCCGAGGAGCGGTAGGTCAGCTCCGGGTGGTGCTCCACGTCCAGGAAGTCGGCGGAGCGCAGATGGGTGTCGCGCAGGGTGTTGCCGGTGTCGATGGACTCGGCCCGGATCACCGCCTCCACCCGGGACTTGGCGAGGTCGTCGGGGGCGATCTCGATGCTCCCGCCGAACTCCGTGAACCGGCCCCGCACACTGGAGATCCCCAGGTGCTGGGCGACGGCGCCGACGGTGGAGTGCACCGGGTCGATGGTCCAGGGCCCGGGCGGCGGCAGTTCGGTGCCGCCCTGGCGGGCCAGGGTCACCGTGCCGATCTCGGCCCGCCCGCTCGCGGTGACGAAGGCGCTGGAGGCGACGGGCGCGTACCCCACGGCGGTCACGATCACGGTGTACGGCCCCGGCGCCAGCGCGGTGGTGTCGTGCACGGCGCCGTCGTCGTCGGCCTCGGCGCGCAGCACCTGTGTGCCGGTCATGTCGGTCACCGTGACGACCGCGTGCGACACGGCCCAGTTGTCGCGGGTGCGGATTCTCGCGGTCAGTGCCATCCCGTTCTTCTTCTCCCTGCGCGGGACCTGCGCGTGCTGGTCCCCGCGTGTCGTTCCCAAGGGACCGGCCCGTGGCGCGCCCCCACGCACCACGGGCCGGCTCGTCGAACTACTCGCCCGGGTGGGCGAGTTCGATGTCGTGCCCGTCGGCTCCGGTGCCGGAGACGGTGAGCGCGGTGGCCACCGGCGGGTATCCGGTCGCGATGACCGTGTAGTCGCCCGCGTCCAGGTCGGTGAAGGCGTACTCGCCGTCCGTCCCGGTGGTGGCGGTGCCGACCACGTTGCCCGCCTGGTCGACCAGCGTCACGCGGGCGTCGGCCAGCGGCCCGTGCGGGGCCCGGACGACACCGCGCAGCAGCGCGCCGGTGTCCAGCTCTGCCTCGACCCGGGTGACCCCGGTGGCCGCGACCTCGACCGGCAGCGCCCGCGGCCGGTAGCCGCTCGCGTTGACCGCGACGGTGACGGTGCCCGGCACCAGGTCGGTGAAGGCGAACTCGCCCTGCTCACCGGTGACGGCGGAGGCCAGCAGGTCCCCGCGCACATCGGTGACGACGACCATCGCGTCCTTGACCGGCAGCGCGCTCCCGGCCGCCCGGACCACACCGGTCAGGCCGCTGGTGCCGCTGAGCAGGATGTCGTAGGTCAGCGGCTCCTCGCCCACCACCACGGTGGACGCCTGCGGCTGGTAGCCGTCGGCGGAGGCGATGAGGACGTACGAGCCGGCGCCCGGCGCCCGGACGCTGTACGCGCCGTCGGCCTGGGCGACCGCGCGGCCGAGCTGGCGCCCGGTCAGCGAGATCAGCGTGACGGCGGCCTGCGGGACCGGCGCGCTCTCGGCGCCCCGGACGTGGCCGCCAACCGGCGTGCCCGCGTCGGTGCCCGACGGGGACTCGGCCACGGAGGCGACGGCCGTGGTCGTGGCGTGCGCGGCCGGAGCCGTGCCGTCGGCCTGCGGTGCCGGCTCGGACGCGGCGCCCACCAGGACCGGGACCTCCTGGGACTCGGCGACCACCGGGGCGGCGGCCGGGTCGATCGGGGCCTCGGACTCGGCGCTCTGCGCCAGCGCGCCCTTGGTCCGCAGCGGGACCTCCTTGATGAACAGCGTGATCAGGAAGGCGACCGCCGCGAGGAGACCCGCGATGAAGAACACGTCCGCGATGCCGTGGCCGTACGCGCTCTCCAGGAGCGTGCGCAGCGGCGCGGGCAGCTTGTTCATGTCCGGGATGGTGTCGGTCGAGCTGGAACCGGCCAGCGCGGCCTGGTACTTCGGGCTGAGGGCGGAGATGCCGTCCTTGACGTAGTGCGTGATCCGATGAGCCATCACCGCGCCGAGCGCCGAGACGCCCACCGCGCCGCCGAGGGAGCGGAAGAAGGTGACCGTGGAGCTGGCGGAGCCGAGGTCCGAGGGCGCCACCTGGTTCTGCGTGGCGAGCACCAGGTTCTGCATCATCATGCCGATGCCGAGACCCAGCAGGGCCATGTAGATGGCCATCTTCCAGTAGTCCGTGTCGTACCGGATGCCGCCGAGCAGCAGCAGACCCGCCGTGACCAGGACGCCACCGCTGACCAGCCACGCCTTCCAGCGCCCGGTGCGGGTGATGAACTGACCCGAGACGGTCGAGGAGATGAACAGACCGCCGATCATCGGGATGGTCAGCACGCCCGACATCGTCGGGGACTTGTCACGGGCCAGCTGGAAGTACTGGCTGAAGAAGACGGTGCCGCTGAACATCGCGACGCCGACGAACAGCGAGGCGAGCGAGGCGAGCGTGATGGTGCGGTTCCTGAACAGCCGCAGCGGGATGATCGGCTCGCTGGCCTTGGCCTCCACGAGCACGAACAGCGCGCCGAGCACGATCGCGCCGGCGACCATCGTGTAGGTCTGCCAGGAGACCCAGTCGTACTTGTCACCGGCGAAGGTGACCCAGACCAGCAGCAGCGAGACGGCCGCCGAGATCAGGAACGCGCCGCCCCAGTCGACCTTGACGTCCCGCTTCACGACGGGCAGGTGCAGGGTCTTCTGGAGCACGATCAGCGCCAGGACGGCGAAGGGGACGCCGACGTAGAAGCACCAGCGCCAGCCCAGCCAGGAGGTGTCGGTGATGACACCGCCGAGCAGCGGACCGCCGACGGTCGCGACCGCGAAGGTCGCGCCGAGGTAGCCGGAGTAACGGCCGCGCTCGCGCGGGGAGATCATCGCCGCCATGACGATCTGCGCCAGGGCGGACAGACCGCCGACGCCGATGCCCTGCACCACACGGCAGGCGATCAGCATGCCGGGGTTCTGTGACAGGCCCGCCGCCATGGAGGCGACGACGTAGATGACCAGGGCTATCTGGACGAGCGCCTTCTTGCTGTACAGGTCGGCGAGCTTGCCCCACAGGGGAGTGGCCGCGGTCATCGACAGCAGGGCGGCGGTGACCACCCAGGTGTAGGCGGACTGGCCGCCGCCGAGGTCTCCGATGATGTGGGGCAGGGCGTTGGAGACGATCGTGGACGACAGGATCGCCACGAACATGCCGAGCAGCAGCCCGGAGAGCGCCTCCATGATCTGCCGGTGCGTCATCGGGGCGTGGTCGGCGCCTCCCCCGTGCTTGGCGTGAGCCCGCACACCGGCCGGTGTGGTCGTTGCCATGGGCTTCCTTTTCTTACGTGTTCGCGGGTGTACGGGTGGTTTCTTCGACTACGGGGGCGCCCTGTCTCGGCAGCCCGCTGCGGCAGTCCCCGAAGGACGCGCGCAGCCGGGTCATCAGCCGGATGAGCTGGCCGACCTCGTCGTCGGTCCAGTCGCTCAGCCGCTCGGCCAGCAGCCGGCTGGACCGCAGCGACAGCTCCTCGAGCTGTCGTGCTCCGGCCGGCGTCAGGCGCAGGATGCGCGAGCGCTTGTCGGCGGGGTCCGGCGACCGTTCGATCCAGTCGCGGGCCGCGACGTGCGCGACATGCCGGCTCGTGACCGACATGTCCACGGCGAGCAGCTCGGCGAGCTTGCTCATGCGCATGGCTCCGTGGCGGCCGAGCAGCGTCAGCACGGCGGCGGAGCCGGCCGGGCAGTCCGGGGGCAGAATGCGCCCCATGTCGCGTTTCACGGCGCCGACGGCACTGAGCTGACGTGCCAGTTCCTCGAACTGCGCCTGCTCGGCCATCACACCTCCCGTATTCGTTGCTTTGGGCAACCATAAGAGTGTTTGGTTGCCACAGGCAAATAAAGAGGGGTGGTCCGGCGCAAAAACTTGGCAAAGGCAAGTATTGCGATCGTAAATACGCAGGTGGCTGCGGGTGACGTGCCCGCGTCTGTCCCGGTGGCCCCGCACTTGGGCCGCAACCGGGGATTCGCTAGTGTCTCGGCCCATGGCTAACACCCAGGGCCCGCAGGGCAATTACGACCCCGCCGGCAGCACCCAGATGTTCCGCGCGTTCGTCGACGACGCTCCTCCGCCCGCCCAGCAGCAGGCGGCCTCGTCCGGTCCGCGCGTCGGTCTGATCATCGGCGTCGTCGTGGCCGTGGTCGTCGTCGCCGCGGTGGCGTGGCTGGCGCTCGGTTAAGGGACGGGCTCCGTCAGGAGCCCCTCCGACTCACCCGATGTGGCGGACTCGGCGTGGAGCGAATCGCTCCACGCCGCCGTCTTTTCCGCGTCCTCGGCCGGTCGCTCAGTCGGCGACCAGGCCCTCCCGCAACTGGGAGAGGGTGCGGGTGAGCAGCCGGGACACGTGCATCTGGGAGATCCCGACCTCCTCACCGATCTGCGACTGCGTCATGTTCGCGAAGAACCGCAGCATGATGATCCGGCGCTCGCGCGGCGGCAGCTTGGCCAGCAGCGGCTTCAGCGACTCGCGGTACTCCACGCCCTCCAGCGCCGTGTCCTCGTAGCCGAGGCGGTCGGCCAGCGAGCCCTCGCCGCCGTCGTCCTCGGGGGCCGGGGAGTCCAGCGAGGACGCCGTGTAGGCGTTGCCCACCGCGAGGCCGTCGACCACGTCCTCCTCGGAGACCCCGAGCGCGGCCGCGAGTTCCGGCACGGTCGGGGAGCGGTCCAGGCGCTGGGACAGCTCGTCGCTGGCCTTGGTCAGCGCCAGGCGCAGCTCCTGGAGCCGGCGCGGCACCCGCACCGACCACGAGGTGTCGCGGAAGAACCGCTTGATCTCGCCCACGACCGTCGGCATCGCGAACGTCGGGAACTCCACGCCCCGTTCGCAGTCGAAGCGGTCGATCGCCTTGATCAGGCCGATGGTGCCGACCTGGACGATGTCCTCCATCGGCTCGTTGCGCGAGCGGAAGCGGGCCGCCGCGTACCGCACGAGCGGGAGGTTCAGCTCGATGAGGGTGTCGCGGACGTAGGCGCGCTCGGGGCTGTCCTCGGAGAGCGCGGCAAGGCGCAGGAACAGGGAGCGGGAGAGGGTGCGGGTGTCGAGGTCGGCCGTCTCCGGGACGGGGGCCGGGGCGGCCGCCGCCGCGGGCGCGGCGTCGAGAGCCGTGGTGCCCTCGAAGGTGTCGAGGACGTCGAGAGCGTCGAGCTTCTTGGGCGCTGCCTCGCTCTTCGTGGGCGTGAGCACCTTCGAGCTGCCCTGTTCTGCGGACATGCCACCCCCTTTGGGTCGCGGGACGGTCGGCGCGCTGCCTGGAGGCAACGCGACCTTCACCTGAATACCGGAGCCGGAGCCTCGGCAAACGCGCTTCCCGCAGAATGTCACATGTCGGCAACGCGCTGAAGTGACATGTCGACACGTGAGACGTCAATCGCCCCTGGAAGAAGGCGGTCTGACGGGCTTTCGGCGCACAACTGTCGGCATCGGACCGGATGCGTGATTCGCTCCGGACGGTGATCGTTCGCTCCTGCTTGCGAACGCGCGCTACCTGCGGTTTTCGGCTTTGTGCTCCCGTGCGCCGGTCATGCCTCGATCCGGTTGGCGGATCTGAGCCGCTGGAAGCTGCGCGCGAGGAGTCGCGAGACGTGCATCTGGGAGACACCCAGCTCCGCGCTGATCTGTGACTGGGTGAGGTTGCTGTAGTAGCGGAGCAGGAGGATGCGCTGCTCCCGCTCGGGCAACTGGACGAGGAGGTGGCGGACCAGGTCGCGGTGTTCCACGCCGTCGAGGGCGGGGTCCTCGTAGCCGATGCGGTCGAGCAGCCCGGGCAGCCCGTCGCCCTCCTGGGCGGCCTCCAGTGAGGTGGCGTGGTACGACCGCCCGGCCTCGATGCAGGACAGCACCTCCTCCTCGCTGATCCGCAGCCGCTCGGCGATCTCGGCGGTGGAGGGGGAGCGGCCCATGGCGGTGGTGAGGTCCTCGGTGGCGCTGTTCACCTGTACCCACAGCTCGTGCAGCCGGCGCGGTACGTGGACGGTGCGGACGTTGTCGCGGAAGTACCGCTTGATCTCGCCCACCACGGTCGGCATCGCGAACGTCGGGAACTGCACGCCCCGCTCGGGGTCGAAGCGGTCGATGGCGTTGATCAGGCCGATGGTGCCGACCTGGACCACGTCCTCCATGGGCTCGTTGCGCGAGCGGAAACGGGCGGCGGCGTAGCGCACGAGCGGGAGGTTGGCCTCGATGAGGGCGCCGCGGATCCGGGTGTGCTCCGCAGTGCCCGGCGTCAGGTCCTTGAGCTGGGCGAAGAGGACCTGGGTGAGGGCGCGGGTGTCGGCGCCCCGGCGCTTCTCGGGTGCGGGCTGTTCGGGGGGTGCCGGGGCGGGGGCGGGTGCCTCCGCCTGGGGCGGCGCAGAACTGGCCGACACGGTCAACGCCACCTCTTCATCGGTCAATCATCCGTCAAAAGCGGTCATAGCATCACAAGACATGTGCACTGTGTGCAAGCACCGCATCACGTCGTGTTGGGCTCAAACGCCCCCAACTCGGGTATCCGGAAACGCCGAAAAGCCCCCCGCCGTCGGTGGCGGAGGGCTGGGGGCGAGGGGCCGTGAGGTTGGCGGGCCGCCTCAGAACTCGTAGTCGGCGATCACCCACGTGGCGAACTCCCGCCACAGGGCGACGCCCGCCTGATGGGCGGGATGGTCGATGTAGCGCTGCAGCGCGGCGGTGTCCTCGACCGAGGAGTTGATCGCGAAGTCGTAGGCGATGGGGCGGTCGGAGAGGTTCCAGCCGCACTCCCAGGAGCGCAGCTCCGGGACCAGCCCGCCCAGCTCCTCGAACGCGGCGGCACCGGCGATCACCCGGGGGTCGTCGCGCTCGACCCCGTCGTTGAGCTTGAAGAGGACCAGGTGCCGGATCATGGGATGTACCTCAGCTCTTTCCGCCGTTGGCGGCCCAGGTCATGAAGTCGCCTATGGACCCGGCCGCGTCCGATATGCCCTCGAAGACTATCTGGACATAGCCCGCCGCCTTGGCCGGGTCCGTGATGATCACGTACAGCGCGAAGACCACGAGCGCGTACACGATGATCTTCTTCGCGTTCACCGCCACCGCGGCCCTCCCCTGTCCCTCGGCCCCACGGGCCCCTGCTGCAAGCGGCGAGTGTAACCGTCACGATCTTTTTTGGGGATCAACGGGCGCCACCACCTTGGCACTTGGCGTCCGGAGCCTGACGCACGAAGGGCCCCGTCTCTCGACGGGGCCCTTTCTTCGGCGGTAGCGGAGGGATTTGAACCCTCGGTGACTTGCGCCACACTCGCTTTCGAGGCGAGCTCCTTCGGCCGCTCGGACACGCTACCGAGGGAGACCTTACAGCACAGTGGGGCATGGTCTGAAATCGGTTCTCGCGGGGTCCCGGGACAGGGGCGCGGTGACCGGTCCCGCCCCGGTCAGCGGCCCCGGAAGAACTCCGTGAGCAGCCGTCCGCAGTCGTCGGCCAGGACGCCCTCGATCACCTCGGGGCGGTGGTTGAGGCGCCGGTCGCGCAGCACGTCCCACAGCGAGCCGGCCGCGCCCGCCTTGTCGTCCCGGGCGCCGTAGACCACCCGGTCGAGCCGGGACTGCTGGAGGGCGCCGCCGCACATCGTGCAGGGCTCCAGGGTGACGACGAGCGTGCAGCCGGTCAGCCGCCACTCGCCGAGCACCCGGGCGGCCCGGCGCAGCGCGAGGATCTCGGCGTGGGCCGTGGGGTCGCCGGTGGCCTCGCGCTCGTTGTGCCCGGTGGCCAGCACCGTCGTACCGTCCGGGGACAGCACGACGGCGCCGACGGGGACGTCCCCGCCGAGCGCGGCCCGCTCGGCCTCGGCCAGGGCGAGCCGCATCGCGGTTTCCCAGGGAGCGCGCACCGGGTCGGGCACGCCCCGCGTCTCTTCGGGGGCGGTCAGCGGACGGTCTCCAGCACCTCCGAGGCGCCGAGCGCCTCGGCGATCGCACCGAGCGCGTCGTCGGCACCGAGCGCGCGCAGTTCCTTCTCTCCGATGCCGAGGTCGTCGAGGATCTCGCGGTCGCCGACGGGGCTGTGCGGAACGGCGTCGGCGGAGGGGGTGTCCTCGCCGTCGTCGTCCTCCTCGTTCTCGCCGTCCTCTGTGCCGTCGAGGTCCAGCGAGTCCAGGTCGGGGCCGTCGTCCGCGCCCGGTTCGCGGCCCAGCAGCTCGTCGGTGAGCAGCAGCTCGCCGTACGCGCTGCGGGCGGCGGCGGCCGCGTCCGAGACGTAGATACGCGGGTCCTCCTCGCCGTCCACGCGGACGACGCCGAACCAGGAGTCCTCCTGCTCGATCAGGACGAGGACCGTGTCCTCCTCGGGCGAGGACTCGCGGGCCAGGTCGGCCAGATCGGACAGGGTCTCCACATCGTCGAGCTCCGTGTCGCTCGCTTCCCACCCGTCTTCGGTGCGCGCGAGCAGTGCGGCGAAGTACACCGTGACTCTCCCACTGGTCATAGGCGTGCCGGTTGGCGATCCCCCCGGCGGAGGTCTCTGGGCGGGAGGGGTTGTCGCCCCGGGGTCCGCCCACTGGGAATCGTGGCAGAAACAAGTCCGTCAGGGGACGTCTTCGGCTCCCTGTGTCTTGCTGTTCCGATCGTGCGTCCACAGCACGCCCGTCGCCGCCACCTGCGGATCGTACGCGGCTTTCCGGGCACCTACCCACGCCCGCCCTCCCGTCACGGCGGGGCGGACACGGTCCTGCTCACCGGGGCTTTTCCCACGGCCTTGCAGACAGGACCGTACGCCGCGGAGGCCCGCCGACGGAACGTTCACAGGGGCGTGGCGTGGCGCGGGGGCGCTGCGCTGGGCTCGGGGCGGGGAGTGTGTGGCGGGTGCGCTTCGGCGGGGTTGCTGCGGGGCGGGTGGTGGGTGTGGGCGGTGCGGGCGTCTGGTGGTCGGTGGGGGTCGATGGTGCGGTGCGGGAGCTGATCCGGTCCGGCCCTGTGGCCGGGGCGTGGGAATGGCCGTGGGGGCCGCAAGCGCCGGGGACCGGAGGCCTGTGCCTCGGGGCGCGGGGAGGTGGTCCGGTGGGTGGTTCGGTGCGGGTTTCGGCGTGCTCGGGTGCGCGCCCAGGTCCTCGATCGTGGCCCGGCGGCGGGAGGTTCGGCCCGCGGCGACGGTGGCTGCCGGGCCTTGCGGACGGCGCGCGATGCGAGGCGGGAGCGGGGCGCGGTTACTGTTAGAGACATGCGTCTCCACGTCGTCGACCACCCTCTGGTCGCTCACAAGCTCACCACGCTGCGCGACCAGCGCACCGACTCCGCCACCTTCCGCCGTCTCGCCGACGAGCTGGTCACCCTGCTCGCGTACGAGGCCACGCGGGACGTGCGCACCGAGGCCGTCGACATCCAGACGCCGGTCGCGCGGACCACCGGGGTGAAGCTCGCCCGCCCGCGTCCGCTGGTGGTGCCGATCCTGCGCGCCGGTCTCGGCATGCTGGACGGCATGGTCCGGCTGCTGCCGACCGCCGAGGTGGGCTTCCTCGGCATGATCCGCAACGAGGAGACGCTGCAGGCCGAGACGTACGCCTCCCGGATGCCGGAGGACCTCTCCGGCCGCCAGGTCTACGTGCTCGACCCGATGCTGGCCACCGGCGGCACCCTGGTCGCCGCGATCCAGGAGCTGATCAAGCGCGGCGCCGACGACGTGACCGCCGTGGTCCTGCTGGCCTCCCCCGAGGGCGTCGAGGTCATGGAGCGCGAGCTGGCCGACACCCCGGTCACCGTGGTCACCGCGGCCGTGGACGACCACCTCAACGAGAACGGCTACATCGTCCCGGGTCTGGGTGACGCGGGCGACCGTCTCTACGGCGCGGCCGAGTAGTACCCCCGCTCCCGGCCGTCGCCGGCCGGGCTCAGCAGTCCTTCTTGTCCTTCTTCACCACGGCCGCCGTCTGCGCGGGTTCGGTCAGCTTGACCACCGCCTGGTCGGCGGCCGTGCGCTGGTCCAGGGTCTTGAACGCGTCCCCGATGATCAGGTCGAGCGCGGCACCCTTGCGGGCCGCGTCGGTACGGCGCTCGGCGCCGGTGAGCTGCGTGCCGAGCACGGGGAGCGAGGTGTCGAGGGCGGTGGCGGGTCCGAGCAGGACGCCGGCGCCCTTGACCTTCTTGTCGAAGTCCTTGCTCGCGTTGCCCACGTCGCCGATCTTGAAGCCGCGCTTCTTCAGCTCGTCGGCGGTCTGCTTGGCGAGCCCCGCGCGCGTGGTCGCGTTGTAGACGTTCACCGTGATGGTGCCGGGCTTGGGCAGCGCCTTGACGGGAGCCGGGCTCGCCTTCTTGAGGCAGGCGGCGGACGCGGCGTTCGAGGCGTGCCGGTGGCCCGTGAAGACGTCGACGAGCTGGAGCGTGCCCCAGCCGACCAGGCCCAGTGCGGCGACGGACGCCACGGCGGCGGCGACGAGCCTGCCCCGCCGCCGGGGCGGGCGCATCCGAGGGTATGTCTCCCCCGTGATCCGGTACTTGCCGCCCATGCCGGGGGGAGTCAGCATACTCATGAGCCGCAGCGTAGTGCGCCGCGGCTGGGATGCCTATTAGATGATCAGCAGACGGAGTACAGCCCAACCCAAATGGGCTAACACCGGTACCGAGCAGGGCCGTCGGGCCGGCTCGGGGGAGTCCGCCGGGGTGGCTCAGGCGCGTTCGCCGGGGTGCTCAGCCGAGTTCGAGCACGCGCGCGTGCAGCACCTGACGCTGCTGCAGGGCGGCGCGGACCGCGCGGTGCAGCCCGTCCTCCAGATAGAGGTCGCCCTGCCACTTCACGACGTGGGCGAAGAGGTCGCCGTAGAACGTCGAGTCCTCGGCGAGCAGCGTCTCGAGGTCGAGCTGCTGCTTGGTGGTCACGAGCTGATCGAGGCGGACCGGGCGCGGCGCGACGTCCGCCCACTGCCGGGTGCTCTCCCGGCCGTGGTCGGGGTACGGCCGGCCGTTTCCGATGCGCTTGAAGATCACACGGAAAGCCTACCGGCCCAGACGTTCCGGGCGCAGCCATGGCGGCGTAGTGCGACGCTGAAAAAGCCACGGCACGTCATGGCAAGGCATGACAAAGGTGGCATACCGGAGACGATCGGAGACGATCGGGGACGAGACCAGCGGGGACAGGGGCCTCAAGATGACCGACCCGGGGACCGACGGCGCGACGGCGGACGGTGGAACGGCGGGTGAAAGTACGGCAGGTGACGGAGCGACGGGTGAGGGGACGGCGGGCGGGGACGCGGCACTTGCGGCTCCGGCCCGGCGGATCGCGGCCGGGTACGCCTTCACCGGCCCCGCCCTCGATCTGGGCGCCCTGCTGTGGGACGGCGCCTGCCACCCCGGCGCGCGGGTCCGCGTCCCGCTGCCGATGCTCAACCGGCACGGGCTGGTCGCGGGCGCCACCGGCACCGGCAAGACCAAGACGCTCCAGCTCGTCGCGGAACAGCTCTCGGCGCAGGGCGTTCCGGTGTTCCTCGCGGACGTGAAGGGCGACCTCTCCGGAATCTCCCGGCCCGGACCCGGCGGCGACCGGGTCGCCGCACGCGCCGCCGAGACGGGCCAGGAGTGGACGCCGGCCGGCTTCCCCGTGGAGTTCCTGGCGCTCGGCGGGATCGGCCACGGCATCCCCGTCCGCGCCACGGTCACGAGCTTCGGCCCGGTGCTGCTGTCCAAGGTGCTGGGGCTGAACCGCACCCAGGAGCAGTCCCTCGGGCTGATCTTCCACTACGCCGACACCAAGGGCCTGGAGCTGATCGACCTCAAGGACCTGCGCGCGGTCGTCGCCTTCCTCACCTCCGACGAGGGCAAGCCCGAGCTGAAGGGCATCGGCGGCCTGTCCACCGCCACGGCCGGGGTCATCCTGCGCTCCCTGACCGCGTTCGAGGCGCAGGGCATGGCGGACTTCTTCGGGGAGCCCGAGTTCGACACGGCCGAGCTGCTGCGGACGGCGCCGGACGGACGCGGTGTCGTCTCCGTCCTCGAACTGGCCGCCGTACAGGACAAGCCGGTCCTCTTCTCCACCTTCCTGATGTGGCTCCTCGCCGACCTCTTCCACGACCTGCCCGAGGCGGGCGACCTGGACAAGCCGAAGCTGGTGTTCTTCTTCGACGAGGCGCATCTGCTGTTCCACGACGCCTCGGACGCCTTCCTCGACGCCATCACGCAGACCGTGCGGCTGATCCGCTCCAAGGGTGTCGGCGTCTTCTTCGTCACCCAGACCCCGAAGGACGTCCCCTCCGACGTGCTCGGCCAGCTCGGCAACCGCGTCCAGCACGCGCTGCGCGCCTTCACCCCCGACGACCGGAAGGCGCTGAAGGCGACGGTGAAGACGTTCCCCGACTCGCCGTACGACCTGGAGGAACTGCTCACCGGGCTCGGCACGGGCGAGGCGGTGGTGACCGTCCTCAGCGAGACCGGTGCCCCGACTCCGGTCGCGGCCACCCGGCTGCGCGCCCCCGAGTCCCTGATGGGCCCGGTGGACGCGACGGAACTGGACCGGGCGGTCCGGGATTCGCCGCTGTACGAACGTTATGCACAGGCTGTGGACCGGGAATCGGCTTACGAGCGGCTGGGCGCGCGGGAGGCGGCGAAGCCTCCGGCCGGGAAGGGCGAAGCCAGGGGCGGGCGGAAGAAGGCCCCGGCCGAGGAGCCCTCGCTGGTGGAACAGGTCGTCGGGAGCGGGATGTTCAAGTCCCTGGCGCGTTCGGTCGGCACGCAGTTGGGGCGGGAGATCACGCGGTCGCTGTTCGGCACGGCTCGGCGGAGGCGGTAGCCCGCCCCCGCCGTCCCTGCCGTGCCGGTGTCAGCGGCGGTCCCCCTCCGGGGGCCGCTGCGGCTGACGGGGTGCCTCGCTGTCCGGCCGGGGCCGGCTGCTGCGCCGGGCCTCCGCGCGCAGCAGGGCGCGCAGGATCGCGTACGGGTCGATGGGCATGGCTGTGTTCCTCGCGTCGTGCCGGCAGAACGGTCCTCGGGTGACGAGCAGTTCTGTCAGCAGCGCAGGACGACCGTGCGGGGCCGGGGCGCGGGGGAGGGAGTGGCGGGCGTGGGGCGGGCACGGGGTGCGCTCGGTGCCGCGTCCTCGGGAGCGGGTGTGAGGGCGGGGGCGTCCGGCCGTCCCACGGTCCGGCCGACGCTCCGGGACGGGGTGAGGGGGACCTCGTGTTCACACTCCGCGACGGTGGTCGCGCCCGGTGCGGGTGCCGCCTGGGGCGCCTGCACGTGGGGCACCAGCAGGACGAGCAGCAGCAGAAGGACCCGCGACAGCGGGCGAAGGCTGCGGGCTCGGTCTGCTGCGGTGCTCACGGAGGGCCATGTGCCCACGTGACACCGGTGGCTCATCCAGAACCGGGGCAGATCCGCCCGCACGGCGTACGAGTGCGGGGCGAGGTTGACGGCCTCGCCCCGGCACCCCGCCGCAGCGGGGTCACACCGTCCGGGGAATCTTCTTCGCCCGGCTCCGGATGCTGAACGACGTGATGATCTCGACGATGCCCACCACGATCAGCCACCAGCCGCCGACCAGGGTCAGCACGGCGATGGACTCGAAGGGGGAGTCGATCAGGACGATGCCCGCGATGAAGGTGACGATGCCCAGGAAGATGTGCCAGCCCCGGGCGGGCATGTTGGTGTCGGAGATGGCGGCCATGGTCTGCGTGACGCCCCGGATCAGCCAGCCGATGCCGATGAACAGCGCGAGCAGCAGGATCGACTGCATCGGTCCGCGGAAGCAGAACAGACCCAGCACGATCGACAGGGCACCGCTGATGAAGGCCAGCACCCGCAGCGAGGTCTTCTTGTGCGTGCCGAAGGCGGAGACCAACTGGAACACACCGCTGACCAGCAGGTACACGCCGAACAGCACGCCCACCGCCAGCAGCGTGGCAGCGGGCCAGACCAGCACCAGGATGCCCAGGATCAGCGAGGCGATGCCGGTCAGCAGCACCACCTGCCAGGCCGCCTGGGACAGCGCGTGCAACGGCCCCTCGAACGGCGCCTCCGCCTCGGGATGCCTCCCCTGCTCGGTCCGGGCAGCCGCGTCGGTACGCGGCGCCCCGCTCGGCGTCGGGCTCGCGGGGCCCTTCGCGTCGTCATAGGCGTTGCCCCTGACGGGGCCTTCGCTCGGTGACTCGGTCATGTTCCATGCTTGGACCGAGCAGCCGAATTCCGCCACTCGGGAGCAGCCTGCGGGCCAGGGCTACTTCCCGGTCTTCGCCGCCTTCGCGGCCTTGGCCGCCGCCTTCATCTCCTGCTTGTGCGCGCGCACCTTCGCGAGGGAGTCCGGGCCGGTGATGTCGGCGACGGAGCGGTAGGACTCCTCCTCGCCGTAGGCGCCGGCGGCCTCGCGCCAGCCGGAGGGGCGTACGCCGAGCTGTTTGCCGAGGAGGGCGAGGAAGATCTGGGCCTTCTGTTTGCCGAAGCCGGGGAGGTCCTCCAGGCGCTTGAGGAGGGCGGCGCCGGTGTCGACGCCCTGCCACACCGCTTCGGCGTCGCCGTCGTAGTGCTCGACCAGGTACTGGCAGAGGGTCTGGACACGCTTGGCCATCGAGCCGGGGTAGCGGTGTACGGCCGGCTTCTCGGAGAGGAGCGCGGCGAACGCCTCGGGGTCGCGGGCGGCGATCTCGTGCGCGTCGAGGTCGTCGGCGCCCATGCGCCGCGCGATGGTCTCGGGGCCCTTGAACGCCCACTCCATCGGGATCTGCTGGTCGAGCAGCATCCCGACGAGCGCGGCGAGCGGACTGCGGCCGAGCAGCGCGTCGGCGGCCGGGTCCTGGGCGAGGTGCAGGGTGACGTCCATGGACCGATGATCCCGCGCGGGCGCCCGCCGCGCCGTCTCAGTCCGCGCGCCAGTACCCCAGCGCGTGCACCCGGGTCTTCGGCAGCCCCAGTTCCCTGCGGACGTACGTGCCGAGCGCGCGCGTCGTCCTCGTGTCGCAGGCGATCCAGACGTACGGGTCCTCGGTGGTGGAGAGGACCTCGGGCAGTTCGGCGCGGACCCGCTCGACCAGGTGGGCGCCCGCTCCCTGGCGGGGGACCTCGTGAAAGTGGTGCCGGTCGGGGTCGGCGGCGGAGGGCAGCCCGTCGCGCGTCCCCTCGAACCAGACGGTCGCCGGGACCGAACCCAGCTCGCCCAGCAGCGAGTTGATCGCGGGCAGCGATGCCGTGTCCCCGATGATCGCCAGGTGGGACGGCGCCGGGTCCGGGTGCTCGAAGCCCGTGCCCTGGACGGTCGCCTCGATGGTGTCGCCCGCCTTCGCCGCCCGCGCCCAGTCCGAGGCGCAGCCGTCGTGCAGCGCGAACTCCAGGGCGAAGGTGCCGGTCTGCGGTTCGGGGTCGACCAGGGTGTAGGCCCGCTGGTGGGGGCGGCCGTGGTCGGAGAACCACAGGCGGACCCACATGGTGGGGTGGACGCCGGTCGCGGCGAGCAGCCCGCCGTCGGTCAGCCGCAGCCGCCGGTAGTGCGGGGTCACGTCCTCGGCGCCGGTGACCGTGAACGTGAAGTCCTTCGCCCGCAGCAGTTTGAGGACCGCTCCCTCCCAGCCTCGCCCCTGGCCCATCGCCACTCCACCCCTCGCGTACGATTCCTCACCCAACGGTTAAGTTAGGCAAGCCTAACCTAAAGCAAAGGGGTGCTCCAGGGTGACCACCGAGACCTACCGCGACGCCTGGGGCATCCCCCATCTGCGGGCCACGACCGCACGCGAACTCGCCCGCGCCCAGGGCCGGGTGACCGCCCGCGACCGCGCCTGGCAGCTGGAGGTCGAACGGCACCGCGCCCAGGGCACCTCCGCCTCCTTCCTCGGCGCCCCCGCGCTGTCATGGGACGTGTTCGCCCGGCGCGCCCGCCTCGACGACACCGCGAGACGCTGCTTCGCCGCACTGGAGAGACGCGAGGCGGAGACGGCCGACTGGGTGCGCGCGTACGTGGAAGGGGTCAACGCGGGCCTGTCCGAAGGCGCCGCCCGCACACCGGAGTTCGACCGCGCCGGACTCGAACCGGGCCGCTGGGAGCCCTGGACCCCGCTCGGCGTCTGGCTCGCCACGCACATCCTCTTCGCCGGTTTCCCGGCCAAGCTCTGGCGCGAGGAGGCGATACGGCACCTCGGCCCCGAGGCGGTCGGCCTGTTCGCCACCGACGGTCCCGGCACCTCCGGCAGCAACGGCTGGCTCCTCGCCGGGGACCGCACCGACACCGGTCTCCCCCTGATCGCCGGAGACCCGCACCGCTTCATCGAGGACCCCGGCGTCTACCAGCAGATCCGCCTGTCCTGCCCCGAGTTCGACGTCGTCGGCATCGCCGTCCCGGGCGTCCCCGGCATCGCCCACTTCGGACACACCGGCACGGTCGCCTGGGCCATCACCAACGCCATGGCCGACTACCAGGACCTCTACCGCGAGCGGCTGCGCCGCACCGGCGCGGGCGTCCAGGCCCTCGGCCCCGACGGCGAGTGGCGGCGCGCCGCCCGGCACACCGAGTCGGTCGAGGTGGCGGGCGAGTCCCCGGTGGAGATCGAGGTCGTCGAGACCGAGCGCGGCCCGGTCGTCGCGGGCGGCCCGGAAGGGCTCGAATCCGGTTCCCCCGAGCCGGAATCGCCCACCGCCCTCGCCCTGCGCTACCCGCCCCGCGTCACCGAGGACCTCGGCTTCGGCGCCCTGCTCCCGCTGCTGCGCGCCCGCACCGTGGACGACGTGGACGACGCCCTGAACGCCTGGGCCGAGCCGGTCAACGTCGTCCAGGCCGCCGACACCGAGGGCGGCCTGCTGCACCGGGTCGCCGGCCGGGTACCGGCGCGCTCCGAGGCCAACCGGCGCCGTCTGGTGCCCGCCTGGGAGCCCGGCCACGAGTGGAACGGCTGGCTGGAGACCCCGCACGTCCCACTCACGGACGGCACCGCGGTGATGGCCAACCAGCGCGGCCTCGCCACCGCGCTCGGTGTCGAGTTCGCCGCCCCGCACCGCGCCGACCGCATCCACGCCCTGCTCCAGGAGCGCCGCGTCTGGTCCGCCGCCGAACTGCCCCGCATCCACACCGACACCCACCTCGGCTCGACCGGCGCGCTCCTCGACCGCGCCGCCGCACTCGAAGGACTCACCCCCGAGGCGGCCGCCCTGCGCGACCAACTCCACTCATGGGACCGGCACATGGACGCCGACAGCACCGACGCGGCGGCCTACGCGGCGCTCCGCTCGGCGGTCGTCCGACGCCTCGCCGCCCACCCGGCCCTCGCCGCCCTCACCGAACCGCCCGCCTACCCCGAGGTCCTCCTCCCCTGGATGTCCCTCACCGCGCGCATCGGCTACGCCCTCGAACACCTGCTATGCGCAAAGGAGTTGTATGGCATCGACCGCGACGGCGCCGTACGTGCCGCACTGGAGGAGGTCGCCGCCGCACCCCCCGCCGGACCCTGGTCCGACACCCACCGCCTCGCCCCATGGCGCGCGCTGCCCGGCGCGCCGCAGGGCGAGCCCGGCCTCGCCGGCGACCACGACTGCGTGCTGTGCACCTCCGCCGTTCCCGGCATCACCGACCTCGCGGGCCGGGGCCCCGCCGCCCGCTACGTCTGGGACCTGGCCGACCGTGCCAACAGCCGGTGGGTCGTCCCCTTCGGCGCGGACGGCGTGCCCGGCAGCGACCACCACCGCGACCAACTCCCCATGTGGCTCACGGGAGAACTGGCCCCCGTGGTCACCGACTGGACCCTCCTCACCCTCGAACACACGGAAGACCACGAGGACTTCGATGACTGATCAGAACGCCTTCGAGCAACCCCTCCCCGGCTTCGGCACCGTCCGCATCCGCCCCCTTGACCCGGCCGCCGACGCCGAGGTCGTCCACTCCTGGGTCAGCGAGGAACGCGCGGCGTTCTGGGGCATGAACGGCCTCACCCAGGCCCAAGTGGTGCAGATCTACGCTCACATGGCCGGACTTCCCACCCACCACGCGCACCTCGTCACCAAGGACGGCGCACCCGTCGCCCTGCTCCAGACCTACGAACCCGCCGCCGACCGCGTCAGCGAGGTGTACGAGGTCCGACCCGGCGACATCGGCGTCCACCTCCTGCTCGCCCCCGCCGGAACGGACGGCCACCGCCCCGGCTGGACCTCCGCCCTGCTGACCGCGATCGCGACGTACGTCCTGGTCGTGCTCGACCGCGAGCGCGTGGTGGTCGACCCGGACGTCCGCAACACCAAGGCCATCGCCCGCTTCGCCCGCCAGGGCTTCACCACCGGACCCGAGGTCGTCCTCCCGGAGATCGACCTCCCGGACGTGTACCTCCCCGAGAAGCGGGCCCAACTGGCCTTCCTGACCCGGGAGACGGCGTTCGCCCCCGGAAGCGGCACCGTTACCGTGTGAGCGCGACGCCACCGGCGTCCGTACGTAACGGGACACGCGGGACACACGGTCACGCGCGGGATGCGGAGGGCGGACGACGTGCGTGGTGAGGAGCGGCGGCGGCGCCGGATGCCGGGGTTCAAGGCGCCGTTCGGCGCGCTGCGCGGGGCGCTCACCGCCTGCGCCGCCCTCGTCCTGCTCGTGCTCGGCGCCGCCGTCCCCGCCTCCGCGCACGCCACGCTGCGGGGCTCCGACCCGGCCGACGGAACGGTTCTCCAGCGGGCCCCGCGCGAGCTGACCCTGACCTTCAGCGAGTCGGTCGGCCTGCTGACCGACTCCTTCCGCGTCTACGACCCCCGCAACCACCGTCTGCGCACCGGCGAGGCCGGCCACGCCCCCGGCCACTCCGACACCGCCCGCATCACCCTCCCCGCGCGCCTCGGCAAGGGCACCTACACGGTCGCCTGGCGGGTGGTCTCGGCCGACAGCCACCCCGTCTCCGGCGCCCTCACCTTCTCGGTCGGCGAGCGCACGGCCACCCCGGTCACCGCCCTCCCCGACCGCACCGAGAACCAGACCACCGCCGGCCTCTACAACATCGCCCGCTACCTCGCGTACCTGGCGATGGCCCTGCTGCTCGGCACGGCCGCGTTCGCGGCGTACTGCCGCCCGCCGAGCCGGGACCATCTGCGTCCGCTGCTCCTGGTGGGCGCGTGGACGCTGCTCGGCACGACGCTGGCGCTGCTTCTGCTGCGGGGGCCGTACGAGGAGGGCACGGCTCCGTCCAACGCCTTCGCCACCCTCGCCCGCACGGTGACCACCCGCCCGGGAGAACTGCTCCTGCTCCGCCTGCTGTTGCTGCTCGTCGCGGCGGCGGGCGTCCTGACCCTGCGGCACCGGCGCCGCCGGATACCGCGCCGGGCGGCCCTCACGTCCGCCGCCGTTCTCGCGGTGGCCCTCACCCTCACCTGGTCCGCCTCCGACCACGCCTCGGCGGGCATCCAGGTCCCGGTCGCCCTCGCCTCCACCACCCTGCATCTGCTGGCCACGGCGGCCTGGCTCGGCGGCCTGGCGGCCCTGCTGCTGACCCTGCGCCGCGCGAAGGACGCGGAGGCGCTGCCCCCGCGCGTGGTCACCCGCTTCTCCCGCGTGGCCCTGACCTCGGTCGTCGTCCTGGTGATCACCGGCACCTACCAGTCCTGGCGCGGCCTCGGCTCCTGGCAGGCGCTCACCGACACGTCGTACGGCCGCATCCTGCTGGCGAAGCTGGCGGCGGTGACGCTGCTGCTCCTGGCGGCGGCGTGGTCGCGGGTGTGGACGGCGAGCCTGGCGCGGCCGGCGGCGGAGCGGGTGCGGGTGCTGGAGGGGGCGGGGGCGCCCGCGGTCTCCCCGGTTCCCGAGCCGCTCTCCCCTTCGCTCACGCTGACGTACCTACGGCGCTCGGTGCTCGCGGAGGCGGCCGTGGCGGTGGTGGTCCTGGTGCTGACGACCTTGCTGACCAGCACATTGCCGGGCCGCGCGGCACAGGAGGCGGCGACCGGTGCGGGCCCGGCCGGGTCGGGTGTCGCCGGCATTCCGTCCGCCTCGGTCACCACGATCCCCTTCGACACCGGCACCACCGGCGGCCGTGGCCGGGTCCAGATCACCCTCGACCCCGGCCGGGTCGGCCCCAACTCCGTCCAGGCGGTCGTCTACGGCCCCGACGGCGGCTTCGCCTCCGTACCCGAGCTGCGGATCGCCTTTGTCCTGCCCAGCCGTGACCTGGGCCCGCTGGACACCAAGGTCACCGACCGCGGCGGCTACTGGGCGGCGAACACCTTCAGCCTGCCGATGCCGGGTACGTGGACGATGAAGGTGACGGTGCGGGTGTCGGAGCTGGACCAGGTGACGGTGGAGCGGCGGGTGCGGGTGGTGCGCTGATGGACACACGGGAGAGCGCGCGGGGGACCGCCTGATGCCCGCCCGGGAGGAGACGACCACCGAACGGCTGCGGCTGGACGGCACGGAGTTCGTCCTGCGTCTGACGCCCCGCGACTCCCGCCTCGGACTCCTCGCCCTGCACGGCGGTCTGGAGGGCGGCACGGCGGAACTCGCGGAGGAGGTGGCCGCGCGGACGGGTGCGACCTGCCTGACCTTTTCCCAGCCGGCGCCTCCCCGGACGCACATCTCGTCCCACCTCCTGTCCAAGGCGCGGTCGAGGACACTGGAGGCGTTCCTGTCCGCCGTGTCCCTGACGATCTCCCTGCACGGTCATCTGAGACCGGCGACTCCCGACGCGATCTTCCTGGGCGGGACCAACCGGGAGGCGGCGCAGATCCTGGCGGAGGCACTGCGCACCCTGACCCCGTCGTTCACACCGGTGACGGACCTGACGGCCATCCCCTCCGGCCTGCGCGGCCTCCACCCCAGCAACCCGGTGAACCTGACCCGGGAGGGTGGCGTACAGATCGAACTGCCCCTGACGGCACGGACACGGGGGCTGCGGGACGTACCGCCGGAGGAGGTGGTGGCGGGCGTGACGGAGGGCGTACGACGACTCGGCGCCCGGTCGAACTAGCCGAAGCTGAGGCTCCCCGTCCGCTCCCGCTTCAGCTCGAAGAAGTCCGGGTGCGCGGCGAGCGTCCGCACCGCGTCGAAGAGCCGCGCCGCTTCCTCCCCCCGCGGGATGCTGTTCAGCACGGGCCCGAAGAAGGCCGTACCGTCGATGTGCAGGGTGGGCGTCCCCACGTAACCACCGGCGGCCGGATCCTTCCCCGCGTCGTGGCTGCGCCGCAGGGCGTCGTCGTGCTCCGCGCTCCGCGCCGCCGCCGCCAGTCCGGCGGGCAACTTCAGTTCTTCCAGCGCCTCCAGGGTGACGGCGTCGAAGTCCTTGTTCCCCTTGTCGTGGATGCGGCTGCCGAGAGCGGTGTACAACTCCCGCAGTACGCCCTCGCCATGAGCCTCGCCCACCGCGACGGCGACCCGGACCGGCCCGAGCGAGCGGTCCACCAAGTCCCGGTACCACTCGGGAAGTTCATTGCCCTCGTTGTGCAGATACAGGCTCATGACGTGAAACCGCACGTCGAGCCCCCGCAACGGCTCCACTTCGAGAATCCACCGCGAGGTGATCCAGGCGAAGGGGCAGGCGGGGTCGAAGTAGAAGTCGACTCGGGTCGGAGACTGGGGAGTTGGCGCGTCGATGGTCATTGGGCGACGCTATGGGCGGAGGTGGCATGGCCGCGAGGTCCAATTCGGGGCGGGGATCGTGGGCCACTGCGCCCGCTCTCGCGTGATGCGATGTGCCCCGTCACCAGTCAGACGGCGCTGTCCACCCGGCTCAGTCCTGGAGCCCGAACCACCCCCGCAGGTGGGCGAAGTAGAGCGCCGCACGCACCACCCGCAGAACGAAGCGCAGCCCGAACCGCTCGGCCGCGAAGACGAAAAGCACCCCCGCAGCCGCTCCCTGAGCCGCATGACCGGCCGAGCAGAACAGGCGGGGTATGCGCCGCTTCCGCAGCGGGATGTCACATCGCAGACAGGTGCGGCCTTCGCGTTCGGCGGTGCCCGGCGCCCGGCTGTCCTCACTCATGCGCGCGACCCTAAGGCGTCCCGCCCAGCCTGCCCTCCCCGGGTGGCACTCCGGCCCCATGGGCGGGACTCCGAGGGATACGTCCGTCGGTGAAGGGAAGAGCCGCGGAGGCGAGGGCGCGGAAACCGGCGGGTGACCTGCCGAACGCCGTTCCCCGACGGTACGTTGACCGCCATGGCCAACCATCTCACCCCGCGGCGGACCGCCCGCACCTCGACCTCGCGGAGCGACTCCGCGTGGACGTGATCCTCGGCTACGTCTTCACGTTGCCGGCGGTGATCCTCGTGGGGTGGCTCCTGTCGTGGTGGGGGAGCCGACGGGTCCGGTGGATCATGCTGGGTGCCGGGGCCGTCGTCTCCGTGCTCTGCGTGGCTGTCGTCCTGCGGTCGGCGGGACCGCCGCCGGCACCCCGGGCCGTCGGCTGCCGGCCGCTTCTGGCGTGTACGGATCCGCGTCCGGGCTTCGTGGCCATCGGCGGCGCGATCGGTCTCGGGTGCTGCGTCGTGCTGCTGCTCCTCACCATCGGGGTCGAGGCGCTGCTGGACTGGAGGCGGCGCCGGGTCGTCTCCGGCTGAGGGCGTGTCGTCGCGCCGCCGCCCCGGCTCGGCGTCAACGGTTCGCAAAGTCGAAGGACTAGACCTGTCAGCAGCCTTGTCCCGTACCAACCCCGTGGACAAGCTGTGTACATGACACTCGGCGGGTGCTCGTTCCCGCCGGGCGGGCTGACGCGCCCCGGCGTCACCTGCCCGGGCGCGCCCCGCCGAAGAGGTCACAGCGGACCCCCACGCAAGCACGCCCCTTCCCCACGGAGGTCGGACAGATGCGCCCGAGATGTACCAAGCCGCGGCGCGGCAGATGGCGGAGAGTTCTCAACCTGGTGTCCGTCGTCGCGGTCATGACGGCGACCACCGCCGTCGCCTCGCTGGACGCCCAGGCGGCGGTGCCCCCGACGCCGTCGGGCTTCACGCTCACCTGGAGCGACGACTTCAACGGTGCCTCCGGCACCGGCATCGATCAGAACCTGTGGAAGTACGACACCGGGCCGGGCAGCAGCTTCGGCACCGGTGAGATCGAGACCATGACCAACAGCACCTCGAACGTCTACTACGACGGTCAGGGGCACCTGGTCCTCCAGGCACTCCACTCCGGCTCCGACCCCCGCTCCGGGTGGACGTCGGGGCGCGTGGAGACCCAGTCGGCGGGCTTCGGCGCCGCGGCGGGCGGCGTCGTACGCATCGAGTCCGTCCTCCAGCAGCCCAACGTCACCACCGCCAACGGCGCTGGTTACTGGCCCGCGTTCTGGATGCTCGGCGCCCCGCTGCGCTCCGGTGTGACCTGGCCGAAGTCCGGCGAGGTCGACATCATGGAGGACATCAACGGCCGCAGCTCCGTCTTCAGCACGCTGCACTGCGGGGTGAACCCCGGCGGACCGTGCAACGAGTCGACCGGCATCGGCTCCGGCGAACGCGCCTGCTCCGGCTGCCAGACCGGCTTCCACGACTACGCCGCCGAGATCGACCGCTCGGTGTCGCCGGAGCAGATCCGCTTCTACCTCGACGGCAACAACTTCTTCACCGTCAACGCCAGCCAGGTGGACGCGACGACCTGGGCGGACGCGGTCGACCACCCCTTCTTCATCATCTACGACCTGGCGATCGGCGGCGGCTTCCCGGACGCCTTCGGCGGTGGTCCGAACGCGGCCACGGTCTCCGGCGGCAAGCTGGTCGTCGACTCGGTGGCCGTGTACAACAAGGGACCGGGCTCCGGGGGCGGGGGCGGGGGCGGTTCGGTGACCGGCCAGACCATCACCGGTCCCGGCGGCAAGTGCGTGGACGTGTCCGGTGACGACACCGGCGGTGACGGCACCGCGGTCCAGTTGTGGGACTGCCAGCAGGGAGCCAAGGACCAGCACTGGACCTGGAGCGGCCAGACCCTCCAGACCCTCGGCAAGTGCCTGGACATCGCCGGAGGCGACAGCGCCGCCGGGACGAAGCTGCAACTCGCCACGTGCAACAACGGCGGCTACCAGAACTGGCTCCGCCAGAGCGACGGCACGCTGCGCAACCCGGCCTCGGGCCGCTGCGTCGACTCACCCTCCGGTGCCACCGCCAACGGCACCCGCCTGCAGATCTGGGACTGCAACGGCTCCGGCGCCCAGCAGTTCGCCATCGGCACCCCGATCTACGGTCCGGGCGGCAAGTGCGTGGACGTGGCGGGCGACGACACCGGCGGCGACGGCACCGCCGTCCAGCTGTGGGACTGCCAGCAGGCCACCTCCCTGGACCAGAAGTGGACCTGGAACGGCCAGACCCTGCGCACCCTCGGCAAGTGCCTGGACATCGCCGGCGGCGCGAACGCGGCCGGCACCAAGCTCCAACTCGCCACCTGCAACGGCGGCGGCTACCAGAACTGGGTCCCAGGCGCCGACGGCTCCCTCTCCAACCCGACCACGGGCCGCTGCGTCGACTCCCCCTCGGGCGCCACCGCCAACGGCACCCGCCTCCAGATCTGGGACTGCAACGGCTCCGCCGCCCAGAAGTTCTCCCTGGCCTGAGAACAGCCCCTCACGTCGAAGGGCCCCGCTGCAAGCAGCGGGGCCCTTCGACTTAGTGCCCGGTGAGGCACTTGGCGGAGGATACGAGATTCGAACTCGTGAGGGGTTGCCCCCAACACGCTTTCCAAGCGTGCGCCCTAGGCCTCTAGGCGAATCCTCCGCCGCAAACATTACATGACCGCGGAGGGTGCTCGCGAACCTCGTTCCGGAGGCTCGGACGGGGGCTCGGACCAGGGCTCTTCGCGGGGGGTGCGAGACGTCTCGCGGTGAGCCCTGGCGAGGTACCTCCCACCGGTCCGGATCGGGTACTCTTTCGGCAGCCCCCCACGCGGTGCTATCTGACTGAACTCCCCCAGGGCCGGAAGGCAGCAAGGGTAGGTCGGCTCTGGCAGGTGCGTGGGGGGCCCTTGCTTTTTCCCGAGCGCGGGGCGGGGCCCAGGCTGTGACCTGCGGTGGGACGGTGCCCGGTTCCGGAGCGCGGCCGGTTGTCGGTGCTCCCCTATAACCTCGTATGCGTGTCGTCTCTCGCGCTGTACCGCCGCTACCGACCCGAGACCTTTGCCGAGGTCATCGGGCAGGAGCATGTCACCGACCCGCTGCAGCAGGCGCTGCGGAACAACCGGGTCAATCACGCGTACCTGTTCAGCGGGCCGCGCGGATGTGGCAAGACGACCAGCGCGCGCATCCTGGCCCGCTGTCTGAACTGTGAGCAAGGTCCCACGCCCACGCCCTGCGGTCAGTGCCAGTCGTGCCAGGACCTCGCGCGCAACGGCCCGGGATCGATCGACGTCATCGAGATCGACGCCGCGTCGCACGGTGGTGTGGACGACGCCCGTGAGCTGCGCGAGAAGGCGTTCTTCGGCCCCGCCTCCAGCCGGTACAAGATCTACATCATCGACGAGGCCCACATGGTCACGTCGGCCGGCTTCAACGCCCTGCTCAAGGTCGTCGAAGAGCCGCCGGAGCACCTCAAGTTCATCTTCGCCACCACCGAGCCCGAGAAGGTCATCGGGACGATCCGGTCGCGGACCCACCACTACCCCTTCCGGCTCGTGCCCCCGGGCACCCTGCGCGAGTACCTCGGCGAGGTCTGCCAGAAGGAGAAGATCCCGGTCGAGGACGGCGTCCTGCCGCTCGTCGTGCGCGCCGGTGCCGGTTCCGTCCGTGACTCCATGTCCGTCATGGACCAGCTCCTCGCCGGTGCCGGCGAGGACGGTGTGACGTACCCCATGGCCACCTCCCTCCTCGGGTACACCGACGGCTCCCTCCTCGACTCCGTGGTCGAGGCATTCGCCACCGGTGACGGCGCCGCCGCCTTCGAGGTCGTCGACCGCATCATCGAGGGCGGCAACGACCCCCGCCGCTTCGTCGCCGACCTGCTGGAGCGGCTGCGCGACCTGGTGATCCTCGCCGCCGTGCCCGACGCCGTCGAGAAGGGGCTCATCGACGCCCCCGCCGACGTCCTGGAGCGGATGCAGGCCCAGGCCGAGACCTTCGGCGCCGCCGAGCTGAGCCGCGCCGCCGACCTGGTCAACGAGGGCCTGACCGAGATGCGCGGCGCCACCTCGCCCCGCCTCCAGCTCGAACTCATCTGCGCCCGCGTCATGCTCCCGGCCGCCTACGGCGACGAGCGCTCCGTCATGGCCCGCCTCGACCGCCTTGAGCGCGGGGTCGGAGCCGGTATCGGTGCAGGAGCCGGTGTCGGTGCCGCCCCCGTCGCCCCGGCCATGGGGTACGTCCCCGGCCCCGACGCCCACCCCGGCATGGGCACGGCCGAGCCCTCGGGACCTTCGATGCCGCCCGGCGGGGGGCCCGCCGCGGCCCGGGCCGCCGTACGGGGACAGGGCCCGGGCGCTCCCGCGGCCGTACCGCCGGTCGCCCCGGCTCCCGTCGCGCCTCCCGCGCCCACTCCCGCACCTGCGCCTGCGGCTCCCGAGCCCGTGGAGCAGCCGCCCGCCGCTCCCGCCGCCTCCGCCCCGGCCCCGGGCGCCTGGCCCACCGCCGCCCCCGTGGGCAGCGGCCGCCGCCCCGGCGGCTGGCCCACCGCCGCCCCGGCCGGTGGCGGCGGCGCCCAGCCGCAGTCGCAGCCGCAGTCCCCGAGCCGCCCGCAGCAGCAGCCGCAGACCCCGGCCGCCGCGCCCCAGACCCAGGCCCCCGCTCCCGCCCCCGCCGGCGGCCTCGACCCCCGCGTCCTGTGGCCGAACATCCTGGAAGCCGTCAAGAACCGCCGCCGCTTCACCTGGATCCTGCTCAGCCAGAACGCCCAGGTCGCGGGCTTCGACGGCACCACCCTCCAGATCGCCTTCGTCAACGCGGGCGCCCGTGACACCTTCACGAGCGGCGGCAGCGAAGACGTCCTGCGCCAGGCGCTCGCCGAGCAGTTCAACGTGCAGTGGAAGATCGACGCGGTCGTGGACCCCTCGGGTGGCGGCTCCGCGCCCCCGCCCGGCCCCCCGCAGGGCTACGGCTCCGCACCCGCCGGGGGCTACGGCGCCCCGGCGTCCGCCCCGCGCCCCGCCGCCCCTTCACCCCAGCCCGCCACGCAGCAGCAGCCGTCCGCCGCACCCGAGGCGAGACCCCCGGCCCCGGCGGCCCCCGCGCCCACCCCCGCTCCCGTGCGCCACGTCTCGCCCGAGGACGACACCCCCGAGGACGACGACCCCGACCTGGACGAGTCGGCCCTCTCCGGCCGCGACCTGATCGTGCGGGAACTGGGCGCCACGGTCGTCGAGGAGATCTCCAACGACCAGTGAGCGGCCGCGAGCGGTCAACCCGCTTGTGGGATCGCACGAATTCACCGGCCTCCGGGGTTCGGTCACCCAGCCGATAGGCTGACCCCCGTGAAGGTCCTCGTCATCGGCAGCGGCGCCCGCGAACACGCCCTGTGCCGCTCCCTGTCCCTCGACCCCGACGTCACCGCGCTGTACTGCGCCCCCGGCAACGCCGGCATCGCCGAGGTGGCCGAGCTGCACCAGGTCGACGCGCTCGACGGCAAGGCCGTCGCCGCGCTGGCCGGTGAGCTGGAGGCCGACCTCGTCGTGGTCGGCCCGGAGGCGCCCCTGGTCGCCGGTGTCGCCGACGCCGTGCGCGAGGCGGGCATCCCCGTGTTCGGCCCCTCGCAGGAGGCCGCGCTGCTCGAGGGGTCCAAGGCGTTCGCCAAGGACGTCATGGCGGCGGCCGGGGTGCCGACCGCCCGCTCCTACGTCTGCACGACGCCCGAAGAAGTCTCCGTGGCTCTCGACGCCTTCGGCGCGCCCTATGTCGTCAAGGACGACGGGCTGGCCGCGGGCAAGGGCGTCGTCGTCACCGAGGACGCGGAGGCGGCCCGGGCCCACGCGGCCGCGTGCGAGCGCGTGGTGATCGAGGAGTTCCTCGACGGCCCCGAGGTCTCGCTCTTCGCGATCACCGACGGCGTGAGCGTCGTACCGCTCCAGCCCGCGCAGGACTTCAAGCGCGCGCTCGACGGCGACGAGGGTCCGAACACCGGCGGCATGGGCGCGTACTCGCCGCTGCCGTGGGCCGACCCGAAGCTGGTGGACGAGGTGCTGCGCACCGTGCTCCAGCCGACCGTGGACGAGATGCGCAGGCGCGGCACGCCCTTCTCCGGGCTGCTGTACGCCGGGCTCGCCATCACCTCGCGCGGGGTGCGGGTCATCGAGTTCAACGCGCGCTTCGGAGACCCCGAGACGCAGGTCGTGCTGGCCCGGCTGAAGACCCCGCTGGCCGGGGTGCTGCTCGCCGCCGCGAACGGCACGCTCGGGGACCTGGAGCCCCTGCGCTGGAGCGACGACGCGGCCGTCACCGTCGTCGTCGCCTCGCACAACTACCCCGGTACCCCGCGCACCGGCGACCCGATCACCGGTCTGGACGAGGTGGCCGAGCAGGACGCCCCGCACGCCTACGTCCTGCACGCCGGGACCCGGCGCGAGGGCGAGGAGATCGTCAGCGCGGGCGGCCGGGTGCTGTCCGTCACGGCGGTCGGCGAGGATCTGGCGAAGGCGCGCGAGCGGGCGTACCGCGCGCTGACCCGGATCGGGCTGGACGGCTCGCAGCACCGCGGTGACATCGCCGCGCGGGCGGCCGAGGCGTAACCCCGGGTTTTTCCGATCAGGCCCCGGACATGCGTGAATCCGGGGCCTGATCTTTGCTTTCTGTCACCCACCTCTAACCAAAGCCATTCCATCGAGTGAGCAATCAGCTATCCGGCTGACGGGGGCCGGGGCCCCAACTATGGTGCGGCGCAAGCATTCCGGCACTTGGCCCACCGGCATTGCGATGTCGGTGGTGGGTGCCACAGTGGGGGAGTGGGCAACGCCAGGAGAGCACGGGAGCGGCACGGAGGGGGTGAGCTCCGCTCATGACCGGAATCGGTGGGGAGGCGGGCGCGCGGGCCGCGCGTTCGCGGGCCCTGGCCGTGCTGCGGGTCCGGGGCCGCGCGCTGGGCGTGGCACTGCTGCCCGCGGCGGCCGAGGTGATCCTGCTGACGGGTGGTGCCACCGGCCAGTTCGCCGGACCCGGCTGGGATCTGGCCCGCTGGATCGTCGGCGGCTTCGCGCTGGTGGTGCTGCTGGCGGCAGCCGGCATCGCCCTGGTCGTGGCCCGCGCGCGGCCGGCCGAGACGCCCACGGTGCCGGTTCCGGAGCGGGCCGCGCCGGATCTGTACCGGCTGGTGCGGGACCTGGCCGAGCGCCTCGACGTGCCCGCGCCGTCCGCGATAGCGCTCACGCCCGACTGCGACAGTTGGCTGGAGGACCGCACGCACCCGGCGCACGGGCCTCCGGCGCGGGAGACGGCCGCGCCCGCAGAGGTGCCCGGACTCGCCCCTGTCCCCGGTGCGGACCCCCGCGCGCCGCACCGTGCGGTGACCGCGCCCGTCCTCGTCATCGGCTCCCCGTTCCTGTGGTGGATGCGGGTGGCCGAGCTGCGCGCGGTGCTCGCCCCGGTCGTCGCCGGTACGGGCCCGTCCGCGCACCCGGACATAGCCGCCGCCCGGCGCTTCGTACGGGGCCTGGACGCGGCGGTGGCCGTCTCCGCGACGAGCGGGCGCTGTCCGCTGACCCGGGGGGTGTGCGGGGCGCTCGGCTGGATGGCCAGGCTGCTGCTGCGCGCCTGCCGGGAGCACGCGGTGCTGATGGAGCGTGGGGTCGCCGCGGCGGCGGCCGAGCGGGCCCAGGCGGTGGACTACGGCCCCCGGATCGTCGCCCAGGAGCAGGTCGGGCTCGCCTACGCGGGCTGGGACCGGCTGCTGACCAAGGTCGCGCTGCCCGCCTGGCGGATGGGCCGCTGGCCGTCCCGCCTGGACGCGGGCGTGGTAGCGGCGCTGACCGAGCTGTCCCGGCGCGACCGGCTGGCCGAGGGCTTCACCTCGCGGCTCGGTGAGCGCCCGGCCTGCGACCTCCTGGAGGAGCCGGGGGTCGCGGACGAGGCGGTCTCCCTGCTCGCCGCCCGCCTCTTCCACGGCGCCCCGGCGGGCCCGGGCCCCCAGTGGTCCCCGGTCGACTGGCACGCCTACCCGGAGGAGGTCGTCGACCGCACCTGGCGCGCGGAGGCGGCCCGCCTCCACCGCGTCCTGGACGCCCTCCCCGACCGTCCCCCGGCCCCGGGCGGCGCCACTCTGGCGCGGGTTCTGGACCATCTGGCGGCTCCCCCCGGGGTGCCCGGGCGCAGGAAGCCGGACGACGACGCACCGGCCGGCCCCGTCGACGCACCGACCACGCCCGCCGACGCCCTCGCGCGGACCGACCCCGAGGACCCCGACCCCACCACCGAACGAGGCTCCGCCCTCGCCGCCGGTCTCAGCGCCGAGCTGGCCCGGGAGGAGAGCGGCGTGCCCCGGGGCGCCACCGCCTCCGGACTCGGGCGGGACGGCGCGTCGTGGGACGACGGCGCCCTGCCGCTGTTCCCCCTGCAGCCGCCCCGGACCGGCCGGGAGCTGCTCGTCGCGCACGTCACCGCGATGGTGTGCTGCGCGGCCGTCGACTCGGCGGGAGCCGCACCGGGCCTCGACTGGCTCGACGGGCCGACGCTGCTCCTCGGCGGCAAGCGGGCCGCCGACCTCGGGCCGAGGGTGCTCAGCCTGATCGAGGAGGGCGACCCGGCGCCGCTGCGGGACTGGCTCGCCGCCGCCGGGATACGTCCGGAGAAGCCGGTCCGGCTGGGCTGACTTCGGCCGATAACGGAGCACGGACTTCCACTTCAGGCCAATTCACAACGAATAGTGACCGGAGACGTGCTTTATGTGATGTGCTGGGACCGACACGCACATGGCATCGGCATAAGACACGCCGAGCAGACCCGCACCGAGCGACACGGCACCACCCGCACCACCACAACGGCAACGGGGGCATGAGGGAGGGGAGCGCCCATGGCCTCGGACCACATCCGCCGCTGGGAGTCCGGAGCACTCGCGCACGCCGTCACCGACCCTTTCGGCCTGGGCCCGGTGCCCTGGCTGCGCGGCAGTGAGACCTACTTCGACGACACCGGTCACGTGGTGCCCTGGTACGTGGACACCACCCAGCCGCACACCACGTCGAGTGCGAGCGGCACCCGCGTCCCCGCTCCCCGTTCGGCGGGTCCCGGCCCCCGCTCGGCCGACGACGTGCACCGCCAGATCAAGGGCTTCACCTCCACCGGCGCGGTCGAGCCCGGCAAGGCGATCGACTTCCACGTCACGGTCGACCCGCCGCAGGAGTTCAGCGTCGACATCTACCGCATCGGCCACTACGCCGGGCACGGCGCCGCGAAGATCACCAACAGCCCCCGGCTGTCCGGCATCGTCCAGCCCGAGCCGCTGGCCGCCGACCGCACCGTCTCCTGCCACCACTGGTGGCTGTCCTGGCGCCTCCAGGTCCCCGAGGAGTGGCAGGTCGGCGCCTACGTGGCCGTCCTCACCACCCACGACGGCTACCGCTCCCACATCCCCTTCACGGTCCGCGACGACCAGCCCGCCGACCTGCTCCTGCTGCTTCCCGACATCACCTGGCAGGCGTACAACCTCTACCCGGAGGACGGCCACACCGGCGCCAGCCTCTACCACGCCTGGGACGAGAAGGGCCGGCTGCTCGGCGAGGCCGACGCGGCCGTCACGGTCTCCTTCGACCGGCCGTACGCGGGCGCGGGCCTGCCCCTGCACGTCGGCCACGCCTACGACTTCATCCGCTGGGCCGAGCGCTACGGCTACGACCTCGCCTACGCCGACGCCCGCGATCTGCATGCGGGCCGCGTCGACCCCACCCGCTACCGGGGCCTGGTCTTCCCCGGCCACGACGAGTACTGGTCGGTGCCGATGCGCCGGGCCGTGGAGAACGCCCGCGACCACGGCACCTCGCTGGTCTTCCTGTCCGCCAACACCATGTACTGGCAGGTGGAGTTGGCGCCCTCCCCCTCCGGTGTCCCGGACCGGCTGCTGACCTGCCGCAAGCGCAAGGGTCCCGGGAAGCCGGTGCTCTGGCGCGAGATCGACCGCCCCGAACAGCAGCTCATCGGCATCCAGTACGCCGGCCGTGTCCCCGAGCCCAGCCCCCTGATCGTCCGCAACGCCGATCACTGGCTGTGGGAGGCGACCGGCGCCCGCGAGGGCGACGGCATCGAGGGTCTGGTCGCGGGCGAGGCCGACCGCTACTTCCCGCGCACCGCCCTCCCCGAGCACGAGGAGCGCGTCCTCCTCGCCCACTCCCCCTACCTCGACGGCGACGGCGTACGGCGCCACCAGGAGACCTCGCTCTACCGCGCCCCCTCCGGCGCCTGGGTGTTCGCCTCCGGCACCTTCGCGTGGTCCCCGGCGCTCGACCGCCCCGGCCATGTCGACCCCCGCGTCCAGCGGGCCACGGCCAACCTCCTGGACCGCATCTGCAAACGCGACTGACCACCCGGACGACACCCTCTTCGCCGTATACGGGAGAATCGAGGCAGTTGGACAGAACCACGGGGAGGAACCGTGTCCGGATTCGTAGAAAAGCCCGAGCCGATCGAGGTTCCGGGTCTGGTGCACCTGCACACCGGCAAGGTGCGCGACCTGTACCAGAACGAGGCGGGCGACCTCGTGATGGTCGCCAGTGACCGCATCTCCGCCTACGACTGGGTGCTGCCCAGCGAGATCCCCGACAAGGGCCGCGTCCTGACCCGGCTCTCACTGTGGTGGTTCGACCAGCTCCGCGACCTGGTCCCCAACCATGTGATCAGCACCGAGCTGCCCGAGGGCGCTCCTGCCGACTGGGAGGGCCGCACCCTGGTCTGCAAGTCGCTGCGCATGGTCCCCGTGGAGTGCGTGGCCCGCGGCTACCTCACCGGCTCGGGCCTCGCGGAGTACAAGGAGTCCCGCACGGTGTGCGGCCTGGCCCTGCCGGAGGGTCTGGAGGACGGCTCGGAGCTGCCCGGACCGATCTTCACCCCGGCCACCAAGGCCGAGGTCGGCGAGCACGACGAGAACGTCTCCTACGAGGAGGTCGCCCGTCAGGTCGGCGCCGAGACCGCCGCCCAGCTCCGCCAGGCCACCCTCGCCGTGTACTCCCGCGCCCGCGACATCGCCCGCGAACGCGGCATCGTCCTCGCGGACACCAAGTTCGAGTTCGGCTACGACGGCGACACGCTCGTCCTCGCGGACGAGGTCCTCACCCCGGACTCTTCCCGCTTCTGGCCGGCCGACCAGTGGCAGCCGGGCCGCGCCCAGCCGTCGTACGACAAGCAGTTCGTGCGCGACTGGCTCACCGAGCCCGAGTCCGGCTGGGACCGCACGAGCGAGCAGCCCCCGCCCGCGCTCCCCGACGAGGTCGTCGCGGCGACCCGCGCCAAGTACATCGAGGCGTACGAGCACCTGACCGGCACCCGCTGGTAACGCGAGAAGCCCCCGGTGGGAACCGGGGGCTTCTTCATGGAGCGGACGACGAGGCTCGAACTCGCGACCTCAACCTTGGCAAGGTTGCGCTCTACCAACTGAGCTACGTCCGCAGTGCGCCGTGGCGCGGAGCCAACTATACCCAACCCCGCTCCCGTGCGAGACGCACCGCCGCGTGCCGGTTCTCCGCGCCGAGCTTGGTGACCGCCGAGGAGAGGTAGTTCCGCACGGTCCCCGGGGACAGCGCGGCCCGGTCCGCGATCTCCGCGACCGGCGCCCCGTCCGCCGCCAGCTCCAGCACCTCGGCCTCCCGCGCCGTCAGCGGGGAGTCACCGGCGGAGATCGCGTCGGCGGCCAACTCCGGGTCGACGTACCGCTGTCCGGAGTGCACGGTACGGATGATCTCCGCGAGCCGCTGGGCGCTCACCGTCTTCGGCACGAACCCGCGCACTCCGGCCGCGAGCGCCCGCTTTAGATGCCCGGGGCGCCCGTGCCCGGTGACGATCAGCACCCGGCAGCCGGGCAGTTCGGCCCGCAGTGATGTGGCGACCCTCACACCGTCGGCGCCGGGCATCTGGAGATCCAGCACCGCCACGTCGGGCCGGTGGGCCCGCGCCATGGCCAGCGCCTCGGGCCCGCTCGCCGCCTCCGCGACCACGAGCAGGTCGTCCTCAAGGGAGAGCAGGGCGGCCAGCGCACCCCGGATCAGATGCTCGTCGTCGGCCAGCAGCAGCCGTACCGGACCGTTCACGGGGCGACCTCGCTCACGTGCCGTACCTCCGCCGCCGGGACCGTACGGCACAGCGGCACCTCGGCGACCAGCCGGAACCGGTTCCCGGTCACCGGTCCCGCCTCCAGCGCGCCGCCCACGGCGGCCAGGCGCTCGCGCAGCCCGGCGAGCCCCGAGCCGCCGCTCCCGGCCGGCTCGCCCACGCCGTCGTTCTCCACCGTCAGCACCGCGCGCCCCTCGCCCACCCGCACCGCGACGGCGCAGTGCTGCGCGTCCCCGTGCCGCAGCACGTTGGTGGCCGCCTCGCGCACCACCCAGCCCAGCGCGGACTGCACGGACGCGGGCAGTTCCGCCGTCTCCGCACGCACCTCGCACACGATTCCGGCGGCGCTCAACACGCCCTGTGCGCCGACGAGTTCGACGGCGAGGTCGGCCTCGCGGTAGCCGCGTACGACCTCGCGGACCTCGCGCTGCGACTCCTGCGCGATCCGCTGCACCTCGATCATCTGCTCCACCGCCTCCGGCCGTCCGCGCCGGGCGAGTTGGACGGCCAGCTCGCTCTTCAGGGAGATCACCGAGAGGTTCCGGCCCAGCACGTCGTGCAGATCCCGCCCGAACCGCAGCCGCTCCTCCGCGACCGCGAGCCGCGCCTCGGTCTCCCGGGCCCGCTCCGCCTCCCACAGCACGGAGAGCGTCCAGGCACCGCACCGGCACGCGGCCAGCGGGAACAGGGCGCCGAAGGCGGTCACCAGGGCGGTGCCGAGGATGCCGGAGCCGTCCGGGTGGACGAGCCCGAACACGGCCGTGAGGACCACGGTGAGCACCGCCGCCGTGCGCAGATAGGTCCGCACCGGCGTCACCATGCCGTACAGCAGCCCGAACGGCATGAGGGCGGCGCCGAGCGAGAGCTTGACCGTCACCGGCTCGGCGCCGTTCAGCGCGGCCAGCGCCAGGGCCGGCGCGAGCGTCACGACGAGCAGCGCCCAGGAGCCCCACAGCGCCCGCCCCGGCAGCTCACGCCGCCCGAGGTAGTGGTCGAGCGCGGTCCGGGTGAGCCGGTTGGCGTCCGCGCACTGGAGCGCGCCCGCCACGAGGAGCAGCGCGCCGAGGACGAGCGGCGCCGGCCGGTGGCGCACCCCGAGGACGACCGGTTGCACCATCCACACCAGCCCGAGCAGCCACGGCGTCAGGTACCACATGACGACGGTCGTCAGCTCGACCCGCTCCGCCTTGCTCCGCTCCCGCCAGTGCCGCTGCCGCAGCCGCCGCGCGTGCCCGAGCATCCCCGCTCCCCCCAAGTCACCGGCGCGGTTCCCAGCGGAACCACCGGTGTACAGCAAACACGGCCACGATCACCCAGGCCAGCGCGCCCGCGACGGCACCCAGCGCCTCGTACGCGCTCATCGAGCCGGTCAGGCCGCCGCTCACCAGCCGCAGCGCCGGGGAGAGCGGCAGGAACGCGCAGATCCGGGCGAGCCCGTCGGGCATCATCTCGGCCGGGAACATGATCCCGGAGCCGATCATCGAGACGAACACCAGCGGCAGCGCGGTGACCTGGGCGCTCTCCACGCTCCGGGTGAAGGAGGCGGTGAGCGCGGCCAGCGCGGCGCTCAGCACCAGCCCCGCGACGACCCCCAGCACCATCAGATGCGGCGCCTTCGGCGGCCCGGTGCGCAGCAGCACCGCGCAGCCCGCGCACAGCAGCAGGGCCTGGGCGAAGCCGAGGCTCACGGCGGGCACGGCGGTGCCGGTGAGGATCTCGGTGTCGGACAGCTCGCCGGTGCGCAGCCGCTTGAGGACGAGTTCCTCGCGGCGGGCGACGTAGGCGTTGACGAGCGCGGTGTAGACGGCGAACAGGAAGGTGAAGCCGAGGGCGGCGGTCAGCATGACCGCGCCGACGGTGAGCCCCGCCTGCCTCAGGTCCATCGTGTTCACCGCCCCGCGCAGGCTGAACGGCACAGTGAGCGGCACGATCAGCGCGGTGAGCACGACACCCCGATTGCGTCCGAGGAGGGCGAGTTCGGCCCGGGCGAGCGCGGTCAGCCGCTGAACGGCCGAAGGGCCCCGCTTCTCCGCCGCCGTGATGACGGTCCCGCTCATGCCGCCGCCTCCCGCTCTCCGGCGATCCAGAGGAACGCCTCTTCCAGTGAGGCAGGGCGTACGTCCAGTCCGTGCAGGTCGACCCGGTTCCGTTCGGCCCAGAGCAGCACCCCGGTGGCGGAGCGCTGGAGTTCACGGGTGCTCAGCCGGACGGTCCGTCCGCTGACCTCGTGTCCGCACACGCCGAGTTCGGCCAGCGGCGGCAGATCGCCGGGGAACCAGCCCTCGGGCAACCGGAACGAGATGCGCGCGGGCCGGTCCGCGGTGACCTGCGCCGGGGTGCCCGACGCGGCGATACGTCCCTCGTGCAGGATCGCGAGCCGGTCGGCCAGGTCCTCGGCCTCGTGCAGATAGTGCGTGGTGAGCAGCACGGTGGTGCCCGCGTCGCGCAGAGCGCGCACCAACTCCCAGGTGTCCCGCCGCCCTTCGGCATCCAGCCCGGTCGTCGGCTCGTCCAGGAACAGGACCTCGGGATCGCCGAGCAGGGCGAGCGCCAGGTCGAGGCGGCGCCGCTCGCCGCCGGAGAGCTGCTTGATCCGTACGCCGCTCTTCCCGGCGAGCCCGACCCGCTCCAGCACCTGCGCCTCGGGCCGCGCCCCGCTCGTGCAGCCCGCCCACATGCGGGCGGTCTCCGCGACGGTGAGATCGGTGGGGAACCCGCCCTCCTGGAGCATGACCCCGGTGCGGGGGCGTACGGCGGCACGTTCACGGTACGGATCACGGCCGAGGACCCGGACCCGGCCGCCCGCCGGACGGGCCAGTCCCTCCAGCAGCTCGACGGTCGAGGTCTTGCCCGCGCCGTTGGTGCCGAGCAGGGCGAAGATCTCCCCGCGGGCCACGGAGAAGGTGACGCCCCGCACGGCCTCGAATCCGGTGCCGTAGACGCGCCGCAGGTCGGTGACCTCGATCACGTGCTCTTGCTCGTCGCTGTCCATGAGTTCAGCGTCCCGGCGGCGGCCACGGGTCGGCAGTGCGCGCTGTCATCGACCGGCATGACAAATGTCAGAACGGACCGGAGGAGCAGCGGATTGACAGCATACGAAAAGACCCCGGTCCAGTGGACCGGGGTCTTTTTCCCGAGCGGACGACGAGGCTCGAACTCGCGACCTCAACCTTGGCAAGGTTGCGCTCTACCAACTGAGCTACGTCCGCACTGCTCCCGACCGGCTCCCACCGATCGGTGCGAGCACCAGCCTACCTGATCCAAAAGGATGCTTGTGACCGGTGCCAGAGCGGGTGACAGGAATCGCACACTGCGCCTTCCCCCTGGAAGGGGGATGTTCTACTACTGAACTACACCCGCACGGTCCTCGGGATTCGGCCTTTCGGCCTCGCCCCTCGGCGTGCTCCAGACATTAGCCGATCGGCAGGGGGGTAGCGCAAGTCGGTTCCCCCCGCGGACAGGTGAGCGACTCTCAGGGCCCGCTGCCGGGCCCCGAGGAACCGCCACGGCTCACTGGGCCGCGCTGAACGCCTCGTAGACCTTCTTGGGGATGCGGCCGCGCGCGGGGACGTCCATCTTGTTGGCCTGGGCCCAGGCGCGGACGGCCGACGGGTCGGGGGCGACCTCGGTCTGCTTGTACGCCTTGCCCGAGCGGGCGCGCTTGCGGCCGGCCTCCACGTAGGGCGCGAGCGCCTTGCGCAGTTTCCGGGCGTTGGTTTCGTTCAGGTCGATCTCGTACGACCTGCCGTCGAGCCCGAAGGCGATCGTTTCCGCCGCTTCCGAGCCGTCGATGTCGTCAAACAGAGTGACCACGACTTTTTGCGCCACGAATATCGGTCCCTTCGTGCGGCACGTTGATACGGCTCACCGGCTACGACATGCCGAGTATCCGCTATTGCCAATTCATTTGTACAGCGCTCGGCAATGAAAGGGGAAGACCCACTAAAACCGCCCGCGTGTCCGCCTTCAATAGATGTCGCGCACGGACTGGAGAACTTTCCCAGAAATTTTCGCGGGCGCACGTCTTCGACACCCGATCGTGATGCGGGTCACGTACTTTCCTCCAACTCTACTCGCGTAGAAATTTTGTACGGGTAGTCTGAAGGAACCTGCTCAGCACCACACACCGGGAGTGCCAGTGGCACGCGTCGTAGTCGACGTCATGCTCAAGCCGGAGATCCTCGACCCCCAGGGCCAGGCGGTCCAGCGTGCGCTGCCGCGTCTGGGTTTCGAAGGGATCTCGGACGTCCGTCAGGGAAAGCGATTCGAGCTGGAAGTAGCGGGACCGGTCGACGAGGCCGCGCTCGCCCGCATCCATGAGCTTGCGGAATCCTTCCTCGCCAACACCGTGATCGAGGACTTCACCGTCAAGGTGGAAGAAGTCGCGGGGGCGACGGAGTGACCGCTCGTATTGGTGTCGTCACATTTCCGGGAAGCCTCGACGACCGTGACACCCGGCGGGCGATCACGCTCGCGGGTGCCGAACCGGTCGCGCTGTGGCACAAGGACAAGGACCTGAAGCAGGTCGACGCCGTGGTGCTGCCCGGCGGTTTCTCCTACGGCGACTATCTGCGCGCCGGGGCGATCTCCCGCTTCTCGCCGGTGATGGAGTCCGTCATCGAGCAGGCGAAGGCCGGACTTCCGGTCCTCGGTATCTGCAACGGCTTCCAGATCCTCACCGAGGCGCATCTGCTGCCCGGCGGGATGCTCGGCAACGACCACCTCCACTTCATCTGCCGCGACCAGAAGCTGCGGGTGGAGAACGCGGAGACCTCGTGGACCGGCGACTACCGCCAGGGCCAGGAGATCCACATCCCGCTGAAGAACATGGACGGCCGGTACGTCGCCGACGAGTACACGCTCGACAAGCTGGAGGCGGAGGGCCGGGTGGTCTTCCGCTACCTGGACGTCAACCCCAACGGCTCGCTGCGCGACATCGCCGGCATCACCAACGAGGCCGGCAACGTCGTCGGCCTGATGCCGCACCCCGAGCACGCCGTCGAGCCGCTGATCGGCACGGGCCGCACCGACGGCCTCCCGTTCTTCACCTCGATCCTCAAGAAGCTGGTCAACGCATGAGCCGGACGCCTCTGGACACGGTCGACAACGCGGCCGCCACCCCTGACGTCGAGCTGCCCTGGGCCGAACTCGGTCTGAAGAAGGACGAGTACGAGCGCGTGGTCGAGATCCTCGGCCGCCGCCCGACCGGCGCCGAGCTGGCCATGTACTCGGTCATGTGGTCCGAGCACTGCTCGTACAAGTCCTCCAAGGTCCACCTGCGCCAGTTCGGCGAGAAGGCGCCCCAGTCGGACGCCCTGCTCGTCGGCATCGGTGAGAACGCCGGTGTGGTGGACGTCGGCCAGGGCTACGCGGTCACCTTCAAGGTGGAGTCGCACAACCACCCGTCGTACGTGGAGCCGTACCAGGGCGCCGCGACCGGCGTCGGCGGCATCGTGCGCGACATCATCGCGATGGGCGCCCGCCCGGTCGCCGTGGTGGACCCGCTGCGCTTCGGCGCCGCGGACCACCCCGACACCAAGCGCGTGCTGCCCGGCGTGGTCGCCGGCATCGGCGGCTACGGCAACTGCCTGGGTCTGCCCAACATCGGCGGCGAGGTCGTCTTCGACGCCTGCTACCAGGGAAACCCGCTGGTCAACGCCGGTGCCATCGGTGTCATGCGGCACGAGGACATCCACCTCGCCAAGGCCTCCGGCGCCGGCAACAAGGTCATCCTCTACGGCGCCCGCACCGGCGGCGACGGCATCGGCGGCGCGTCGATCCTGGCCTCGGAGACCTTCGACGACGCCAAGCCCTCCAAGCGCCCCGCGGTGCAGGTCGGCGACCCCTTCCAGGAGAAGCTCCTCATCGAGTGCACCCTGGAGGCGTTCAAGGAGAAGCTCGTCGTCGGCATCCAGGACCTCGGCGCTGCGGGCCTGTCCTGCGCGACGAGCGAGCTGGCCTCCAACGGCTCCGGCGGTATGCGCGTCACCCTGGACGACGTACCGCTGCGCGACTCCACGCTCTCGCCCGAGGAGATCCTCATGAGCGAGTCGCAGGAACGCATGTGCGCGGTGGTCGAGCCCGGGAAGGTCGACCGCTTCCTGGAGATCTGCGAGAAGTGGGACGTCATCGCCACCGTCATCGGTGAGGTCACCGACGGCGACCGGCTGGAGATCTTCTGGCACGGCGGCAAGATCGTGGACGTCGACCCGCGCACCGTCGCCCACGACGGCCCGGTCTACGAGCGCCCCTACGCCCGTCCCGACTGGCAGGACGCCCTCCAGGCCGACGACGCGAACAAGCTGCCCCGCCCGGCCACGCCCGAGGAGCTGCGCGCGCAGGTCCTCAAGCTGGTCGCGTCGCCCAACCAGGCGTCGAAGAAGTGGATCACCTCGCAGTACGACCACTTCGTGCAGGGCAACACCGTCCTCGCCCAGCCGGAGGACTCCGGCATGATCCGCGTGGACGAGGAGACCGGTCTCGGCGTCGCCATCGCCACCGACGGCAACGGCCGCTACGCCAAGCTCGACCCGTACACGGGCGCGCAGCTCGCGCTGGCGGAGGCTTACCGGAACGTGGCGACGACCGGCGCCAAGCCGCTCGCCGTCTCCGACTGCCTGAACTTCGGCTCGCCCGAGGACCCGGCCGTGATGTGGCAGTTCGCGGAGGCCGTACGCGGTCTGGCGGACGGCTGCCTCCAGCTCGGCACCCCGGTGACCGGCGGCAACGTCTCGCTGTACAACCAGACCGGCGAGGCCGCCATCCACCCGACCCCGGTGGTCGCGGTCCTCGGCGTCATCGACGACGTGGCCCGGCGCACCCCGGTCGCCTTCCAGGAGGAGGGCCAGCTCCTCTACCTGCTGGGCGACACCTCCGAGGAGTTCGGCGGCTCGGCCTGGTCCCAGGTCGTCCACGACCACCTCGGCGGGCTGCCCCCGAAGGTCGACCTGGAGCGGGAGCGGCTGCTCGCCGACATCCTGATCTCCGCCTCCCGCGACGGCATGATCGACTCCGCGCACGACCTCTCCGACGGCGGCCTCATCCAGGCCGTGGTCGAGTCGGCGCTGCTCGGGGAGAAGGGCGCGCGGCTGATCGTCCCGGACGGTCTGGACGCGTTCACCTTCCTGCTGTCGGAGTCCGCGGGCCGTGCCCTGGTGGCCGTGCCGCGCTCGGAGGAGCTGCGCTTCACCGACATGTGCGGCGCGCGGGGACTGCCGGCCACCCGCATCGGTGTCGTGGACGGCGACTCGGTGGAGATCCAGGGCGAGTTCGCCCTCTCCCTGGCCGAGCTGCGCGAGGCACACGAGAACACGATTCCGGCGCTGCTGGCGTAGGGATCGGACGTGACGGAGAAGGTCCCCCGCCCGAGGGCGCGGGGGGCCTTCTTGTTTCCGCGCGGTCACGCCGCACGGGAGCCTGGCGGCGCGGGGGCCGCATAGGCTCACCGCCATGCCCCCGGCCAAGAAACGCCCTCGCAGGTACGACCCCGCCAAGACGCGTGCGGCGGTCCTCGCCCAGCTCGGTCATGTGCGGGATGCCGTCCGGGACCTGGACTCCGAGCCGGTGCGTACGCTGACGGCGGCGGTCGCCGCCTCCCTCTCCGAGGTCGAGCACGCCCTCGCCCGCCCGACAGGCGCGAAGCCGACGCTCACCCCGGCGGAGTGGTTCCTGGCACCGGGCGTCCGGCCGGGCGGCTCGGCCGCTCCCCTTGCGGAGGCCGAGGCGCGCCTGCGGGACCTCCTCGACACCCACCCCGCCGGACACCCCGTGGACGTCGGTCCCGGCGTCATGGCCCTCGACGACTTCCTCGTCACCCGGCTCGTCGACCTGGTCCTGTGCGCCGACGACCTCACCGCACGCGGCCACGACGTCCCTCTCGACCGTCAGGCCCTCGCCACCGCCACCCGCGCCCTCGCCGACGCCCTCGCCCTCAAGGCCCCCGGCGCCTCCACCGAGGTCCGGGTACCCCCCTACGCCGTCGTCCAGTGCGTGCAAGGACCCCGCCACACCCGGGGCACCCCGCCCAACGTCGTGGAAACCACCCCCCTGACCTGGCTCCGTCTGGCATCCGGACGCCTGACCTGGCCAGACGCCCTCGCCCGCGCCGAGGTGAGCGCCAGTGGGGAGCGAGCGGACCTGTCGGGGCTGCTCCCACTGCTGCCGTAGCGGAAGCCGGCGCCCGCCGGACCGCGGCGTAACCCGCGTCGGCCGGGCCGTAGGGACGTCCCGGGGTCGCCCGGCCACGGCGGCTCGCCTCCCCGGCTCTGGCCCCCGGCGGAACCCCCAGCCGTCCGCCCGCGTCGAACCGGTATGTATCGGCACAAGCAGCGCATGAACCTGACGGCGGTCGCCGTGCTCGTCCCGCTCGCGGTGGGCTGTGGGACCGAGGGGGCGGGGAGCGGGGCGGTGGGGCCCGAGCAGCCGGTGACCGGGGTGGAGTGGCGGGTCGACGGCATCACCGCGTCCCACACCACCCTCCGCGCGCCCGCCGGGGCCCGGCTGCGGGTGGAGGAGGACGGGAGCGCGGGCGGGAACCTCGGCTGCAACAGTTTCGGCGCCCGGGCCACCGTGCGCGACGACCGGATCGCGTTCGGGGCCCTGCGGACGACCAAGGTCGCCTGTGACCGTCCCCGGATGACCTTCGAGCGGGCACTCGCCGCCGCGCTCGACCGGCAGACCCTCACCGCCCGTACCGAGGACGGGAAACTCACGCTCACGGGCGGTCGCGGGGAGCGCGTGAACCTGACCCGGGTCGCGCCCGATTGATGTGCGACACCTCACTCGGGGCGCCCCGGCAGGACCGCCCCAGACGCCGCGGAGCGCCCGGCCGTGCCGGAAGCCACCCGATACGCACCGCTGTGACCAGGCGAAACGGAAAAAGCACCAAGGTGATCGCAAGTCTGGGTTCGGCAGCCGCTACGTATCCCCAATTCGGAGTAACCGTCTGCCTCGCCTACACTCGGAGCCGTGCCACGTGGTGACGGTCGACTCAATCACGATCTGCTTCCCGGCGAAAAAGGCCCCCAGGACGCTTGCGGCGTCTTCGGTGTCTGGGCGCCTGGCGAAGAGGTCGCAAAGCTCACGTACTTCGGGCTCTACGCCCTCCAGCACCGGGGTCAGGAATCCGCGGGAATCGCGGTCAGCAACGGCTCCCAGATCCTCGTCTTCAAGGACATGGGCCTGGTCTCCCAGGTCTTCGACGAAACCTCGCTCGGTTCGCTCCAGGGTCACATCGCGGTCGGACACGCCCGCTACTCGACCACCGGCGCCTCCGTGTGGGAGAACGCCCAGCCGACGTTCCGCGCCACCGCGCACGGTTCGATCGCGCTCGGCCACAACGGCAACCTGGTCAACACCGCGCAGCTCGCGGAGATGGTCGCCGACCTGCCCAAGGACACCAACGGCCGCTCCACCCGGGTCGCGGCCACCAACGACACCGACCTGCTGACGGCGCTCCTCGCCGCCCAGGTCGACGAGGACGGCAAGCCGCTCACCATCGAGGAGGCGGCCCACCGCATCCTCCCGCAGGTGAAGGGCGCCTTCAGCCTCGTCTTCATGGACGAGCACACGCTGTACGCCGCCCGCGACCCGCAGGGCATCCGCCCGCTGGTCCTCGGCCGCCTGGAGCGCGGCTGGGTCGTCGCCTCCGAGTCCGCCGCCCTCGACATCTGCGGCGCGAGCTACGTCCGTGAGATCGAGCCGGGCGAGTTCGTCGCCATCGACGAGAACGGCCTGCGCACCTCCCGATTCGCGGAAGCGAAGCCCAAGGGCTGTGTCTTCGAGTACGTCTACCTGGCGCGCCCGGACACCGACATCGCCGGGCGGAACGTCTACCTCTCCCGCGTGGAGATGGGCCGCCGCCTCGCCAAGGAGGCGCCGGTCGAGGCCGACCTGGTCATACCCACCCCGGAGTCCGGAACCCCGGCCGCCATCGGGTACGCGGAAGCCTCCGGCATCCCCTTCGGCAACGGCCTGGTGAAGAACGCCTACGTGGGCCGCACCTTCATCCAGCCCTCGCAGACCATCCGCCAGCTCGGCATCCGGCTGAAGCTGAACCCCCTCAAGGAAGTCATCAAGGGCAAGCGCCTGGTCGTCGTCGACGACTCGATCGTGCGCGGCAACACCCAGCGGGCCCTGGTGCGCATGTTGCGCGAGGCCGGCGCCGCCGAGGTCCACATCCGGATCTCCTCGCCGCCCGTGAAGTGGCCCTGCTTCTTCGGCATCGACTTCGCCACCCGCGCCGAGCTGATCGCCAACGGCATGACCATCGAGGAGATCGGCACCAGCCTGGGCGCCGACTCGCTCGCGTACATCTCCATCGACGGCATGATCGACGCGACCACCATCGCCAAGCCGAACCTGTGCCGCGCCTGCTTCGACGGCGAGTACCCGATGGAGCTGCCCGACCCGGAGCTGCTCGGCAAGCAGTTGCTGGAGACCGAGCTGGCGGCAGGAACCGCCGCCACCGCCGCGGCCGACGCCATCCGGCGTCCCTGAGCTGCGCCGTCAGAGCCGTACGACAGGAAAGTTCTCACAGTCATGTCCTCTGAGACCACGGGTGCCAGCTACGCGAGCGCGGGCGTCGACATCGAGGCGGGCGACCGCGCGGTCGAGCTGATGAAGGAATGGGTGAGGAAGACCCGCCGCCCCGAGGTCCTCGGCGGCCTCGGCGGCTTCGCCGGGCTCTTCGACGCCTCCGCCCTCAAGCGCTACGAGCGCCCGCTGCTCGCCTCCGCGACCGATGGCGTCGGCACCAAGGTCGACATCGCCCGCCGCCTCGGCGTGTACGACACCATCGGCCACGACCTGGTCGCCATGGTCATGGACGACATCGTGGTGTGCGGTGCCGAGCCGCTCTTCATGACCGACTACATCTGCGTCGGCAAGGTCCACCCCGAGCGGGTCGCGGCCATCGTCAAGGGCATCGCGGAGGGCTGTGTGCTCGCCGGGTGCGCCCTGGTGGGCGGCGAGACGGCCGAGCACCCCGGTCTGCTCGGCCCGGACGACTTCGACGTCGCCGGCGCCGGTACGGGCGTGGTGGAGGCCGACCGGCTGCTCGGCCCGGACCGCATCCGCGAGGGTGACGCCGTGATCGCCATGGCGTCCTCCGGTCTTCACTCCAACGGGTACTCCCTGGTCCGCCACGTCCTCCTGGAGCGCGCCGGACTCGCCCTGGAGGCGGAGGTCGCGGAGCTGGGCCGCACGCTCGGCGAGGAGCTGCTGGTGCCCACGAAGATCTACTCGCTGGACTGCCTCGCGCTCACCCGCACCACCGAGGTGCACGCCTTCTCGCACATCACCGGCGGCGGCCTCGCGGCCAACCTGGCCCGGGTGATCCCGGACGGGCTGCACGCCACCGTGGACCGCTCGACCTGGACCCCGGGTGCCATCTTCGACCTGGTCGGCCGCACGGGCGACGTGGAGCGCCTGGAGCTGGAGAAGACCCTGAACATGGGCGTCGGCATGATGGCCGCCGTGCCCGCCGAGTCCGTCGAGGCGGCCCTGACCACGCTGGCGGACCGCGGCGTGGACGCCTGGGTGGCCGGCGAGATCACCGGCCGGGACGGCCGCGCCTCGGGCGCCGAGCTGACCGGGGACTACGCGCGCTAGAACACCTGTAGGGCGGGCTCCCCGCGGGGCGCCCGCCCTCTGTGATGCACCGACCGCCCCGACCGCTTCACCGGCAGCACAGAAGCCGGTCGGTGGCAGTGCCACCGACCGGCTTGATGCTCAGTGCAAGGTCAAGCGCCGCGACGGTGTTGTGAGGGACCGTCGTCCTCGTCCTCGTCGTCGTCCTCATAGAGGTCGGCGTAACGGGAGTAGAGGTCATCCTCGTCATCTTCATCGTCCTCGAACGGCTCGCCGTTCGGCGGCTGGCTCGAAGTCGATGCGCCCAGTTCACTGGCCAGCCGTGACAGGTCAGTCCCACCGCTGTTGTACTTCAGCTGGCGGGCGACCTTTGTCTGCTTGGCCTTGGCCCGGCCGCGCCCCATGGCTCGACCCCCTCGGTGACGGGGCTCAACGGCCCCAGAGTCTGACACGCGTTCATGATCTGGAACGGACTCTCCGCAGAGATGCCGGTCCGTAGGGCTTCCACGGTACCTGAGCCCGCGCCCATACGGTACGTCGCCCGCAGCACGCGCGTGTGCACAGGACCCTCGAGGAGCCCTGTCCTCGCTGGTCAACAGCGATTTTAACCACTTATCGGGGTACGACCCGCCGGTGGAAGTGAGAGTTCTCTCCAAGTTGCCTCCGGCGGGTACCGCCCGCCCGTGCGGCCGGGCACCCGGCCCGGGGGCCGTACGGGCGTGAATCGGCCGGTACGGAGCCCCCGCGCGTCAGCGCGCCGCGCGGGCGTCCGCCATGCGCCGCTCGGCGATCCGGTCGGCCGCGGCGGCCGGCGGAATGCCGTCAGCCTTTGCGGTCGCGAAGATCTCCAGCGTGGTGTCGAAGATCTTCGCGGCCTTCGCCCGGCACCGCTCGAAGTCGAACCCGTGCAGCTCGTCCGCCACCTGGATCACGCCGCCCGCGTTCACCACGTAGTCGGGGGCGTAGAGGATGCCGCGGTCCGCGATGTCCTTCTCCACGCCCGGGTGCGCGAGCTGGTTGTTGGCCGCGCCGCACACCACCTTGGCGGTCAGCACCGGCACGGTCAGGTCGTCCAGGGCGCCGCCCAGCGCGCAGGGGGCGTAGACGTCGAGACCCTCGACACGGATCAGCTCGTCCGTGCTCGCCACCGCCGTCACCCCCTCGGGGTACTGCGCCAGGATCCCGCGTACCGCGTCCGGGCGTACGTCCGTGAGCACCACCTCCGCGCCCTCGGCGCGCAGGTGGCCCACCAGGTGCCGGCCCACCTTGCCGACGCCCGCGACGCCGACCCGGCGCCCGCGCAGCGAGGGGTCGCCCCAGACGTGCTGGGCGGAGGCGCGCATCCCCTGGTAGACGCCGAAGGCGGTGAGCACGGAGGAGTCGCCCGCGCCGCCGTTCTCCGGGGAGCGGCCGGTGGTCCAGCGGCAGGTGCGGGCCACCACGTCCATGTCCGCGACGTACGTGCCGACGTCGCACGCGGTCACGTAGCGCCCGCCGAGCGAGGCGACCATGCGGCCGTAGGCGAGCAGCAGTTCCTCGGTCTTGTCGCGCTCCGGGTCCCCGATGATCACGGCCTTGCCGCCGCCGTGGTCGAGACCGGCCATCGCGTTCTTGTACGACATTCCGCGCGCGAGGTTGAGCGCGTCGGCGACGGCGTCGGCCTCGGTGGCGTACGGGTGGAACCGGGTGCCGCCGAGGGCGGGACCGAGGGCGGTGGAGTGGAGGGCGATGACGGCCTTGAGGCCGCTGGCGCGGTCCTGGCAGATCACGACCTGCTCATGGCCGCCCTGGTCCGAGTGGAAGAGGGTCCGCAGGACGTCAGTGGATGCGCCGGTTGCGTAGGTCACGGTGGTGACTCCTGTGCGTGTAGCGGCGGACGGGGCCGGGGTGGCCCCTGGGGTTTCCCCACACTTTTGGCCGTGGGGGTGGGTGGCGGGGTGCTGCCACGCGGCCGTTGGGCCGCAAGGCTGAGCGTAGAGCCTGCTCGCGGCCCGTATCCGGGGTACGCCGGGGATCACTCTTCCGTGCCCGCGCGGCCGCTCGCCGTGGCACGATGCCCAGTGGTTCCGAGCCGGACCCGGCGGGGGTTTCGAGCCGGGCGCGAGGGGGAGGGAGGGAGCGTGCCCAAGGTGTCCTCCGTGGTCGTCCCCTATGCCGCGTACCTGCGCGTGTACGAGCCGCTGGCCGCCTTCCCCGAGCCGGAGCGCACCCACTGGGCGCGGTACGCCCGCCGGCGCGACCGTCCCTCGTACCAGGACGAGCTGCGCCGCTCGCTGGCCGACCTGCTGCCGACGCCGCCGGTCGCGGTGCCGGTGCACGAGAGCGCGGACGCCTTCGTGACCGAGGTGGACGGCGTCCTCTGCGTCTGCCCCTGGCGCACCCGGCTGCGCGGCTGGCAGGCGCTGGCCGCTCTGGACGAGGAACTGCCCCCGCCGGTGCTGGACGCGGTCCTGCCCCCGCTTGTGCGCCAGCAGGCCGCCCTGGACTACGAGCGCTGGCTCGCCCGTAATCCCGAGGCGCGGCCCTGGATCCGCACCGCGACCTGGCAGGTGCCGCTCAACTGGTTCGTGCTCGTCGGCGACGAGGAGCGGCGCTTCGAGAAGGGCACCGGCGACGTGCCCCCGCTGCTGCGCTACCGCACGCCGATGGTGCAGGCCCGGCGGCGCGTGGCGCGGGCACTGCGCACGCTGAAGGACGCGGTCGAGGAGGGTCCGCTGATCGACGGCCTGGTGGACGTCGGCCGCTGGCTGGAGGAGTTCCACCCCCGCTCTCTGGTGGAGCTGGACTACGGCGGTCTGGTCCACGCGGTGCCCGCAGGAGCGCTCGAGGACGACCACTCCGCGGCGGACGTGGCCGCGGGCATCGACGCGCTGCGCCGGGGCGACGGCCCGGCCGCGGGACGGGTCTACGGCCGCCTGGTGCAGCGCTGGCGAGCGGTGCGGGACCTGCGTTCGGCGAACTGATCGCCCTGTCCGTACATCTGGGCGAACTGATCGCCTTGTCCGTACGTACTCCTTGATGACGGCGCATCCCGAACAGACGAGAAGTGACGCAGATCACGGTCGAAATGGCCTCGAACAGCGTACGGTCTGTGGACTTGACTCATCTGACGGGATGTTGGTCCCGATCCGGGCTTTTTCCCATCAAGGGTGATGGACGGCACTTACGCGGCTCTTGCGTCTCTTGCCGCTCCTCATGCCAAAATAGGACAAGGAGCCCGGGGAGGGCTCCGTCTGTCCATCTGTGCTCCACTATGGGCGGAATCGCAGCATTGCCCGCTTTGGGGGGTCCGGTGCCTCCTGATCGCCGAAGTGACTGATCGTCACATCGGCGTGACTGTCCGCTATGGCATGGTCCATCGGCTTCCGTCGCTGATGAACACCTGGGAGGGCAATTCCATCGGTTTGGCCGACGCGGCTGGACAGATGGTGTAGTTGTAGTGCCGAGGACAAGCCGTTCGTCCTATAACCGACTCGACTCGCGTCCGCCATTTCGGGCAACGCGGGTCAAGGTGCAGAATTTAGAGGAAAGAACCGAGAACGTCGGTTCTCCCGAGGAGGCCGCTCATGACCGCTCGCACCCCTGATGCCGAGCCGCTGCTGACCCCGGCTGAGGTCGCCACCATGTTCCGTGTCGACCCCAAGACGGTCACGCGGTGGGCGAAGGCCGGCAAGCTCACGTCGATCCGCACGCTCGGCGGGCACCGCCGCTACCGCGAGGCGGAGGTCCGCGCCCTGCTCGCGGGCATCCCGCAGCAGCGCAGCGAGGCCTGAACAACTCCATAACCGGGCAGAACGACCGAACCCCAACTGGTCGGGGCGCCCGAACCCTAGCTCTGAACGACGCGGGACCTGCCCCAACAGGTCCCCCGCCCGAGCCGATTCACATGCTTGAGTAAGTGGCACAGGGTGCGTCGTAGATCGCGCTGGACTCCGCCGGGTCCAGCGCGATCTTTTTTGTGCCCACGAGGGGCCCTTCCTGATCCTCCGTGCGCGGCCTTGTCGGGCTTGTGTCGGAGTCTGGGGAGGAGTGTGGGAAGCGCCGTGCGGGACCCGTGAGGCAGGTGCAATTGCACATATTAAATTGACCCGTTGTAGGACACTGGTAAGAACCACACTTTCAAAAAATCATGCCGTGACTCCCGTCACAGGCCAGGCGTCTTGTTGCCACCGGCATGTGTGCGCTATTGGGTTCGCGCGCTCCATCAGCCCTTGTGCGGACGGGTGTTGGGGTTCTCGTCCGGTTCCTCGGCGCGTGCGTCGGTGTCCATGGCGAGGCGCTGGAGGCGATGGCACACGGGGCAGTGCCGGGTGGCGTGCCGATAGGCGGAGGCGGCCGACAGATGCGCCCTCAGAAGCGCCCGCGTCGCGTGCCGGGCCGATGCCGCCATCCGCCACCTCCGGAGGCCGCACGGGGGAAAGACGGCCTGCCTTCTGGGTACCGAGCCCGGCCCGTGCCGTCAAGAGCGCCGGGAACGACGAAAGGGCCCCCTCGCGGGGGCCCTTCCTTACTGCGGTCCTGACGGGATTTGAACCCGCGGCCTCCACCTTGACAGGGTGGCGAGCACTCCAAACTGCTCCACAGGACCATCTCTCGCGGCACTTGCTGCTGCGTTGTGCTGCGAGAAGGACTGTACACGAGGGTGGATGTCCAGGTCGAACTCACCCTCTGTGCATCTCCCGTCACGCTGTGATCAGGGCGCCAGGGCGTCGATCGCCTTCACGATCCGCTTGTCCGAGACGGGGTACGCCGTGCCCAGCGCGTGGGCGAAGTAGCTGACCCGCAGCTCCTCGATCATCCAGCGGATGTCCAGCGCCTGCCGGGGCACCGGGCGCCCCTGGGGGAGCTGCTCGAGGAGCCAGGCGTACTCGTCGCGCATCTCCTGGACCTTCTCCATGCGGGAGGTGTCCCGCTGGACGTTCGTCGGCATCTGCTGGAGTCGCCGGTCGGCGGCCACCAGGTACCGCATGAGGTCCGGCAGCCGCTTGAGACCCGCCCAGGTCACGAAGCCGGGCTTCACCAGGGCGTCCAACTGCCGGCGCACGTCCGTCAGGTTGGCGAGCAGGGTCGGGCTCTTCACCGACTTCAGCCGCCGCTCGGCCGCCTGCCAGGCCGCGAGCACCTGCTGGACCTGGCCGACCGCGCGCACGGTGGTGTCCACGATGTCGGCGCGCACCTTGTCGTAGAGCTTGCGGTACGACTCCTCGTCCCACACCGGGCCGCCGAAGTCCGCGATCAGCTTGTCGGCCGCGGCCATCGCGCAGTCGTCGAAGAGAGCCTGCACCGAGCCGTGCGGGTTGGCCGAGAGCGCCAGCTTCTGGGCGTTCGTCAGCTTGTCGGAGGCGAACTTGCCCGGGTTCACCGGGATGTTGCGCAGGATGAGCCGGCGCGTGCCCTTCCACATCGCCTCTGCCTGCTCCTCCTCGGTGTCGAAGAGGCGTACGGAGACCGTGTCGCCGTCGTCCACCAGCGCCGGGTAGGCCCTGACGGGCTGTCCGGCCCGCTTGGTCTCGAAGACGCGGGTCAGCGAGCCGATCGTCCAGTCGGTCAGGCCCGAGCGCTCCAGAGACTCCCCGCCCTGCCGCGAGGCGGTGGCCGCGGCGGCCTGGGAGAGGGCCTTGCGGGCCTTCGGGCGCAGTTGGAGCTTCAGCGCCTCCAGGTCCTTGTCCTCGGCCAGCTTGCGGCGCCGCTCGTCGACGATCCGGAAGGTGACCTTCAGATGCTCGGGCACCTTGGACCAGTCGAAGTCGGCTGCCTCGAAGGGCACGCCGACCATGCGCTTCAGCTCGCGCGCCATGGTGGTCGTCAGCGGCTCCTGGAGGGGAACCGCACGCTCCAGGAACTTCTTGGCGTAGTTGGGCGCGGGGACGTAGTTGCGGCGGATCGGCTTGGGCAGCGTGCGGATCAGCTCGGTGACGACTTCCTCGCGCAGGCCCGGGATCTGCCAGTCGAATCCCTCGTCGGTGACCTGGTTGAGCACCTGGAGCGGGATGTGCACCGTCACGCCGTCGGCGTCCGCGCCTGGCTCGAACTGGTACGTCACCCGGAACTTGAGGTTCCCCTGGTGCCAGGTGTCGGGGTAGTCGGCCTTGGTGACCGCCTCCGCCGACTCCCGGATGAGCATCTCCCGCTCGAAGTCGAGGAAGTCGGGCTGCTCGTGCCGCTTGCGCTTCCACCAGGAGTCGAAGTGGGCGCCGGAGACCACGTGTTCGGGCACGCGATGGTCGTAGAAGTCGAAGAGCGTGTCGTCGTCCACCACGATGTCCCGGCGGCGGGCGCGGTGTTCCAGCTCCTCGACCTCGCTGAGGAGCTTGCGGTTGTCGGCGAAGAACTTGTGGTGCGTGCGCCAGTCGCCCTCGACCAGCGCGTTGCGAATGAAAAGTTCGCGGGACAGCTCGGGGTCGATCCGGCCGTAGTTCACCTTGCGCTGGGCGACGATCGGGACGCCGTACAGCGTCACCTTCTCGTACGCCATCACGGCGGCCTGGTCCTTCTCCCAGTGCGGTTCGCTGTACGTCCGCTTCAGGAGGTGGCCTGCGAGCGGTTCGACCCACTCCGGCTCGATCTTGGCGTTGACGCGCGCCCAGAGGCGGGAGGTCTCCACGAGTTCGGCCGACATCAGGAACTTCGGCTGCTTCTTGAAGAGCGAGGAACCGGGGAAGATCGCGAACTTGGCGTTGCGGGCGCCCAGGTACTCGTTCTTGTTGCCGTCCTTCACGTCCTTCATGCCGACGTGGGAGAGGAGGCCCGCGAGCAGGGAGACATGGATGCGGTCGGCGGGGGCGTCCTCCTCGCCTATGCGAATGTCCATCTGCTTGGCGACCGTGCGGAGCTGGCTGTAGATGTCCTGCCACTCGCGGATGCGCAGGAAGTTCAGGTACTCCTGCTTGCACATCCGGCGGAACGACGAGGAACCGCGCTCCTTCTGCTGCTCGCGGATGTACCGCCACAGGTTGAGGTAGGCGAGGAAGTCGCTGGTCTCGTCCTTGAAGCGGGCGTGCTGCTGGTCGGCCTGGGTCTGCTTGTCGGAGGGGCGCTCGCGCGGGTCCTGGATGGACAGGGCGGCGGCGATGACCATGACCTCGCGGACACAGCCGTTCCGCGCGGCCTCCAGGACCATGCGGGCAAGACGGGGGTCGACCGGCAACTGGGCGAGCTTGCGGCCGGTATCGGTGAGGCGCTTGCGCGGGTCCTTCTGCGCGGGGTCGAGGGCGCCGAGTTCCTGGAGGAGCTGCACGCCGTCGCGGATGTTGCGGTGGTCCGGCGGGTCGATGAAGGGGAACTTCTCGATCTCGCCGAGGCCGGCCGCGGTCATCTGGAGGATGACGGAGGCGAGGTTGGTGCGCAGGATCTCGGCGTCCGTGAACTCCGGCCGGGCGAGGAAGTCGTCCTCGGAGTACAGCCGGATGCAGATGCCGTCGGAGGTACGGCCGCAGCGGCCCTTGCGCTGGTTGGCGCTGGCCTGCGAGACCGGCTCGATGGGCAGCCGCTGGACCTTGGTGCGGTGGCTGTAGCGGCTGATGCGGGCGAAGCCGGGGTCGATGACGTACTTGATGCCGGGGACGGTCAGCGAGGTCTCGGCGACGTTGGTCGCGAGCACGATCCGCCGTCCGGTGTGCGGCTGGAAGACGCGGTGCTGCTCGGCGTGCGAGAGGCGCGCGTACAGCGGCAGCACCTCGGTGAATCTGTACTTCTTCTTCTCCAGGGCGTCGGCGGTGTCCCGGATCTCGCGCTCGCCGGAGAGGAAGACGAGGATGTCGCCCTTGCCCTCGGCCATCAGCTCCTCGACGGCGTCGGTGATCGCGGTGATCTGGTCGCGGTCGGCGTCGGAGGAGTCCTCCTCCAGGAGCGGCCGGTAGCGCACCTCGACGGGGTACGTCCGCCCGCTCACCTCGACGATCGGGGCGTCGCCGAAGTGGCGGGAGAAGCGCTCGGGGTCGATGGTGGCCGAGGTGATGACGACCTTGAGGTCGGGGCGCCTCGGCAGCAACTGGGCGAGGTAGCCCAGGAGGAAGTCGATGTTGAGGGACCGCTCGTGGGCCTCGTCGATGATGATCGTGTCGTAGGCGCGCAGCTCGCGGTCGGTCTGGATCTCCGCGAGGAGGATGCCGTCCGTCATCAGCTTCACGAAGGTGGCGTCCGGGTTCACCTGGTCGGTGAAGCGGACCTTCCAGCCCACGGCCTCGCCGAGCGGGGTGTTCAGCTCGTCGGCGACGCGCTCGGCCACTGTCCGGGCGGCGATGCGGCGGGGCTGGGTGTGCCCGATCATGCCGCGCACGCCCCGGCCCAGCTCCATGCAGATCTTGGGGATCTGGGTGGTCTTTCCGGAGCCGGTCTCACCGGCCACGATGACGACCTGGTGATCGCGGATGGCGGCCGCGATCTCGTCCTTCTTCTGGCTGACCGGAAGCTGTTCGGGGTAGGTGACGGCGGGCACACGGGAGCGCCGGACGTCCATGCGGGAGGCGGCCTGGCCGATCTCGCCCTCGATCTCGGCGAGGACGGCGGCGCGGGCCTCCGGCTTACGGATCTTGCGCGCGCCCTCGAGCCTGCGTCCGAGCCGGTGCTCGTCGCGCAGCGACAGCTCGGTCAGTCGGGAGGCGAGGGCGCTCGGGGCGGGGGCGGGATGCGTAGACATACGCGATCCAGGATCTCACCTCGGGGAAACAGCGCGCGAACGATTTGCCGCCCGGGATCCGTGGCGCCCAGCGGGGACGGATCCGCGCAGGGCCCGTCCCCTCGGTTCGGCAGGTCCGCCGCTCGGCTCAGCAGCTTCGCTGCCCGGACCTGAACCCGGACCCGTACCCGTCCCGGTAGCCGTCCTGGTAGTCCCAGCGCGGGTCCCGCGGCAGCGAGCGGACCGGGAACTGACGGTGGCCGTCGTTCCAGCGGTAGCAGGTGCGCTGACCGTCCCGGAACCCGGACCTGAATCCGTCCCGGAAACCGTCCTGGTAGTCCCTGGGGTCCCCGGGGGAAGCCGGAAGCCTTGTCACCGTCCCGGTCTGGGCGGTGGCGGGAGCCGCCGAGGCGACCTGCTGGAAGGACACCGGAGCGAGAACGACGGCCGCGGCTACGAACATCGAGCTGAACACAGCCGCCCGCTGTATTTTCGTGACGGGCATGGGAGCTCCCTCGGGGTGATTTCCCGCGATTGGCCCTCTTCACTGTGGCCCCCGCGCCGGATGCCCGCAACCGCGTGCCCTGGCATACGAAAACACCCCCGCCGGATACTCCGGAGGGGGTGTCGGCCCTGGTGAGGGCGTTTGTGGCTGGGGCCGGGGTCGAACCGGCGACCTATCGCTTTTCAGGCGATCGCTCGTACCAACTGAGCTACCCAGCCACGAGGTTTCACGTGAAACCTCAGCGGTCCTGACGGGATTTGAACCCGCGGCCTCCACCTTGACAGGGTGGCGAGCACTCCAAACTGCTCCACAGGACCAAGCGCTGTGTACGACAGTGTCGCACACGGTTGCGGGTCTTCCCAACGTGATTCCCACCTGCTGTGAGGTGCGCATCTGTTGGGCTGACGTCGCTGGAGAAGCGTATCAGAGCACCGGGGGTGCTCCGAAAACGTGTTGGGAACGCGGAGGGGCGCCAGGAAACGCCGGCAAACGCCGGAACGCCGGGAACGCGAAAACCCGCCCTGGATCAGGACGGGTTTCGTGACAACTCTGCTCTGGTGCCCCCAACGGGATTCGAACCCGTGCTACCGCCTTGAAAGGGCGGCGTCCTAGGCCGCTAGACGATGAGGGCTATCGGCCCGCCGTGGGCGCTTCGCAGCGCGTCGGGGACGTGAGCAGCATAGGGGATGTCCAGTGGTATCGGCAAAACGCTTTACGGCGACGGGCGAGGTCCCCTGGCACCTCACTTCTTGGCCAGATGGCGGCTGACCTCGGCCGTCGTACGCCCCAGCCCGCCGAGTCCGATCTCGTCCCACGCCTGGAGCCTGCGGGTGTCGCGGTCCAGGTAGAGGATCGACGCCTCGATCGGCGCCGGGTACTGCCCCTCGACCGCGCGCAGCCCGCTGCCGCCGGTCGAGCCCTCGCGGCGCAGCCGGGTGCCCAGCGGCAGGATCTTCGATCCCTCGGTGTGCAGATGCCCGCAGAGCACGAGCGGCACGGTGCCGTCCGTCTCCTGCGCCGCCACCGGCTCGTGCGCCACCGCGATGTCCACCGGCGTGCCCTTGGCCCGCTGGTCCCGCAGCGCCGAGGCCAGCCGCGCCCCCGCGAGGCGCTCGGCCGCGTCGCCGCCGGTCGGTTGGGAGCGGTCGGGCGTGAACTGGGGGTCGCCCGTGCCCGCGAACCGCACCCCGCCGACCGTCGCGGCGCGGCCGTCGTCCAGGACGTGCACGTTCTTCATGTGCTCCAGATAGCGCTGGGTGGCCTGGGAGTCGTGGTTGCCCCTGACCCACACATAGGGCACGCCCAGATCCTCGATCGGGTCCAGGAAGCCGTTCTCCGCCGCCGTGCCGTGATCCATGGTGTCGCCGGAGTCCACGATCACGCTCACCTTGTACTGGGTCACCAGCGACGCGATGATCTTCCAGCTCGCCGGGTTGAGGTGGATGTCCGACACGTGCAGCACCCGGATCGTGGAGGGGTCGGGCTGGTAGGCGGGGAGCGTGGACGCGACGTCGTACAGCTTCGTCACGTTCGTCACCAGCCGGGCCAGCTCCTTCTGGTACACGTCGAACTCGGTGACGATGCTGCGCGCGTTGCCCACCACCGACGGCGCCGAGGAGAGCAGCCCGGAGAAGCGGGGCTCCAGCACTGAGCGCGGGTTCCAGGTGGCGTAGGCGGAGATTCCCGAGGCGGCGAGCAGGGCGAGGGCCAGTCCGCCGGCCGCGAGGGCGCGGCGGGGCCTGCGGTAGACGGCGAGGCCGAGGACCGTGGCGCCGGTGACGACGGCGACCGTGGAGCGCAGCGCGAGGTCGAGCGTGCCGTGCTCGATGTCGTCGGTGACCTCCTGCTGGAGCCCCGCGAGCCGTTCCGGGTGGTCCACCAGCGCCTGTGCGCGCACGGGGTCCAGTTGGTCCATGTCGACGTCCAGGCGGAGCGGGGCGACATGGCTGTCGAGGGTGAGCGCGCCCAGAGGCGAGACGTTGATCTTCGTGCCACCGCTGAGGGAGGGCCGCAGCGCCATGGTGGTGTCCATCGGGCCGACCGGGGTGCGGACGTTGCCGACGACCAGGAGCCCCAGCCAGGCGCCGGTGAGCACGACCGTGACGAGGCCGAGCGCCCGCAGCCAGGGGCGGGGCCGGGCGGTGAGGGCGAGGAAGGGGAGACGTCGGCGGTCTTCTGTTCTCCGGTTCCGGCGGCGGAGCGGGGCGGCGGGGACGCGGGACATTGGGGCCGTATGCCCAGCGGCGCCACGGGGTATGCGGAGGCCCCGGTGCGGCTCGGCGCCGACCGGGGCTCCGGCTCACGCCCCGGTTCAGCCCCAGCCCAGCTCGTGCAGCCGGGCGTCCTCGATGCCGAAGTGGTGGGCGACCTCGTGCACGACGGTGACGGCCACCTCGTGCACCACGTCCTCCTGCGAGCCGCAGTACCGCAGGGTCGGGCCCATGTAGATCGAGATGCGGTCGGGGAGGACCCCGGCGTACCACTCACCGCGCTCGGTGAGCGGGGTGCCCTCGTAGAGGCCGAGCAGTTCCGGGTCGTGGGCGGGCGGCTCGTCCTCCACGAAGACGGCCACGTTGTCCATGACCCGCGTCAGTTCCGGCGGGATCCGGTCCAGGGCCTCGCTCACCAGCTCTTCGAACCTGTCGCGTGTCATCTCCAGCACACCGCCATTGTCGGGGACGGACGGCCCGAACGGTGGTTGAGGGTGAGCCGGTTCGAACAACGGGCGTGTCCTCTTGCGGGCGGCGGGAGTTGGACAGGTCGACTCCTTCCCTTGTCCCGGAGGTGGCCGCCGTGCGCCCCAAGTACGTACCCGTCCGTCTGGTCGTCATGGTGCTGGCCGCCGCCGCTGCCACCGGCTGCGTGCGCGTGGGGGAGGGCGCGGGACCGGCCCGGCCCGAGCACTCGGTGGGGCAGCGCCACGGCGGTGCGCCGGGCGGCGCCCCGGTCGCGGGTGGCGGCGGGCCGGGGTACGAGGAGGCGGCGGGGGACGACAAGCACGGGCACGGAGGCAAGAAGAAGCCGGGCGAGTCGGCCTCGGCGTCCGCCAGCGCCTCCGGCAAGCACGACCGCTCGGCGGCGCCGCCGAAGCCGGGCCAGACCGTGCACCCGGGCGAGCCCGCTCCGACCAACGTGCCGCCGACCCCGCCGGCCAGCTCCGCCCCGCCGGAGCCGCCCGCCTCCAGTGCGCCGCCGCCGGACTCCCCGCCGCCGACCGCCGAGCCGTCCTCCTCGGCGCACGAGGACCCGGGACCGCAGTTGGTCGAGCGGGTGCCGGTTCCGGCGGTCGCGGTGGCGGCGTAGAACGCGGTCGCGGTGGCGGGCGGAAGGCGGTCGCGATGGCGGCACGGAAGGGGTCCGTGCGCGGCTTTTCGGGGTCGCACAGGGCCCTCACGAGCGGGTTTGCCTTCGAGGGCAGGGGGTGCGTATGGTGGTAGATCGTTTGATCCCATTTGCCCGGCGCCACTGCAGAGCGCGCCGTGTGGCGCGTACTCTCCTTTGCCGTGGCGGACCGCATCTAGGCGGTCGTAGAAGCGAAACACGGAGTTGACGGGCGCGTGCCGAAGAGACTCCGGAAGGTTTCGCATTCGCATGTCCGTGTCCAGTACTGATCAGTTCGTCGTGCCCGAGAACGGGGACGCCCCCGTCGACGAGACGAACGAGGTCACCGCTGTCGTCGAGGCCGACGACACCACCGACACCCCCCAGATCACCTTCGCCGACCTCGGTCTGCCCGAGGGCATCGTGCGCAAGCTCGCGCAGAACGGCGTCACCACGCCGTTCCCGATCCAGGCCGCGACCATCCCGGACGCCCTGGCCGGCAAGGACATCCTCGGCCGTGGCCGCACCGGCTCCGGCAAGACCCTCTCCTTCGGTCTGCCCACCCTGGCCACGCTGGCCGGCGGCCGCACCGAGAAGAAGCGCCCGCGCGCCGTCATCCTGACGCCGACCCGCGAGCTGGCGATGCAGGTCGCCGACGCCCTCCAGCCCTACGGCGACGTCCTCGGCCTGAAGATGAAGGTCGTCTGCGGCGGCACCTCGATGGGCAACCAGATCTACGCCCTGGAGCGCGGTGTCGACGTCCTCGTCGCCACCCCGGGCCGTCTGCGCGACATCATCAACCGCGGCGCCTGCTCGCTGGAGGACGTCCAGATCGCCGTCCTCGACGAGGCCGACCAGATGTCCGACCTTGGCTTCCTGCCCGAGGTCACCGAGCTGCTCGACCAGGTCCCGGCCGACGGTCAGCGGATGCTGTTCTCCGCCACCATGGAGAACGAGATCTCCACGCTGGTCAAGCGCTACCTGAACGACCCGGTCACGCACGAGGTCGACAGCGCCCAGGGCAACGTCACGACCATGTCGCACCACATCCTCATCGTGAAGCCCAAGGACAAGGCGCCGGTCACCGCCGCGATCGCCTCCCGCAAGGGCCGCACGATCATCTTCGTCCGCACCCAGCTCGGTGCCGACCGTGTCGCCGAGCAGCTCCGCGAGTCCGGTGTGAAGGCCGACGCTCTGCACGGCGGCATGACGCAGGGCGCGCGCACCCGCACCCTGGCCGACTTCAAGGACGGCTACGTCAACGTCCTGGTCGCCACCGACGTCGCCGCGCGCGGCATCCACGTCGACGGCATCGACCTGGTCCTGAACGTCGACCCGGCGGGCGACCACAAGGACTACCTGCACCGTGCGGGGCGTACCGCCCGCGCCGGCCGCACCGGCACCGTCGTCTCCCTGTCGCTGCCGCACCAGCGCCGTCAGATCTTCCGTCTGATGGAGGACGCGGGCGTCGACGCCGGGCGTCACATCATCCAGGGCGGCGACGCCTTCGACCCGGAGGTCGCCGAGATCACCGGCGCCCGCTCCATGACCGAGGTCCAGGCCGAGTCCGCGGGCAACGCCGCGCAGCAGGCCGAGCGCGAGGTCGCCCAGCTCACCAAGGAGCTGGAGCGTGCCCAGCGCCGCGCCGCCGAGCTGCGCGACGAGGCCGACCGCCTCGTGGCCCGGGTCGCCCGCGACCGTGGCGAGGACCCGGAGGCCGCCGTCGCCGAGGCCCAGGCGTCCGCCGAGCAGGCCGTCGCCGAGGCGTCCGCCGAGGCCGAGCGTCCGGCCCCGCGCGAGACCGAGCGTGTCGAGCGCCGTGACGACCGTGGTGGTCGTTCCTTCGACCGTGACCGTCGTGACGACCGTGGTGGCCGTGGTTTCGAGCGCCGTGACGACCGTGGTGGCCGTTCCTTCGACCGTGACCGTCGTGACGACCGTGGTGGCCGTGGTTTCGAGCGTCGCGACGACCGTGGTGGCCGTTCCTTCGACCGTGACCGCAACGACCGTGGCAACGGCGGCTCCTTCGAGCGCCGTGACGACCGTGGCGGCCGCTCCTTCGACCGCGAGCGTCGTGACGACCGTGGTGGCCGTGGCTTCGAGCGCCGTGACGACCGTGGTGGTCGTTCCTTCGACCGTGACCGCAACGACCGTGGCAACGGCGGCTCCTTCGAGCGTCGTGACGACCGTGGCGGCCGTGGCTTCGAGCGCCGTGACGACCGTGGCGGCTTCCGCCGCGACGAGCGCACCGGCCACCGGGGCAGCGACCGTCCGTTCAACCGCGAGCGCCGTGACGACCGTCCCGGCTTCCGTACCGGCGGCCACGACCGCCCGTACGGCCGCCGCGACGACCACCGGGGCAGCACCGGCGGCTCCTCCTCCTTCGGCCGCCGCGACGACAAGCCCCGCTGGAAGCGCAACGGCTGACGGCTCGTGAGCTGAGCTGAACTCACGAAGGGCCCGTACGGATTCGTTCCGTACGGGCCCTTCGCGTTACCCCGTGGTTTCCGATGGTTTCCGGCCATCGCGTGACGCATGTCACGTCAGCGGTCAGGGAATTGCTGGGGGCATGACAGACGATACGAAGACCGGGGGCGAGCCGGTTCTCTCCGACGAGGAGCGGCTCGCTCAGCTCGGTTACACGCAGGTGCTGGCGCGCCGGATGTCGGCGTTCTCGAACTACGCCGTGTCCTTCACGATCATCTCGGTGCTGTCCGGGTGTCTCACGCTGTATCTCTTCGGCATGGTGACCGGTGGCCCGGCGGTGATCACCTGGGGGTGGGTGGCGGTCGGTCTGATGACGTTGTTCGTCGGGCTGTCGATGGCCGAGATCTGTTCCGCCTATCCCACCTCGGCGGGCCTGTACTTCTGGGCGCACCGGCTGGCGCCGGAGCGGTCGGCGGCGGCGTGGGCGTGGTTCACGGGGTGGTTCAACGTGCTGGGGCAGGTCGCGGTGACCGCCGGCATCGACTTCGGCGCGGCGTCCTTCCTCGGCGCCTGGCTGAACCTCCAGTTCGGCTTCGAGGTGACCCCCGGCCGCACGGTCCTCCTCTTCGCCGCGATCCTGCTGCTGCACGGCCTGCTGAACACCTTCGGCGTCCGCATCGTCGCGCTGCTCAACAGCGTCAGCGTGTGGTGGCACGTGGTGGGGGTGGCCGTCATCGTCGGCGCCCTGGCGATCCTGCCGGACCACCATCAGTCGGCGTCCTTCGTCTTCACCAAGTTCGTCAACGAGACCGGCTGGGGCAGCTCCTTCTACGTCGTCCTGCTCGGCCTGCTGATGGCGCAGTACACCTTCACCGGCTACGACGCCTCCGCCCACATGACCGAGGAGACCCACGACGCGGCGACGGCGGGCCCCAAGGGCATCGTCCGCTCCATCTGGACCTCCTGGATCGCGGGCTTCGTCCTGCTCCTCGGCTTCACCTTCGCGATCCAGTCGTATGACAAGGCGCTGGAGTCCCCGACCGGCGCGCCCCCGGCGCAGATCCTCCTCGACGCCCTCGGCGCCACGACCGGCAAGCTCCTCCTCCTGATCGTCATCGGCGCCCAGCTCTTCTGCGGCATGGCCTCCGTGACGGCCAACAGCCGCATGATCTACGCCTTCTCCCGCGACGGCGCGCTGCCCTTCTCCCGCGTCTGGCACACGGTCAGCCCCCGCACCCGCACCCCGGTCGCGGCGGTCTGGCTGGCGGCCCTCGGCGCCCTGGCGCTCGGCCTGCCGTACCTCATCAACTCCACGGCCTACGCCGCCGTGACGTCCATCGCGGTCATCGGTCTCTACCTCGCCTACGTCATCCCGACCCTGCTCCGCGTCCGCAAGGGCGACGGCTTCGTTCGCGGTCCCTGGCACCTGGGCCGCTGGTCGGTCCCCATCGGCGTCGTCTCGGTCGCCTGGGTCGTCCTGATCACGATCCTCTTCATGCTTCCCCAGGTCTCCCCCGTCACCTGGGAGACCTTCAACTACGCCCCGATCGCGGTCCTGGTGGTCCTCGGCTTCGCCGCGACCTGGTGGCTCGCCTCGGCCCGCCACTGGTTCCTGGCCCGGTCCAAGGAGTGATCGACGCGGCCGTGTCCCCGATACCCGATCGGAGACACGGCCGCCTCCCGCTATGCTCGGACAGGCAACATCGCCTGGGCCCTTAGCTCAATTGGCAGAGCAGTGGACTTTTAATCCATTGGTTGTGGGTTCGAGTCCCACAGGGCCTACGAGGACGCCCCCAGCTCGGAGAGGTATCGAGCTGGGGGCGTGTCCTTTCTGCGGCTGCCCTCCGAGGCTCCCGCCCAACCGGTGCTCCGCCGAAGCGCAGTACAGCCCGAGTGGCGGTCAAGTACCGGTGCCGGTACGCGGCTTCGCGCCGGGAGCGGAGCGGCGGTCGTGAGACACGGGTACCCGGGCCGCCTTCGCCCTCGACGGCACCTTGCCGCGCTCCACGAGCCCCTCGCTGGTCCTGTCGACGCCATGGGCACACCGCCCGGCCACCGAGGAGCTGGGCGTCTCCACGGCCCGTACGGGAGAGCCCGACCACCCTGGTGGACTCCGGTAGCACCCTTCGTCGGGCGTGCCGCTACGTCTCCTGTTCCGCGCGCGGGCTGCGAAAGCTCGAAATGCGAGGCATTTGTGCCTCGACGGATTCTGGTAGCCGAGGGCGACCATAATAAGGAATGGCGATGTGTGGGCGGGTCGTCATTTGTGACCACAGTGGTGTCGCTAGTTTATGTGTCAAGTCAAGCGGCGCTCCCGAGGAGTTTCCCGGGGACCTGTCGGTATTTTCGGTGACGGCAGCGAGGGGAGATATTCGCTGACCTGCGCCTTGAGTTGACGCGACCTACGGGTGGGACCAGCATGGGGAACTGAGCCGCTTGTCCGGCGTGCCTGAATCCGACGAGCGGTATCCATTTCCCTGGTTCGGGTCAGCTCTCCGATGCATTGCGTGAACGTATCGGACTCACCCCCGCAGGAGAAGAGAAATCCATGAGAAAAGGAATTGTGGCAGCCGCGATAACCGCGACGCTGTCGGCAGGGGCGGTCGTTTTCGCCTTTCCCGCAAACCCCGCTGCCGCGGTCCCCTCGGCGACGTGCAGCCTGCAGAACGGGACGGTGCGGGGAAGCGGATTCACCCCCAATCAGTCGTACAACGTCACGCGCGGTGGACAAACTATTTCTCGCGTCTCGGCGGGGTCGAACGGCGGCGTTCAGGCCGGTGTCACCGGCGGTGGCCCCTTCGCCGTGGGCGGCACGCAGTGCTCGTCCTCCGGGTCGGAAGCCGGCGGGAACGCCTCACAGTCCGCCGCGGCGGCCGCGGCGACCGCGAAGGGCACGGCGGCGGCACAGCAGGCAGTGCGCAACGGAGCCTCCCAGCAGCAGGCGGTCGCCATCGGACGGCAGACGGCCCAAGCGGAGGCGCAGCGGCTCGGGTTGCCGCCCACCGTGGTGAACCAGGTCACCAACAACACGACCAACATCGTCAACAACACGATCAACGGCGGCACCGGCAACACGATCGGTGGCACCCAGATCGGCGGCCAGGGCAACACCCAGGGCGGTACGCAGGGCGGGACCGGTAACACCCAGGGCGGAACGCAGGGCGGGACCGGCAATACCCAGGGCGGGACGCAGGGTGGCGGGGCCGGTAACACGCAGGGTGGAACGCAGGGTGGCGGGACCGGCAATACCCAGGGTGGAACTCAGGGTGGCGGGACCGGTAACACCCAGGGTGGAACTCAGGGTGGCGGGACCGGCAATACCCAGGGCGGGACTCAGGGTGGCGGGACCGGCAATACCCAGGGTGGAACTCAGGGTGGCGGGACCGGTAACACCCAGGGTGGAACTCAGGGTGGCGGGACCGGTAACACCCAGGGCGGGACTCAGGGTGGCGGGACCGGCAATACCCAGGGTGGAACTCAGGGTGGCGGGACCGGTAACACCCAGGGCGGGACTCAGGGTGGCGGGACCGGTAACACCCAGGGCGGGACTCAGGGTGGCGGGACCGGCAATACCCAGGGCGGGACTCAGGGTGGCGGGACCGGCAATACCCAGGGCGGGACTCAGGGTGGCGCGACCGTTCCAGCCCCCGCGACACCCGTGACCTGACGGCAAAGCAATTCGCGCGGTGAATCGACAACACCGCGCGTCGCAGCACCAGACGCCGAAGTCGACACGACCCCACAGGGAAGAGAGGAAACCAATCATGCGGCACTCTCGGAGGCAGCAAATAGCGACCGCGATAGCGTCGGCGGCCATGGTGGGAGGCATCATCACCATCGGCGGCCCGGCCTCAGCGGCACCGGTATCGACTCCTTCCGGTTCGACGCAGGCGCACCACCTGTCGCCAGAGAAGCCGAAGCCGTGCAAGCAGCGTAAGAACTGCAAGGTCAGGGGCAATACCCAGGGCGGGACGCAGGGTGGCGGCCGGGGTAACACCCAGGGCGGTACGCAGGGTGGCGGGACCGGCAACACCCAGGGCGGGACCCAGGGCGGTGGCCGGGGCAACACTCAGGGCGGTACGCAGGGTGGCGGCACTGGCAATACCCAGGGCGGGACCCAGGGCGGTGGCGGCGGTAACACTCAGGGCGGTACGCAGGGTGGTGGCGGCGGTAACACCCAGGGCGGTACGCAGGGTGGCGGGACCGGCAACACCCAGGGCGGGACGCAGGGTGGTGGCGGCGGTAACACCCAGGGCGGTACGCAGGGTGGTGGCGGCGGTAACACCCAGGGCGGGACGCAGGGTGGTGGCGGCGGTAACACCCAGGGCGGTACGCAGGGTGGTGGCGGCGGTAACACCCAGGGCGGTACGCAGGGTGGCGGCGGCGGCAATACCCAGGGCGGGACGCAGGGTGGTGGCGGCGGTAACACCCAGGGCGGTACGCAGGGTGGCGGCACTGGTAACACCCAGGGCGGCACCCAGGGCGGTGGCCGGGGTAACACCCAGGGCGGCACGCAGGGTGGCGGCACTGGTAACACCCAGGGCGGGACCCAGGGTGGCGGGACCGGCAATACCCAGGGCGGGACCCAGGGTGGCGGCGGCGGCAATACCCAGGGCGGTACGCAGGGTGGTGGCGGCGGTAACACCCAGGGCGGTACGCAGGGTGGCGGCACTGGTAACACCCAGGGCGGCACCCAGGGCGGTGGCCGGGGTAACACCCAGGGCGGCACGCAGGGTGGCGGCACTGGCAATACCCAGGGCGGCACCCAGGGTGGCGGCGGCGGTAACACCCAGGGCGGTACGCAGGGTGGTGGCGGCGGTAACACCCAGGGCGGCACGCAGGGTGGCGGCGGCGGTAACACCCAGGGCGGTACGCAGGGTGGTGGCGGCGGCGGCAACACCCAGGGCGGGACCCAGGGTGGCGGCGGCGGCAACACCCAGGGCGGCACCCAGGGCTGACCATGAAAGTTCGTGCCTCGCGGAGGACCCCCTCCGCGGGGCACGAACATGCTCGACACGCGGAAGGAGACGACCGTGCGTGGTGTGAGTCTCGCGGTCGCGGTCATCACGGCCTGCTGCGCGGCCGGCGCGTGGGGTACGTCGGCGAGCGCCACCGAGGCCGGCGCAAGTGGTCCGCCGGACGCGACGCGGACACGGCAGACCCGGGCCCCCGCCTCCCCGACAGAACTCCGCTGCTACGCGACGCAGCGCGACCCGGGGACCGTCACGTGCTACCGCGTCTCGGCGAAGGCCGAGTTCAGACACGGGGAGATCGTCTACATCCCCATCCTCGTCCAGGTGCCCGTACCGCCCCGCCCGCCGTCCGTGACCATCGTCGGCAGCCTGAACGACATCCACCCGAGCGCCCCGAGCGCGGGCGCGAGCACATCCGGTGGCTGAGCCGCGCTCACTTCGCCGGACCGGTGTCGATGACGCCGTACTCGAGGGCCAGCCGGGTCAGGTCCGCCCGGCGTCGGGCACCGCTCTTCTTGCGGAGCCGCTCCAGATGGGTGTGGACCGTGTTCTCGGTGATGTTCAGCTTGGTGGCGATCTCGCGGTCCGTCGCGCCGCCGGCCAGGAGCTGGAGGATCTCCCGCTCCCGGGCGGTGATGCGCGGGGGAGCAGCGGGGATGCTGCGCCCGGCGAGGCTCGCGCCGAAGTAGTCGCTGCCCGAGGCGACGGCGCGCAGGGCCGTCAGCAGTTCCGGGATGCCGGTGCGCCGCCCCAGATAGCCGCGGGCTCCGGCCTTGATGCACAGCACGGCGTCGGACTGCGGCTCCGAGGCCGACAGTACGACGACCGCGTGCCCGGCGCGGTTCAGCCGGGCGACCTCACCCGAGGTCACCTGGTCGCTGGACTGAAGGTTGACGTAGAGGACGATCTCCGCGGCGGACGGCACCCGCGGCATCTCGTCGACGCTCGCCACGAACGTGACGATGTCGAGGTCCGGCTGCGTCTTGATCGCCTGCGCGAGACCGAGCTGCAGCAGGGGCCAGTCGCAGATGACGACCAACGAGGTCACGGCTCGGCTCATCGGACGCTCCGGCGGGGGTGGGGCGAGACCGTCTGCTGCGCGGCGGAACGGCGGGCGGTGGAGGCCGCCCGGTCCCAGAGTCCGCCCTGGCGCGAGCGGCGGCACCCCCGGTGATCCGTCCGGGGGAAGCCGGGGCCGTTGCGGGGCGGCGCCGGGCGCACCGGTACCCGTCAGGCTCCCACTTCCCCCAACTCCGCCAGCGGCAGCGTGTGTTCGGTCTGGAGGACCTTCGCACGCAGGTAACGGACGTTGTGCGGTGTGGAGAAGACACCCGTCGGGACCCGCTCGCGGACCGTCATCCCGAGGGCGCGCAACTGGGCCGCCTTGTCGGGGTTGTTGGAGAGCAGGTCCAGCTCGGTGACGCCGAGGGCACCCAGCATCTGGGCGGCGGCGGTGTAGTCGCGGGCGTCCTCCGGCAGGCCGAGGGCGGCGTTCGCGGCGTAGGTGTCGAGGCCCTGGTCCTGGAGGGCGTAGGCGTCGAGCTTGTTGTAGAGGCCGATGCCCCGGCCCTCCTGGCGGAGGTAGAGGAGAACGCCGCCGCGCACGGCGATCCGCTCGACCGCCTCGCGCAACTGCGGTCCGCAGTCGCAGCGGGCCGAACCGAACACGTCGCCGGTCAGGCACTCGGAGTGCAGCCGCACCAGCGGCACCGGGCCCGGGTCGCCGAGGACCAGGGCGAGGTGCTCCTGGCCGTCGGTGAGCCCGTGGAAGGTGACCAGCTCGGCGTCGGCCGCGTAGCCGTCGCCGAAGCGAAGCGGCACCCGGACGCGGGCGCGCGGGGTGGCGGCAGGGGTGTCGGGCATCGGGCCTCCGGGTTCCGTGCGGTCGGCGTCGCGGTCGTGGTCGGTCGTCGTCCGCGCTCCATCTGCTTCAGATTTGAAACAGCGGTACGGTCTCGGACCCTATCCCATGCTTAAAAGTTGAATCAACCGTCCGTGAGCGGTCCGCCACCGGCCGGCACTGGGACCCACCGCCTCAGCGTGGCGGCTCCGTACACGGCGTCGACCGCCGCCGCCACGGCACCTCCTCCGCCGTAGCCCCCGCCTCCTCGCCCTGGAGCCCCCGCGCGACCCCCGCGCAGATCTCCTCCAGTTGCCGCACCTGCTCCGGGCTCAGGCGGTCGAAGAGGGTCGCGCGGACCGTGCCGACATGGCCGGGCGCGGTGCGCTCCAGGACGGACATCCCCTCGTCGGTCAGTACGGCGAGGCTGCTGCGCCGGTCCGAGCGGCAGTTCTCGCGCCGTACCAGGCCGTCCCGTTCCAGGCGGGTCACCGCGTACGTCAGCCGGCTGCGGGTGATCTTCAGTTCTTCCGCGAGGTCGGTCATGCGCAGCCGCCGGTCGGGCGCCTCGGAGAGGATGGCCAGGACGGAGTAGAAAAGGTGCGGCATCCCGGCGTCCTGCTGGAGCTGCCGGTCGATCACGTCGTCCAGCAACCGGGAGGCGGCGAGGTAAGCGCGCCAGGCGCGCTGCTCCTCGGGCGTGAGCCAGCGGGTCGTCATGCCTCCAGTGTAGGTTTGTTTCAAACTTGAACCAAGATCAGCCCGAGAGTCACCCGGAGAGAGCGCGCCGATGCCGTACCCGTACGTCCTGCTGTCCGCCGCCGTCTCCCTCGACGGCTACCTGGACGACACCGGCCCCGACCGCCTCCTGCTCTCCAGCCCCGCCGACTTCGACCGGGTCGACGAGGTGCGCGCCTCCGTCGACGCCATCCTGATCGGTGCCGGCACCATCCGCGCCGACAACCCCCGCCTCCTCGTCAACGCCCCCGGGCGCCGCGCCGCCCGCCGGGCCGAGGGCAGGGCGGAGTACCCGCTCAAGGTCACCGTCACCGCCTCCGGCGACCTCGACCCGAAGGCCAATTTCTGGCACACCGGCGGCGAGAAGGCCGTCTACACGACCGACGCGGGCGCCGAGCGCGCCGCCCGCGTCCTCGGCGACACCGCCGACGTCGTCTCCCTCGGCCCCGCCCTCGACTGGCGCGCCCTGCTCACGCATCTGCACGACGAGCGCGGCGTACGGCGTCTGATGGTCGAGGGCGGCGGGGCCGTCCACACCCAGCTGCTCCAGCAGGGCCTGGCCGACGAACTCCAGTTGGTCCTCGCACCGCTCTTCGTCGGCGACCCGGCCGCGCCCCGCCTCTTCGGACCGGGCGCCTACCAGGGCGGCCGCCTCCGACTCACCGAGAGCCGCCGCATCGAGGACGTGGTGCTCATGCGCTACGAGCCCACCGCCCCCGGCACCGGACCGCTGCCCGTCGCCGCCGACCGGCGCTGGCTGCGCACCGCCTGCGAGCTGGCCGCGCTGTGCCCGCCCTCGGACACCGCCTTCAGTGTCGGCGCGGTCGTGGTCGCCGCCGACGGCACCGAGCTCGCGCGAGGTCACTCGCGCGAGGGCGGCGACCCGGTGGTCCACGCGGAGGAGGCGGCCCTCGCCAAGATCGCCCCGGACGACCCGCGGCTGCCCGGCGCCACCGTCTACAGCAGCCTGGAGCCGTGCGCCCGCCGCGCCTCCCGGCCCGTCCCGTGCGCCGGTCTGATCCTGCGCTCCGGCGTACGCCGGGTGGTCACCGCGTGGCGCGAGCCCGACACCTTCGTGGCGGCGGCCGACGGGTCCGGGGTGCTGGCGGACGCGGGTGCGACGGTGGTGACGCTGCCGGAGTACGAAGCCGCCGCGAAGGCACCGAACGGCCATCTGCTGCCCTGAGGCGCAGGTCACGCGGAATGGATGTGCATCTGGGCCCGCGCATGACGTATGGTTGAGACACAACGACGCGGGGTGGAGCAGCTCGGTAGCTCGCTGGGCTCATAACCCAGAGGTCGCAGGTTCAAATCCTGTCCCCGCTACTGAAGACTCAGGGCCGGAATCCAGTTCATCGGATTCCGGCCCTGAGTGTTTTCCGGCCCCGGGCTTCGATCCGGATTTCCCGCCCTCGCCGTCACGCAGTGTGAGGTAAAGGTTTCCCTCCGCAGCGATTCTGAGTCATCATCAAAAACGCGCTCACTGCTGATCGCCGGTCAACTCGCCCTCTTTGTGTCCGGCTTGGCGGTTAAGTCCGCTCCGAAGAAGCTTAAAGATCAAGCGGATCGGCTTGGAAACCGATAGCCGGGTCTATTAACGTTCGATAACGCAGCGCGGTCGACCCAGCCGTCACCCCGGACGGCTCCGTGCGCACGCGCCGCATCCCACACCCTCCCCCGGCCCTCGAAGGCGGGGATCGCCCCCACCGCGAACCCGGTAGCAGGCGAAGGCAGGAAAGGAGCGCGCCCCCGTGGCGTCCGACCCCCACACCCCCTTCGCACCGACCCCGGGCGAGCACGACACCTTCGACACCTTCGGCTACGGCGCACCGCGCGGTGACGGCCCCTGGGAGGAGTGGAACCCCACCGAGGAGACCCTCCCCTCCGCCCGCGGCGGCCGGCACCGCGTCGCCAAGCAGCGGGGCGGCGGGCTCGCCCGCAGTTCCACCGTGCTCGGCGTCGGTGTCATCGCCGCCGTCGGCGCGGGCGGCATGGCCAGCGCCAACACCGGCAAGCCGCCCGTCTCCATCGCGCTGCCCGACCTGCCCGGCGTCGACTCCCTCCTCGACCACGGCTCCGCCGAGCCCGAGCCCGCACCCTCGCTGAGCGCCGTCGGCTCGGCCTCCGCGCAGAGCGAGGAGGCCTCCGACGCGGGCGAGGCACTGCGCAGCCGGATCATCGCCCAGGCCGCCCACCAGCAGAGCAAGGCCGAGAGCCGGGCCACCGCGGCCGCCGTCGCCGCGGCCGACAAGCAGACCGCCGACGCCGCCGACAAGGCCGCGAAGGAGGCCGCCGCCCAGGCCGCCGACGCCAAGGAGAAGGCGGAGGCCGACGCCAGGAAGAAGGCCGAGTCGGACCGGCTGGCCTCCCTGGCCAAGCAGTACACGCTGCCGACCTCCGGGTACACGATCACCGGCACCTTCGGGGAGCCCGGCGCCCTGTGGTCCTCCGGCTATCACACCGGTCTCGACTTCGCCGCGCCCACCGGAACGCTCATCAAGGCCATCCACGGCGGCACCGTCACCCAGGCCGGCTGGGCCGGGGCCTACGGCTACCGGACCGTCCTCACCCTGGACGACGGCACCGAGCTGTGGTTCTGCCACCAGTCCTCGATCAGCGTCAAGACCGGCCAGAAGGTCGCCACCGGCGAGGTCATCGGCCGCGTCGGCGCCACCGGCAACGTCACCGGGCCCCATCTCCACCTGGAGGTCCACCCGGGCGGCCAGGCAACCGGCATCGACCCGATGACGTGGCTGCGCGGCAAGGGGCTCAATCCCTGAGCCCTTTCGCGACGGCATTCGGGTGACGGGCGGAATGGACGGGTGCCGCGTGATCGTTGAGTAGAGACATGACTGCCTCTCCTCATCTGCGCAAGCTCGGTGCCTCCAGCCTCGAGGTCTTCCCGCTCGCCCTCGGCGGCAATGTCTTCGGCTGGACCGCCGACGAGAAGACCTCCTTCGCCGTCCTGGACGCCTACACGGCGGCGGGCGGCAACTTCGTGGACACCGCCGACTCCTACTCGGCCTGGGTCGAGGGCAACTCCGGCGGCGAGTCGGAGACCATCATCGGCAAGTGGCTCGCCGCCCGCGGCAACCGCGACCAGGTGGTCGTCGCCACCAAGGTCAGCCAGCACCCCGACTTCAAGGGCCTGTCCGCCGCCAACATCAAGGCGGCCGCCGACGCCTCCCTGCGCCGCCTGGGCACCGACCACATCGATCTCTACTACACGCACTTCGACCAGCCCGAGGTGCCGGTCGAGGAGATCATCGGCGCCCTCGACGAGCTGGTGAAGGCGGGCAAGGTCCGGCACATCGCCGCCTCCAACATCAGCGCCGACCGGCTGCGGGAGTCCCTGGAGTTCTCGGACCGCGAGGGGCTGGCCCGCTACGTCGCCCTCCAGCCCCACTACAACCTGGTATCCCGCGACACCTACGAGGGCCCGCTGCAGGACCTCGCCGCCCGGGAGGGGCTGGCCGCGGTGCCGTACTACGCCCTGGCCTCCGGCTTCCTGACCGGCAAGTACCGGCCCGGCACCCAGGTGGACAGCCCCCGTGCCGAAGGCGCCGCCAAGTACCTGGCGTCCGAGCGCGGCCAGAAGGTGCTCACCGTCCTGGACGAGGTGGCCGCCGCCCACGGCGCGCCGGTCGCCACGGTCGCCCTCGCCTGGCTCGCCGCACAGCCGACCGTGGTCGCCCCGATCGCCTCGGCGCGCACGGTCGACCAGCTCCCGGCCCTGCTCGGGGTGGCCGACCTGCGCCTGACCCAGGACGAGCTGGACCGGCTGACCGCCGCCTCCGCCTGAGCGGGCGCGCCGGCTACGACCGGTAGGGGTTGTAGCCGGAGTACGGCACCGACGGGTAGCCGTACCCCGCGTGTCCGTAGCCCGCGTACGGCACCGCCGGGTGGCCGTAGGCGGGCCACTGCGGACGGGGTGCGGGCGCGGTGACCCGGGCCGCGTACTCCAGCGCGGGCCGGGCCACCTCGCGGCGCCGCCACAGCGCGGCGAGCAGCTCGTGCTCGCGGGTCAGGAAGTCCGATCCGGCCCTGCCCCGGCGCGCCCGGCGGCGCAGGAACGCCAGCGAGGTCGCGTACGCCTCGTACTGTGCGACCGCGCGGGCGGCGGGCCGGCCGCCGAGGTGGTGCCGGGCGTGGTCGCGGGCCACCCGGCGGGCCCGCATCGAGCCGAGCACGAACGGCTCGCCGGGGCCGAGCCACCCGGCGTACACATAGGTCGGCAACTCCTCGCGCACCGTGCGCAGTTCGTTCTGCCGGGTCCAGACCGCGAGCCAGGTCAGCAGACCGAACGCGGGCGCCATGAAACCGGCGTAGACGAAGAGGAAGCCGAACTGGCCGAAGGACGCCGAGCCGTTCCACAGGCCGTGCAGGGTCATCGCCAGCAGCCAGCCGCCGATGGGGAACAGCACGCGTCGCACCCGCTGCCGGGGCGCCGCGAGCGCGCGCAGGCCGAAGCCGATGCCGGTGCACACGGTGAACAGCGGGTGCGCGAACGGGGACATCACCACGCGGACGAAGAAGGTGGCGGCGGTGACCGAGACGATGCCCCCGGCGCCGGAGACCCGGTCCTCGCCGAAGGCGGTGCCCAGGTAGAGGATGTTCTCGGTGAACGCGAAACCGGTGGCCGTCACTCCCGCGATCACCACGCCGTCCACCAGACCGGTGAAGTCGCGTCTGCGGAAGAGGAAGACCAGCAGCACGGCGGCGCCCTTCGCGGACTCCTCCACGACCGGCGCGATGAACGTGGCGCCGAGCGTGTCGGCGTCGTCCGGGTCGGCGGCGGCCGTGGCGATCCAGTGGGTCGCGAAGCTGTTGGCGACGATGGCGATGAGCGCGGCCGCACAGGCGCCCCACGCGAACGCGAAGACCAGGTTCCGCCAGGGACCCGGCTCCACCCGGTCCAGCCAGCGGAACGCGGCGATCAGCCACGGCACCGGCAGCACCGCGAGCCCGAGCCCCACCAGGAACCCCTCGGTCCCGGTCTGCAGCCGCACCAGCGCGAGGATGACGAGCCCGGACAGCGCGAGCAGCGTGCTCAGCGCGCCGTAGCGCACCCAGCGGCGCTGCCACCAGTGCGGATGCTTATGGCGTCCGGGGTGTTCCGGGGCTATCGGAGAGGGAGAACTGGTGGCCACGGCATCGACCCTAACGGTGACCCGACGGCAGGCCATCGGGAAATACGGGCCCGACGCGACGACCGGACGGGCCTACGGCTGCCGGTGAGGTACGCGGCGGAAAAGAAGATCGTTCACGACGTGACCCTTGTCCAGTCCCTGGCCCTCGAAACGGGTCAGCGGCCGGAACCCGGGACGCGGCGCGAAGCCACCCTCCGCCTGCGTGTTCTCGAAGTCCGGGTGCGCCGAGAGCACCTCCAGCATCTGCTCGGCGTACGGCTCCCAGTCCGTCGCGCAGTGCACGACCGCGCCGGGCCGCAGCCGGGTCGCGGCCAGGCTCAGGAACGCCGGCTGGATCAGCCGCCGCTTGTGGTGCCGCTTCTTGGGCCACGGGTCCGGGAAGTAGACGCGCAGACCGTCGAGGGAGTCGGGCGCGAGCATCTCGCGGAGCAGGATGATCGCGTCACCGTTGCCCACCCGCACGTTGGTCAGCCCGCCCTGGTCCGCGAGGTTCAGCAGATTGCCCTGGCCGGGGGTGTGCACGTCCACCGCGAGGATGTTGACGTCGGGTGCCGCGGCCGCCATCTGCGCGGTCGCCTCGCCCATGCCGAAGCCGATCTCCAGGACGACCGGGTTCGTGTTCCCGAACAGCTCCGCGAGGTCGACGACCCGCCGGCCGTCGATGTCCATGCCCCACTGCGGCCACAGCCGCTCCAGGGCGTCGGCCTGCCCGGTGGTCACCCGGCTGCGCCGCGGCTGGAAGCTGCGGATGCGCCGCTCGAAGTGCGACCCGGCGGGATCGGCCTGGGGGCCGCCCGGGAACCGGGGCTCCCCCTTGCTCCGGGAGGTCCGGGCGGACAGCGGAACGGACGACCCGTCGGTGGCGGGTCGCTCGGCTGCGGGGGCGTTCACGAAGTCAGACACAGTGCATCCGATTTTAGGCGGTCGGCAGGGGCTCTCCCTCTGCTCTCCTCGTGTGACGGGTCACGCCCGTACGGCGGGTCACGCCCGTACGGGGGCCGGGCCGTGTGGCGTGCCCGGGTGCCGGGTCATGTCCCGCCCAGCATCGCCAGCGCCCGGGCCGCCACCTCGCGGCCGATCGGCAGACAGGCCGTGGCCGCCGGGGACGGCGCGTTCAGGACGTGGATCGTGCGCGGGGCCTCGCGCAGCAGGAAGTCGTCCACCAGGGAGCCGTCCCGCGCCACCGCCTGCGCCCGCACCCCGGCCGGGGCCCGCACCAGGTCCGTCTCCCCGACGGCGGGCACCAGCCTCCGCACCGCCTTCAGGAACGCCCCCTTGGACACCGACCGGCGCAGCTCACCGGCGCCGTACAGCCAGTGGTGCCGGGCCAGTGCCCACGTGCCGGGCCAGGCGAGCGTGCCCGCCAGCTCACGGGGGCGTACGACACCCCAGCCGTACCCCTCGCGGGCCAGCGCCGGGACCGCGTTGGGGCCGATGTGGACCTCGCCGTCGATGCCCCGGGTCAGATGCACCCCGAGGAACGGGAACGCCGGATCCGGCACCGGATAGACCAGGCCCCGCACCAGCTCGGGCCGGGCCAGCTCCCAGTACTCCCCGCGGAACGGCACGATGCGCACGTCCGGCTCGTCCCCGGCGAGGCGGGCCACCTCGTCGCAGTACAGCCCCGCGCAGTTCACCAGGACGCGGGCGCGCACCACCTGGCCGGACGAGGTGAGCACGGCCACGCCCCGCTCCGGGCGCCGGTCGATCCGCACGACCCGCGCGCCGTAGCGGATGTCGGCGCCGGAGGCGCGCGCGAGCTGCCGCGCGACCGCGCCGTAGTCGCACACGCCGGTCGTGCCGACGTGGATGGCGGCCAGGCCGCGCACCTCCGGCTCGTACTCCGCGATCTGGGCGGCGCCCAGTTCCCGCACCGCGATGCCGTTCTCCCGGCCGCGCTGCACCAGGGCGTGCAGCCGGGGCAGCTCGGAGCGCTCGGTGGCGACGATCAGCTTGCCGGTGACCGCGTGCGGGATGCCGTACTCCGCGCAGAACTTGACCATCTCGGCCGCGCCGCGCACCGCGTACCGCGCCTTCAGGGAGCCGGGGCGGTAGTAGATCCCGCTGTGGATCACCCCGCTGTTGCGCCCGGTCTGGTGCCGGGCCGGGCCCGGCTCCTTCTCCAGCACCGTCACCCGCGTACCCGGCGCGGCGCGGGTGATCGCGTACGCCGTCGACAGCCCGACGATCCCGCCACCGACCACCAGCACATCGCAGTCGTACGCGCCCGTCCTCACCTGCACCACCTCCCGACTCGATAGTGCACTGCGCCACTGACAACGGCTTCAAACGCGGCCGACGGCACGTGGCCGGTCCACTACGCCGGAGCCGTCGGGCCCGGCACGCCGGGACCGCTCACGCCGGAGCCATCAGCAGCGGCCGGGCCCGCTCGCGCAGCTCCACCACGCGCGGCTCGTCGCCGTACGGCTCCAGGCGGTGCAGCAGGTCCTTGACGTACTCGGTGGTGCGCGCCGAGGAGATCCGTCCGGCCACCTCCACCGCGCGCACGCCCTGCTCGCAGGCCGCGTCGAGGTTGCCCGACTCCAGCTCGGCCACCGCGGAGACGACCAGGCGCAGCCCGTGCGAGCGCACGAACTCCTCGGTCGGTTTGGACAGCGCCTGTTCGGTGAAGCGGCGTACCTGGCGGGGTGCCTTCAGGTCGCGGTAGCACTCGGCGGCGTCGGCGGCGAAGCGGTCGTAGCCGTAGAAGCCGAGCCAGGACGGGTCGTTGTCGCCCTCGCGGGAACGCTCCAGCCAGCCCTCGGCCGACTTCAGGGCGGCGCCCGCGGCCTGGGCGTCGCCCGCGCGCGCGTGCGCTCTCGCCTCCACCAGTCGGAAGAAGCTCATCGTGCGGGCGGTGGCCAGGCCCCGGTTGCGCTCCAGGGCGGCCTGCGCGAGGTCCACGCCCTCGTCGCCGAAGCCCCGGTAGGTGGCCTGGAGGGACATGGAGGCGAGCACATAGCCGCCGAGCGGTACGTCGGCCGCCGCGCGGGCCAGCCGCAGCGCCTGGATGTAGTACCGCTGGGCGGCCTCCTGCTGGCCGGTGTCGAACGCCATCCAGCCCGCGAGCCGGGTCAGTTCGGCGCCCGCGCCGAACAGGGCGCGGCCCACCTCGTCCGAGTAGGAGCCGAGCAGCAGCGGCGCGGCCTCCACGCGCAGGCACTCCGGGACCATGGACGAACGCCAGTCGCCGCCGCCGTACTTGGAGTCCCAGCGCCGGGCGTCCTCGGCGGCCTCCCGGAGTTTGCGCACATCGCTGTGGCCGACTTTGATCGGTGCGCCGGCGCCCTCGGCCGAGGCCGCCTCGCGTTCCACCGAGCTGTCGGCGGGGGTTATCAGCCATCGGGACGCGGGCGTGGCGTAGGCGCTCACGGCGAACGAGCCCGCCAGCGACTGCCAGATGCCGCCGGATCCCGCCCGGCGTCCCGCCAGGTCCAACCGGTACAGATCCGTGGCCGACTTGACCGCCTGGCCCACGTCGCGCGGGAAGGCGAGACCGACCTCGGGCGCCGGGTCGGCGTCCGCCAGGCCGATCTCGTGCAGCGGCACCGGCCGGCCGAGCTTCTGGCCGATCGCGGCCGCGATCAGGTGCGGTGCCGCACCTTGGGGCACCATGCCCTTCGAAACCCAGCGCGCCACCGACGTCTTGTCGTAGCGAAGGGTCAACCCCCGCTGGGCACCCAGATCGTTGACGCGCCGCGCCAGTCCCGCGTTGCTGATTCCCGCGAGGGCGAGAACGGCGCCGAGTTTCTCGTTCGGCCCGCGTTGCTCCCTGGACATGCGCCACCCCTCGACACAGACGGCTGCCCCGCTGGCATAACCACGCGGCATTCGTAAACACAGCGTAGTTCGCCGCATCCCAAGCGTTAAGAGGCATTGTTCCGGATGGCGTGATTGCGGTCCGTACGGGAGTACGGCCCTGTACGCACCGTGCACGCCCTGTCGCGGCGTGCCCCCGGCCGTGTGGCCGTGCGCCCGTCCGTGCGCTCTTCTCCGGCCACCCTCGGGAGCGGTTCCATGGGTGTCGCGTGGGTCGGCCCGCTGTACTGAATCCAGTGGGCTGGGGGACACCGCCACCTTCATCCCCGCGGGTGGCGGACCGGTCCGGGAGGCGATGCCCGCCTCCCGGACTGTGCGCGGCTCCCGGGCCGCGGGGCTCTGCCCAGCTCTGTACGGAGCGTGCTCAACCGCCGTACGCCGCCCACGAATTGGCCGAAAACCGCCCTCCTTTCGGACCGCTGATCCCCGCTCTCACCAGAGCAGTTGAGGGCGCACAGGGGGTTTTCGGGGAGTGAACCGGGGCGCATTCGCATCGCATACACCCGGTGTTCCGAGGGCGTCGTCCATGGGTCCCGCCGACCGCCGCCTGCCGGTGTGACCCTGCCCTTCCGTGCCAAGCACCCGCCCCCGCACGCCGTTTCGCTCAGGTTTCTCCCGCGCGAAGGCGGCGCCGCCGCCCCTCTCCGGCGCGTTCTTCATGGCAGCATGGGTCCGGTTCGTGCGGTGCACTGATTGTCCACAGCCTGTGGAGGCGTCGATGCGGTGGTTGGTGGGGTGGAGCAGCGCCGCGACGGGCGGCCTCGGACCCGGCGCCGTGGACCCCTCCGGATACGACGACGAGACCCCGCACCCGGTCGGCTCCCAGTTGCTGTGGGGCGGCCCCGACCCGCTGTGGGCGGTCGGCGACTGGCGCCCCGACGAGGTGCGCGTGGTCCAGGGCGACGCGCAGAACCGCATCGCCGTCCTCGGTATCTGCGGCGCCTCCGACGACGAGCTGCGCCGGGGCCTGTTCACCGCGCGCGGGGGCGCGCTCCGGCACCTGACCGCCTGGCCCGGCAGCTACACCGCCGTCGTCCAGGCCGGCCGCCGCATCACCGTCTGCGGCGACCTCGCGGGCGCCCGCCCCGTTTTCCACGCCCCCTGGAACGGCGGCACCTCCTACGCCACCGCCGCCCTGCCGTTGGCCGACCTCACCGAGGCCAACCTGGACTTCGGCCACCTCGCCGCCCTGCTCGCCGCCCCCGACATCCCCGCCGCGCTGCGCGACACCACGCCGTACGAGGGCGTGCGCCGCGTTCCGCCGGGACACGCGCTGATCCTGCGCGCCGGAGCGCGCGAGATCACCGGGTACGAGCCGGTCGCCTCCCTCGCCGTCGCCGCGCCCCCGGCCGACCCGGCCCACGCCGTGGACGCCGTGCGCGACGCCCTGATCGAGGCGGTCCGGGTCCGGCTCGCCGCCCCCCGGCACGTGCCCGGCCTCGATCCCGGGCCGGTGCCCGGCATGGGGCCGGCCGAGCGGCGGGCGGCGCGCGGGATGCCGGTGCCCGGCATCGGCGCCGACCTCTCCGGCGGCCCCGCCTCCGGCACGCTGGCCCTGCTCGCCGCCGGGCTGCCCGGCAGACCCGGGACCCTGCTCGGCCACGGCACCGGCGCGGGCGAGCGGCTCCTCGCCGTCACCTTCAACGACCTGGCCGTCGGCGGCCGCGAGGCCGAACTCGAACGCGCGGGCGCCCTCGCGGCCAACCCGCGCCTGCACCACGTGGTGGTCACCGGCGGCGAGGACACCCTCCCCTACGCCGACCTCGACGGACCCCTCACCGACGAACCCGGTCCCTCCCTGGTCACCGCCGCCCGGCACCGCGCCCGGCTCGCGGCGGGCAGCGCCGACCACTTCACCGGACACGGCGCCCGCCAGGTCCTCGACGCCCACCCCGCCCGCCTCGCCGACCTGCTCCTGGACCGCAGACGGCGCCACCTGGTCCGCCCGGTCGCCGCCCTCACCCGCGCCGACGGCTCGGTCCTGGTCCCCGCGCGGGTCTACGGCGCCGCCCGCCGCCTGGCCCGTACGCCGTACCGCACGGGCATGGAGGCGCTGGCCGAGCGGCTGATGCGGCGCGGCTTCGACGAACCCAAGGGGGCGGTCGGTGCGTCCCTCGCCGCGCTGACCTGGGGAAGACCCGGTCCGGCCGCGCGGTGGCTGACCGGGGAAGCACTGGCTGAAGTATCGGTTCTTCTGCAGTCCGGGGCGGACCGCGCCTCCGGCGGACCCGGGGTGCGGCCCGGCGAGTTCCGCGCCGCCGCCGTCCTCGCCCGGCACGCCGCCGATCTGCGCGTCCTCGAACAGGCCGCCGAGGTCCGCTCCCAGCGGCTGCACGCGCCCTTCCTCGACAACCAGGTCGTGCGCGCCTGCCGCGCCCTGCCCGAGGCTCTGCGGGTCAAGCCCGGCGCCCGCGCCGCCGTCCTGCGCACCGTCCTCGACGGCGCCGGGGTCACCGATCTGCCGCCCGGCTGGGGCGCCCCCTCGCACGCCGCGGGCGCGGCAGCCGCCCGCACGGGCCTGCGCGTCGCCGCCGACTCCCTCGTGGACCTCTTCGCCACCCCGCTGCTCGCCGACGCGGGTCTGGTCGAGGCCCGCGTGGTCCGCAAGGCCGTCCGCGCGGCCGCCGCGGGCGAACCCCTCCCGCTGGACGGCCTCGCCGACCTCGTCTCCGTCGAACTCTGGCTCGGCCGCCTGCTCGCCCGCCGGGGAAGCTGCTGGACCGGCACCCCGGCCCGCGCCCGCGCCGTCCCCGCGGGCATCGACCCGCAGCGGGGCGCGCTCGGAGCCGCTAGCGGCAGGTGAAGCGGGAGCGCGCCCAGTCGGCGAAGGCCACCTGCTCGAAGGTGTGGCCGCGCTGCTCCACCACGAGCCGCACCGTCCTGCGCCCCGTCAGGTCCACATGCACCGGCACCGCCGCGTCGCCGCCCCCGACCGCGCCGGACTGCCACAGCCGGACCCCGTCCGCGTAGACCGAGAAGGCCACCTTGCCGCGCGTGAGGTTGAGGTCGTCCACCCCGGCCAGGGCGTCGTACGCCGTGCACTGGCGGTTGAGGTCCACGGTGACGGAGGAGTCGCCGCGCACGGTGATGCCGGGGGAGTAGTGCGTGCCGCCGATCGACAGGTCGTAGCGCCGCCACACCCAGCTGCTGTCACCCAGGCGCACCTCGGGCTCGGTGCCGTCGCCGGTGAGGTCGTAGTTCAGCGCGTTGGTCTCGTAGACCTCGGGCGCGGGCGGCGGGGTGGGCTTCGGGGTCGGCTTGGGCGTGGGCTCGGGGGGCGGCGTGGGCGTGGGCTCGGGGGGCGGCGTGGGCTTCGGCGTCGGCTTGGGAGTCGGCTTGGGAGTCGGGGTCGGCTTCGGGGTGGGCGTGGGCTTCGGGGCCGGCTTCGGCGTGGGCTTGGGGGTCGGCTTCGGCGCGGGCGCGGGGGGCTGCGCGGGGGCGGCCGCCACCGGCGCGGGGGCCGGCTTCTTCGGCGCGGGAGCGGGCTTCGGGGTGTGCGGCTGCTGGATCACCGGGGACGGGGAGGGCTTGGCGATCTCCCGGGTCGGATGGCTGTCGTTCACCAGCGCGAGGGCGACCGCCGCGGCGGCCACCGCCACCACACCGGTCGCGATACCCGCCTTCACCGGCGCGCCGAGCCCCTCCGAGGCCGCCGCGCCACCGCCCGCGCCGCCTCCGGAGGTGGCCCCGGTCGCCGCCGCGGCGGCTCCGGCCGCGCCGACTCCCGCGCCGCCCGCGATGACACCGAGCGCCTTCGCGTAGCCGGCGGCACCGAACCAGCCGATGACGGCCACCGGTACGACCGCCGGGATGCCGCTCGCGACTTCCTGGATCTGCGCGGCTGCCAGACGGCACTTCGCGCACTCCTCCAGGTGCTTGCGCAGGCCGCGCTCCGCGCGCACCCGCAGCTTGCGGCGGGCGTAGCCGCCGAGCTGGTCGGCGTAGCGCGCGCACTCCTCGTCGCTCACCAGGCTCGCGCTGACGTGCGCCTGGAGGTACGCCTGCTTCAGGCCCTCGCGGGCCCGGCTGGCCAGCACGCGCGTGCCGTTGGCGTCGAGGCCGAACAGCACGGCCACGTCGCTCGGCGACTCGTCCTCCACCTCGGTGTGCCAGAGCACCGCCTGCCAGCGCTCGGGCAGCGAGCGGAACGCCTGCATCGCCATCGACTGCTCCGCCTCGTGCATCGCGCGCACGTCGGCGCCGAGGTCCAGCGTGTCGTCGTCGGACACCTCGGAGGAACGGGCCGCCTGCTGCGCGAACACCGCGAAGTCGTCGACGAGTTGCTCGCGCCGGGCCGACTTGGTCCAGTGCGCGGCGACCCGGCGCACCGAGGTCAGCAGATAGGCGCGCACCGCGTACTCGGGTCCCGAACCGCCGCGCACCGCCTGGAGCATCCGCGCGAACACCTCGGCGGTGAGGTCGTCGGCGGTGTGGCCGTCACGGCAGCAGGTACGCGCGTAGCGCTTCACGGCGTCGGCGTGCCTGCGGTACAGCTCCTCGTACGCGGAGTCGTCACCGGCCCGCATCCGCTCGATCAGCTCGCTGTCGGCGGGGGGCATGTCGGCGGGGGGCAGGTCACGCGGGGGCGGCAGTACGCTGCCCTCGCGCTGGGTGGGAAGACTCGCCTCGGCGGACTCGGCCTGGCGCGGCTGCTCGGCCCCGGGACCACGCCCGCCCTGGCTCGGCACCTGCGGCGACGTCAGACCCCTGGCCTCCGCGTCACCTTCACCGCGCGCGCCGTCCCACCCGTCGACACTCATCCCCGAAAATCCCCCGATGCCCGGCACAGCCGAATCCGTACCGGCTCAGGGTGCCACAAAGGTTTACACCCCTGGGCCACTCGTCCGACCCGTCACTCGTCCGGGCGGATTAATCCCCACGCCTTACGAACGGAATCCGAACGGGACGCTCACGCAAGGGTGTTGTGATCCTCCGGAGGCGGGGTGCGGAGGGTTCCATGACGCACTCCGGGTCCGGTGGAGTCACCGGACCCGGTGCCGCTCGCGCCGAACCCGCGATCGTTTGCGCGAAGCCCGCGATCGATGACGCGGGGCCTACGCCGGGCGGGACCGCAGGCCCTCCAGGAGGATTTCCAGGAGACGGGCCGATGCGGCCGCCTGCTGGGCCGCGTCCGGCAAGGAGGGGGCCGCCGTGGCGATGACCAGAAGGACGTCGGCCACGGAGACGTCGGGGCGGAGTTCGCCCGCCGCGCGGGCGCGGTCCACCAGGCGGCCGACCACTTCGAGCAGCGCGGTCACGCTCGTGGACTCGTCCGCCACCAGCCGGAGCTCACCCGAACCGGGGGCCGCCTGCGAGCGCTGCTGCGGCACCCGGGCCTCGTCGTCCGCGACCCCCACCCGCAGCACCTGCGGCGGCAGCAGCCGGCCCGCGCCCGAGGCGACGGAGGTCCGCAGGAAGCGCGACAGCGCCGACCACGGCTCGTCCTCCTGACCGAGCGCCGCCCGCGCCTGCTCGGTCAACCGCGCGGTCTCCTCCTCGGCGATCCGCCGCACCAGCACGTCCTTGCTGGGGAAACGCCGGTACACCGTGCCGACCCCGACCCGCGCGCGCCGCGCCACGTCCTCCATCGGCGCGCCGTACCCCAGCTCGCCGAAGACCTCACGCGCCGCCCGCAGCACGTGCTCGAGATTGCGCTGTGCGTCCACCCGGAGCGGTGCCGAGCGCGGACCGTCCCCCCGTTTGCCGCCGGTCACGACGGACGCGGCCGACCAGTGCGTTTCCTGAAGATGCATGTGTTCCCCCGGTGATGACGTCTCCCCCCGGAGACTCCCCGCCACTGATGCCGGAGGTACGCGGAACCGGCCCGGCCCCTGAGCGGACCGCTCCGCGCGGGCCCCGTTCGGCCACATTCCCCGCACCCCGTCGACACATGAACATAGTTGAGAGGGCGTCAATTCAGAAGGGGTAGGTTCCGCACAGTGCGCCCCCGATCGGAGTACGAGCCATCTATGTCCGGATTCCATGCCTTCACCACCGCCCGCCGTACCCGACGGCACGACCACGATTCCCCCGTCCGGACGGCGCGTCCCACGCGGCGCACAACCGTCTTCCGGTCACACAAATCGCCGGGGCTGTGGACAAACAAAGGCGCCGGGTGCGTCATGGGATGGTGAAGGAACGCGCGCGCATTCTGGTCGTCGGCGGCGGCCACGTCGGGATGTACACCGCCCTGCGTCTCCAGCGGAAGCTGAAACCGCAGCTCAGACAGGGCGATGTCGAGATCACCGTGGTCAGCCCCGACCCGTATATGACCTATCAGCCGTTCCTGCCGGAAGCGGCCGCGGGCTCGATCTCGCCCCGGCACGTCGTCGTCCCGCTGCGCCGGGTCCTGGACCGCTGCCGGGTCGTCGTCGGCGAGGTCACCTCCCTCGACCACACCACCCGCACCGCCGCCGTCCGCACCCTCGCCACCGCCGAACGCGACGCCCCGGACGAACTCCTCGGCTACGACGAACTCGTCCTCGCCCCCGGCTCCGTCTCCCGCACCCTGCCGGTCCCCGGCCTCGCGGAGCACGGCATCGGCTTCAAGACCGTCGAGGAGGCCATCGGACTGCGCAACCACGTCATCGAACAGCTCGACATCGCCTCCTCCACCCGCGACCCCGCCGTCCGCGACGCCGCCCTCACCTTCGTCTTCGTCGGTGGCGGCTACGCGGGCGTCGAAGCCCTCGCCGAACTGGAGGACATGGCCCGCCACGCCACCCGCTACTACCCGGGCATCCGCCCCGAGGACATGAAGTGGGTCCTCGTCGAGGCCACCGGCCGCGTCCTCCCCGAGGTCGGCCCCGAACTCGGCGGCTACACCGTCACCCAGCTGCGCCGCCGCAACATCCGCGTCCTGCTGGAGACCCGCCTGGAATCCTGCGCCGACCGGATCGCCGTGCTCAGCGACGGCCAGCGCTTCCCCACCCGCACCCTGGTGTGGACCGCGGGCGTCCGCCCCCACCCCCTGCTCGCCGCCACCGGCCTGCCGCTCACCGACCGCGGCCGGCTGCGCTGCACCGCCGAGCTGACCGTCGAGGACACCGCACACGCCTGGGGCGCGGGCGACGCCGCCGCCGTACCGGACGTCACCGCCGGGCCCGGCACCCAGACCGCGCCCAACGCCCAGAACGCCGTCCGCCAGGCCCGCGTCCTCGCCGACAACCTTGTCCACACCCTGCGCGGCGAACCCCTGGAGACCTACGCGCACGCTCATGCCGGGTCCGTTGCCTCACTCGGTCTGCACAAAGGCGTCGCCCAGGTGTACGGACACCGGCTCACCGGCTGTCCCGCCTGGCTCATACACCGCGTCTACCACCTCGGCCGGGTGCCCACCGTCAACCGCAAGGCCCGCGTCCTGGCCGAGTGGACCCTCGCCGGACTCTTCCGCCGCGACATCGTCTCGCTCGGCTCACTCGAACACCCCCGCGCGGAGTTCGAACTGGCGGCCGGTGGAATTCCCCCGCATCCCCCATACGACGACCCGAAGGGGTCGTCCTGACCGGACCGGGGAACTCCACCCCGCACCGGGGCGTCTGACGGATATCGCCCCGGACGGCCACCTGCCAGACTGCCCCCTGTCCCCGGCCGGGCATCCGCCCGCACTCAGCACACACGAGGCTTTCCCCACTGTGAACTTCACGCGCTGGAGCGCCCGGCTCCCCGGAACGCAGCGCCGCGCCGCGGCACGGACCGAGCAGGCGGTACAGGCGGTGTCCCCGAACCCACCGGGGGAAGGCTCCGTGCCCGCCGCCCGCGGCGAACACCCCGACGGACCGACGGCCTTCGTCCCGGCCGTCGACGAACTGCCCGCCCGCGAGGTCCTCGACCGCGTCCCGGCCCTCGTCGCCCTCGTCCACGGCCCCGACCACAGCCTCGCCTACGTCAACGACGCCTACCGCGCCGCCTTCGGCACCCGCACCCCCGGCGAACCCGCCCGAGAAGCCCTCCCCGAACTCTCCGAGCTGGGCCTCTTCCCCCTCCTCGACCAGGTGCTGCGCAGCGGCCGCCCCCGCACCCTGAAGTCCCGCCGCGCCGTCGACGGCCGCTTCTACACCTTCACCTGCACCCCGGTCACCAAGGACGGCGACCGCGACGCGGGCGTCCTCGTCTTCGCCACCGACGTCACCGACCACGCCGAGGCCGCCGAACGCCTGCGCGCCAGCGAGCGCCGCCAGCGCGAGACCGCCGTCACCCTCCAGCGCTCCCTGCTCCCGCAGGACCTGGAGGAACCCGACGACCTGCGCGTCGCCGCCACCTACCAGCCCGGCGGCACCGAGGCCGCCGTCGGCGGCGACTGGTACGACGTCATCACCCTCGGCGGCGGCCGCACCGCCCTCGTCATCGGCGACGTCATGGGCCGCGGGGTGCGCGCCGCCGCCGTCATGGGCCAGCTCCGCACCGCCGTCCGCGCCTACGCCCGCCTCGACCTGCCGCCCCACGAGGTGCTCCAGCTCCTCGACGGCCTTGCCATAGAGATCGACGCCAACCAGATCGCCACCTGCGTCTACGCCGTCCACGACCCCAACGAGGGCCGCCTGGTCTACGCCTCCGCGGGCCACCTGCCCATCCTCGTCCGCGACGAGAACGGCACCGTGCTGCGCGCCGACGAACCCACCGGCCCCCCGCTCGGCACCGGCGGCTGGGTGCACGCCTCCGGCACGGTCCCCCTCGGCCCCGGCTCCACGGCCGTCCTCTACACGGACGGCCTGGTCGAACGGCGCGACGAGGACCTGGACGAGGGCATCGCCGCCCTGGAGCGCGCCCTCGCCGGCGCAACGGGCAGCCCCCAGGTCGTCTGCGACCGGCTGGTCCGCTCCGCCGGAGTCACCGCCGACCACGACGACGACGTGGCCGTCCTGGTCCTCCAGCACCCCGCCCGCACCGGCCCCGAGGGCGACCTCTTCCGCAACGCCGCCCTCGAACTGCTCGGCGGCATCGAGGCGGCCCCGCGCGCCCGTGCCTTCGCCTCCGGCGTGCTCACGAGCTGGCGCTTCCCCGTCGAACTGCACGACCTGGGCGTCCTGGCCGCCAGCGAACTGGTCGCCAACTCCCTCCAGCACGGCATCCCGCCCATGCGGCTGCGGCTCCGCCGCACCGACCGCCGCCTGATCATCGAGGTCACCGACGGAGACGACCACCTCCCGCGCCGCCGCCGCGCCGAACCCGCCGACGAGTCCGGACGCGGCATCGACATCGTGGCCACCATCGCCTCGTCCTGGGGCGCCCGGAAGACACCGGGCGGCGGCAAGGCGGTGTGGTGCGAGTTCCTGCTGCCGAAGGGATAGCCCCGGGCGGGTTCAGGCGCTGACGGACTCCGCCGACGCCTTGCCCCGGGCCACCACCCGGCTCTGCACCAGCGACCACGGCCGGTCCTGCGCGGCCGTGAGCCGCCGCCCCAGCCGCAGCGCCAGCACGCTGATCGCCAGCGAGAACAGCAGGAAGGTCACGATGTACGGCGCGTGCAGCGAGGCCCCGAGCGGACCGCCCACCGCCGGACCGATGGCCAGCGCGAGCTGCTTGACCAGCGCGAAGGCCGAGTTGTACTGCCCTGCGCTGCCCTCCGGCGCGAGATCGGCCACCAGCGGGGCGAGCGTCGGCGACAGCATCGCCTCACCCAGCCCGAACAGGGCGTACGTCGACACGAACGCGGCCGTGGCCATCTCCCGGCTGCCGTGCCCGAGCCCCGCGTACCCCGCCGCCAGCCAGGCGACGGTCCAGATCAGCCCGACGAGCGCGATCACCCGCGACCGGCGCCGCCGCTCGACCAGCTTCAGCACGGCGAACTGCGCCACGACGATCATCATCGTGTTGGCCGCCAGCGCCGTGCCGAGCGTCGAGGTGGATATCCCGGCCGCCTCCACGCCGTACGCGCTCAGCCCGGACTCGAACTGGCCGTAGCAGGCGAAGAAGAGGACGAAGCCCAGCACGCAGAGCTGCACCATCGCGCGGTTGCCCGCCATCTGCCGCCAGCCGCCCCGGGCCACGCCCTCCGGCTGGTCCGTGATGTGAGGCGCGCGCGGCATCCGCACCGTCGTCATCACGACGGCCAGCAGCAGGAAGATCGCCGCCTCGAACGCGAACAGCAGAGTGAAGGAGGAGACCTTGGTCGTGTCGACCAGATGGCCGCCTATCAGTCCGCCTATGCCGAGCCCGAGGTTCTGCAGGAAGAACTGCATGGCGAACGCGCGCGAACGCGTCTCGGTCGGCGAGCAGTCCACGATCATCGTCGCCAGCGCCGGCTGCATGACGGCCTGGCCCGCGCCGAGCGCCGCCGCCGTCACCAGGACCGCCGCCGCGTTGCTCGCCAGCCCGAGACCCAGCGCGCCGAGCGCGGCCAGCACCAGGGCGGCGAGCAGGACGGGCAGCGGACCGCGTCGCACGATCGCGCGGCCCGCGAAGGGCAGCACGACCAACGCGGCCGCGGCGAAGACGGCGAGCACCAGTCCCGCCGTCATCGCTCCCAGCCCACGCACCTGCGCCACATAGACGTACAGGTACGGAACCGTGAAGCCGAGCCCGAACGCACTGAGTGCGTTGCCCACGTGGATGCGGCGCATCGCCGCCCCCATCGCCCTGGTCACGTTCACCTCTTTCACTAGTTAGGAGTGAAGACTTCAAAGCTAAAGTTCGAAGCTAAAGACTACATACCGAAGGACTTCAAAGCAAGGAGACCCCGTGCGATACTGCGCGCATGGCCGACACCCCCGGCGTCGCGGAGCCGACACTCGAAGAACAGATCGCCGCCTACCAGCGCGAGTTCCGGGACCTGGACCCCCAGGTCGAGAAGATCGTGTCGGCGCTGTCCCGGCTGAACCGGCGGATGAACGTCGCCTACGGCCGTCAGACCTCGGAGCTGGGCATCAGCAACGCCGAGTGGGAGGTCCTGAAGGCACTCGTCCTGTCCGGCGCCCCCTACCGCATGGGCCCCGGGGAGCTGGCCAAGCGGCTCGGCCTCACGCCGGCCGCGATGACTCACCGCATCGACCGCATGGTGGGGGAGGGGCTGGTCACCCGCGAGCGCGACGAGTCCAACCGCGTCCGCGTCATCGTGGAGCTGACCCCCGAGGGCCGCGAGAAGTGGCTGGAGGCGATGCGCCTCGCGACCGTCTTCGAGGAGGACCTGCTCCAGGACCTCACTCCCGCCGAGCGCGCGGTCCTCGGCGAGGTCCTCACCCGGCTGCTGCGCCGCGTGGAGCACGCCCAGCCGGACGCGGACGGCCGGCTCACCGACCTGGACTGACCTGCCGCTCAAAAAAATCTTGACAGCAGGGGTTGACTCGCCCCGTGCGGATCCGTAGAGTTCTTCGGGTTGCACGGAGACGTAACGGTTCTCCTGCAACACTCCGCCGCCTCGAGCGGCACCACAAACCACCAGCACGATCTCCCCCTGGGATAGCTTTCGGCGTGTCCGAATTCAATTCGAATGGGGCTCGGCAGCCCGATTAGGAACTGCCGGGGTTGATCCGCTAAGGTTTGAGACGTCGGAACGGCCGCGAGGCCGGGAAGACAAACCCCGCTGACTGGGGGTCAGACACCGAAAAGGATCTGATAGAGTCGGAACCGCCGGAAAGGGA
>NZ_JBSGAH010000017.1:0-127132 GCF_053600675.1 Streptomyces sp. NPDC005004
CGAGGTGGTAGCCCAGGCGCAATTCGTAGTCGCCCGGCTGATTGCGTCCCGCGGCGGTGGCAGCCGGAAGCCGGGGCGCCCCGGGTCCACTCCCGCCTTCAGGGCTCAGCGGTCGGCGTCCAGGGGCTCCAGGTCGTCGTCGCCGTCCAGTTCCACGATGTCGTCGTCCAGCTCGTCGTCGGACTCGGCGTCCTCGTCCTGGTCGAAGACCGCGCTCACGTCGAAGCGGCAGACCACGTGCTGCGGGTCGAGCTGCTCGAAGGGTGCCTCCAGCCACTCGCCCGGCTCGGCCGCCTCCTCCGCGGCGGTCACCCACAGGGTGGAATCGCCCTCGGTCAGCCCGAACTCCTTGTGCCGGGTGGCGATCTCGTCGGGCTCGAACTCCCCGAACAGGATGGTCAGCGCACCGGGCACCGTGGCCGCGGCGTCGTCGTCCAGTCCGGCGCTCTCGTACTCCGCCGCCTCGACGCGCTCGGCCTGCGCCAGGAGCCGCTGGGGCTCGGACACCGCGTAGTCGCGACGGATCAGCACGCTGATCGCGTGGGGCTCCTCGGGGCCCGCGTACGGGGGCAGGGAGTCGTCCCCGCCGGGGATCTCGAAGGGGGTGACCTCGTCGTAGCGGTCGTAGAGCAGCTCGTCGTACGCCTCGGCGGCCGCCGCCAGGTTGTTGAACGCCTCGTAGACGGCCGGGTCGTCCTCACCCGACCGGCGTTCGACAGCCGCCAGGTGGCGGTCGAGCGCGGTCTTGACGGCCTCGGCGGCGGCGCGTACCTCGGCAGCGGTGGGCTGCGCAGCATCAGACATAGTGCAGACGCTATCCGTACCGGGCGCGTGCCCGCACAATAGATGCGATGCCGGAATACGAATTTGTCGACGTGTACGTACCTCGCGGGGTCTCCCGCAAGGACGCCACGCGTCTGCTGACGGACCATGCCGAGTACGGACATTGGGAGCTGGACCGACTGAGCCTGCTGCGTGACGGCAGCCGCAGGGTGCGGTTGCGCCGACGGATCATCCGCCAGGTGCGGGCCACATGGTGAAGCAGGACCACTGAACGGAGCGGGCCCCTACTGCGGTGGGGCCCGCTCCGTTTTTCCGGTCCGCCCGTTTCCGGTCTGCCCGTGGCGCGGTGGCGCTGCGCGGCTTGCGGCCTGCCTTTCCGCTGCGTTACGCGGCTCGGCGGGCCTTGCGGTACAGGACCGCGCCGGCGAGCAGGGCGACCGCGCCCGACGGGAGGGCGAGGCCCACCGGTACGTCGGCGCCGGTGTGCGCGAGCTGCCGGCCTCCGGCCGGGGACTGGACCGAGCCGCCGCCGGTGCTCACCTGGGAGGAGCCGTGGTGGCTCGGGGTGGTGGGCTTGGCGGGGGTGGTGGGGGCGCTCGGCGTTCCGGGAGTCGTGGGGGTGCCCGGGTTGCCCGGCGTACCGGGGGTTCCGGGCGTGCCCGGGTTGCCCGGCGTACCGGGCGTTCCCGGAGTGCCGGGGTTACCGGGATGACCCGGGTGCCCGGGGTGTCCCGGGTGCCCGGGGTGGTGGTGATCCGGAGGGCACGGCTCGTCCGGGTTTCCGGGGTGGCCCGGGTGTCCCGGCGTACCGGGGTTCCCCGGGTGACCGGGCGTACCGGGGTTGCCCGGATGCCCAGGGTGGCCCGGGTGGCCGGGGTGGCCCGGCGGGTTCTCCTGGCCGCCGCCCGGAGGGTTGTGGTGGCCGCCCCCGCCGTTGTGGCAGTCGTTGCCTCCCGCGGCGTTGCCGAGGCCGATGACGTTGACGCTGTTGCCACACAGGTTGACCGGGACGTCGACCGGTACCTGGACGGTGTTGCCCGAGCCCACGCCGGGCGACTTGCCGGTGTGTGCGCCGGCGTGCGCGCCCCCGGCGCTGCCGTGGCCGCCGGAGTTGCCGCAGGCGTTGCCCACGGCCGGATTGAGCAGTCCGACCACGTTGACGGTGTTGCCGCAGGCGTTCACCGGGATGTGCACCGGGACCTGCACGCTGTTGCCGGACAGTACGCCGGGTGATCCGGCGGCGGAGCCGGCCGCGCCCGCGTCGGCGTGCGCGTAGCCGCTCGCGGCGGCGATCACACCGGTGGCGGCGGCCATGGTGAGCAGTCCTTTGCGGGTGCCCTGTCGCATCATTGTGTTCCCCCCTGAAATTCCCTGCCCTCGACTACGGAAAAGGCCGGTCGGCCCCGTAGCGCATGGCGCGCACCACGGGGCCGACGGCTCGTAAAAGACGCCCCTCGGGGAGCCCGCGTCAGTCGTTGACGCAGGTGTTGCCGAAGGCGGGGTTCAGGAGCCCGATCACGTTGACCGTGTTGCCGCAGACGTTCACGGGAACGTGCACCGGCACCTGGATGACGTTGCCGGACAGCACACCCGGCGAACCCACGGCGGCACCCTGGGCACCCGCGTCGGCGGCGGCCATACCCGCGCCGGCGAGAACCAGTCCACCGGTGGCAGCCGCGGCAGCGACGACCTTCTTGATCATCATTCCTCCTAGTTGGCACTGCGGCTCCCAGGTGCGGAGTCGCATCACGTGTAACGAGGAGGGAGTAATGGAGCTACGAGCTTATGGTCGCATTCACCCTTCTCAGTAGATCTCGTACGTCTGCCTGATTAACGGGCCCCGCGAGGGTTATGACGCGTCGATGAACCGGTCGAGCACGCGCACGCCGAACTGCAGACCGTCCACCGGCACCCGCTCGTCCACGCCGTGGAACATGCCCGCGAAGTCCAGCTCCGGGGGCAGCTTGAGCGGCGCGAAGCCGAAGCCGCGGATGCCGAGGTCGTCGAAGGACTTGGCGTCGGTGCCGCCGGAGAGCATGTACGGGATCGCCTTGGCGGCGGGGTCCTCGGCGAGCAGCGCGGACTGCATGGCATCGACGAGGGCGCCGTCGAAGGTGGTCTCCACCGCCTTGTCGGCGTGCACGTCCTCGCGGCGCACGTGCGGGCCGAGCAGCCGGTCGAGGTCGGAGAGGAACTCCTCCTCGTGACCGGGCAGGAAGCGACCGTCGATGTGGGCGGTGGCCTCGCCGGGGATGACGTTGACCTTGTAGCCCGCGTTGAGCTGGGTGGGGTTGGCGGTGTTGCCGAGGGTGGCGCCGATGAGCTTGGCGATGCCGCCGAGCTTGGCGAGCGTGGCCTCCATGTCCTCCGGGTCCAGCTCGGTGCCGAGCGCGTCGCCGAGTTCGTCCAGGAAGGCGCGGGTGGTCTTGGTGACCCGTACCGGGAACTTGTGGCGGCCGACCCTGGCGACGGCCTCGGACAGCTCGGTGATCGCGTTGTCCCGGTGGATCATCGAGCCGTGACCGGCGGTGCCCGCCACGGTGAGCTTCATCCAGTGCATGCCCTTCTCGGCGGTCTGGATGAGGTAGAGCCGCCGCTGCTCGCTCACGGTGAAGGAGAAGCCGCCGACCTCGCTGATCGCCTCGGTGACGCCCTCGAACAGCTCGGGGTGGTGGTCCACGAGGTAGCGGGCGCCGTACGTGCCGCCCGCCTCCTCGTCGGCCAGGAAGGCGACGACGATGTCGCGCGGGGGCCGCCGCCCGCTGCGCAGCCGGTCGCGCACGACGGCGAGCGTCATGGCGTCCATGTCCTTCATGTCGACGGCCCCGCGCCCCCACACGCACCCGTCGGCGATCTCGCCGGAGAAGGGGCCGTGGGTCCAGTCGGCGGCGTTGGCCGGTACGACGTCCAGGTGGCCGTGGATCAGCAGGGCCGGACGGGAGGGGTCCTCGCCCGCGATCCGGGCGACCGTGGACGCGCGCCCGGGGTGCGACTCGAAGATCTCCGGCTCGAGACCGACCTCCGCGAGCTTCTCCGCGACGTACTCCGCGGCGGCGCGTTCGCCGGGGCCCGAGTGGTCGCCGTAGTTGCTGGTGTCGAACCGGATCAGCTCGCGGCAGAGGTCCACGACCTCGTCCTCACCGGTGACGTCCTTGGCCGTGTCCGTCTCGCTCACGCTGCTTCCTCCCGCTGTCACTGCTGGTGGATCTGCTGCTGGGTCCCCCTCATCCTCCCTCCGCCCCGGCCCGCCTCCAAGACCGGGCCCCCTCGGCAACACGCCGTTCACGGGAACGGCCCCCCGGTCGGGGGACGACCGGAGGACGAATGACCCCGGCCGGGGGACGACAGGGGGGTGATCGGACACCCCCGAAAGCCTGGTAATGTTTCCTCTGTCGCCGCGAGGGAAACCCCGCACGACAGACACCTTGTCCGGGTGGCGGAATGGCAGACGCGCTAGCTTGAGGTGCTAGTGCCCTTTATCGGGCGTGGGGGTTCAAGTCCCCCCTCGGACACCAGCGAGAGACCCTGCTTCGGCGGGGTCTTCTGCTTTTCCGCTCCGCCGATTCGGCAGACGGGGCTGGAGCGAGCCGTGGGGGGGCCGGTGTCCGCTGAACGGGCCGTCGAATTCGAGACCGCGTGGTGCGCCACCGACCTGGGCGACCACCGCTCCTGCGCGTCCACGTACGAGGACTACCCGTACGACAGCCTGCCCCCGCTCGACTCCGCCCGGTTCACGGGGGCCTTCGAGTGGCTCGGCGGCACCACAGCACCGGCCCCCGAACGGGCCGCGATACTCGACCGCCTGGCAACGGACCTCGCGGCCAGGGGCTCGACGCTCCCCCAGGACTTCGCCGCTTTCCACACGGACGCGGCCTTCCACCGCTCCCTGGACGAGGTCTCGGTCACCGGCTGTTGGACACACCTCTCGGGCCCCATCCCCAGCCCCGTCGAGCCCGGCGCGTTCCTCGTCCGCTTTCTGCGCGACCAACAGGACTGCGTCATCTGGTACCTCTACCTCCGCGCCTCGGGCGAGGCGTTCGTGTCCACTGCTCACTCGACCTGGACGAACCGGACGCGCTGGACGGTCAACAGCCCGCACTCCTCTGGTGCGCCCCCTCCTTCGAGGAGTTCGCCTACCGCTTCTGGGTCGAGAACCGGCTGTGGGAGCCGGTCAACAACGGCGAATCAGCTTCGATCGAGCCGGAATTGCGTGACTACTTGAGCCACTACGCGCCCCCCGAAGGCGTTTGACCGCTTGACCCGGCTCGTACCGTGGTCCCGTGGAGAGCAGGATGATCAACGAACTCCGGACCGCGTACGACACCCAACTCCGCGGTGTCACCCCGCCGGGCGACAGCGCTCGTGTCGAGAAGGACGGCCCTGTGACCCGGGTCGTCGGATGGCACCGGGGATTCGTCACGGGTCCCCGGGATCTCGGGGTGCACGGGGCTGAACTCGACGCGCTCATCGCACGGCAGCGGGACTTCTACGCGGCCCGTGGTGAGGCCGTCGAGTGGAAGACGCGTGGCCACGATCTCCCCGCCGACCTCACCGACCGGCTCACGGCGGCCGGTTTCGTGGCCGAGGAGAGCGAGACCGTGCTGATCGGGCGGTCCACGGACCTCGGCGCGCGTCCCGTCCTGCCCGAGGGTGTGACCCTGCGCCGAGTGACCGCCCGATCGGACCTCCGGCGCGTCGCCGTCATGGAGAGCACCGTCTGGGGCGATGACTGGAGTTGGCTGGCCGACGACCTGGCCGCCCGGATCGAGAACGCCCCGGAGAACACCGTCGTCCTCGTCGCCGAGGCGGGCACCGAAGTCGTCTGTGCCGCCTGGACGGTGTTCACCGACGGCAGCGACTTCGCCGGCCTCTGGGGCGGCTCCACGCTCAAGGAGTGGCGCGGACAGGGCATCTACCGCGCCATGGTCGCCCACCGGGCCCGACTCGCCGCCGCCCGAGACGTCCCCTACCTCCACGTCGACGCCTCGGCCGACAGCGCCCCGATCCTCACCCGCCTCGGTCTGCACGCGGTCACCACGACGACGCCGTACGTCTGGTCGCCCCGAGGCTGACGGATCTTCCCACCGGAGCAATCCGGCACAATGACCCCCATGGCCCGACGCACCCCCCGCCCCGCCCCCGTCACCCCCACCACGCCCTGCCCCTGCGGGCTGCCCACGGCCTACGGGGAGTGCTGTGGGCGGTTCCACGCCGGTGCCGCCGTCGCGCCGACCGCCGAGGCGTTGATGCGGTCGCGGTACTCCGCGTTCGTCGTGGGGGATGTCGCGTATCTGCTGAAGAGCTGGCATCCGCGCACCCGCCCGGCCCAGCTCGAACTCGACCCCGACATGCGGTGGACCGGGCTGGAGATCACCGACCGCGCCGACGGGTCGGCGTTCCACGACCGGGGGACCGTGACGTTCCGGGCGTCCTATCGGGGCGGGGAACTGTGCGAGCGGAGCCGGTTCGAGCGGGTCGGCGGAGAATGGGTGTACGTCGACGGGGAGTTCCTCGACTGACGGGGAGTCGCAAAGGAAGGGTCGCTCAGGAGGTCTCCGGCTCAACTCCCCTACGGCACCAGGATGTCCAGCTCCTGGAGCGCCCCCACCGTGATCTCGCGGGTGAGTTCCTCCGCGCGGGCGCTGTCGCGGGCGCGTACCGCTTCGGCGACGCGGACGTGGAGGGTGACGGCGGCCGGGTCGGGGTCCTCGAACATGACCTCGTGGTGGGTGCGGCCGGCCAGGACCTCCGCGACGACGTCGCCGAGGCGGGCGAACATCTCGTTGCCGGATGCCGTGAGGATGATGCGGTGGAAGGCGATGTCGTGGATCAGGTACTGGTCCAGCCGGTGGCCACGTGAGTTGGAGACCATGCCGAGCGCGCACTCGGTGAGTTCGGCGCACTGTTCGGCGGTGGCCAGGCGCGCGGTCAGGCCCGCCGCGACCGGCTCGATCGCGGAGCGCAGCACGGTCAGCGAGCGGAGCTGGTGCGGCCGGTCGGCGCCGGCCAGCCGCCAGCGGATGACCTGCGGGTCGTAGACGTTCCACTCGGCCTTGGGCCGCACCGTCACGCCCACCCGGCGGCGGGACTCGACGAGGTGCATGGACTCCAGGACGCGGACCGCCTCGCGCATCACGGAGCGGGAGACCTCGAAGTCCTGGGCCAGCTCGTCCGTGCGCAGCACGCTTCCCGGCGGGTACTCGCCCGCGGTGATGGCAGGGCCGAGGGTGTCCAGTACGCGGCCGTGCAGCCCCCGGCCCGGTGTGCTCATGCACTCAGCGTACGGCCTGGATCACAGAGACAAAAAGTCAGACTTATAAGTCACAGACACTTGAATTTGTCGTACCTAATAGGTTTCAGTGTGGCGACGCCGGAGTTCGGCGTCGGATGTCGAAGAAGACAGCGAGGCAGTCATGCGCACCCCCCAGGTCGTCGTCGTGATGGGCGTCGCCGGGACGGGCAAGACCACGATCGGTCCGTTGCTCGCCGCCCGGCTGGGCGTTCCGTACGCCGAAGGCGACGACTTCCACCCGCAGGCCAACATCGACAAGATGTCGGCCGGTATCCCGCTCGAGGACGCCGACCGGTGGCCGTGGCTCGACGCCATCGGCACCTGGGCGCACGGCCGGGCGGGGCTCGGCGGGGTGGTGAGCAGCTCGGCGCTGAAGCGGTCGTACCGCGACCGGCTCCGGGCCGAGGCCCCCGGGATCGTCTTCGTCCACCTCACCGGCAGCCGCGAACTGATCGAGGGCCGGATGTCGCAGCGGCAGGGGCACTTCATGCCGACCGCGCTGCTGGACTCCCAGTTCGCCACTCTCCAGCCCCTGGAGGCGGACGAGGCCGGAGTCGCCGTGGACGTCGTCGGCGGTCCCGAAGAGATCGCCCAGCGTGCCGTCCAGGCGCTGGAAGCGCTTTCCGTCGCATCCCAGTAGTGCCCCAGCAGTGCCCTCGTAGCACCCCGTAGCACCTTCACCCACGTCCCCCGTATTTGCAAGGGAACCCCGTGACCAGACTCAGCGTCGAGATGCTGGCAGCGGACAGCGTCCAGCCGATCACCTCGGCCGGCCACGCCCAGTTGGGCATAGCCGTCCTGGCGGGCATCGCCGTCATCGTTTTCCTCATCACCAAGTTCAAGCTCCACGCCTTCCTGGCCCTGACCATCGGTTCGCTGGTCCTGGGCGCGGTGGCCGGTGCGCCGCTCGACAAGGCGATCGTGAGTTTCACGACCGGTCTCGGCAGCACCGTCGCCGGCGTCGGCGTGCTGATCGCGCTGGGCGCGATCCTCGGCAAGCTGCTCGCCGACTCCGGCGGCGCCGACCAGATCGTCGACACGATCCTCGCCAAGGCGGGTGGCCGTGCGATGCCGTGGGCCATGGTGCTCATCGCGTCCGTGATCGGTCTGCCGCTCTTCTTCGAGGTCGGCATCGTCCTGCTGATCCCCGTCGTGCTCATGGTCGCCAAGCGCGGCAACTACTCCCTGATGCGCATCGGCATCCCGGCGCTGGCCGGCCTGTCCGTGATGCACGGTCTGATCCCGCCGCACCCCGGCCCGCTGGTCGCGATCGACGCGGTCAAGGCCAACCTGGGTGTCACCCTGGCGCTCGGCCTCGTCGTCGCCATCCCCTCGGTGATCATCGCCGGTCCGCTGTTCTCGAAGGTCGCCGCCCGCTGGGTCGACGTCCAGGCGCCCGAGCGGATGATCCCGGAGCGCGCGTCCGAGAGCCTCGAGAAGCGTCCGGGCTTCGGCGCGACCCTCGTCACGATGCTGCTGCCGGTCGTGCTGATGCTGGCCAAGGCGCTGGTGGACATCGTCATCGACGACCCGGCGAACATGACCCAGCGGGTCTTCGACGTGGTCGGCTCCCCGCTGATCGCGCTGCTCGCCGCGGTGATCGTCGGCTTCTTCACGCTGGGCCGGGCCGCGGGCTTCACCAAGGGCCGGATGCAGCAGACCGTCGAGAAGGGCCTGATGCCGATCGCCGGCATCCTCCTGATCGTCGGCGCGGGCGGCGGCTTCAAGCAGACGCTGATCGACTGCGGTGTGGGCCAGATGATCCTGGACATCTCCAAGGACTGGTCGATCCCGGCGCTGCTGCTCGCCTGGCTGATCGCGGTGGCGATCCGGCTCGCGACCGGCTCCGCCACGGTGGCCACGGTCTCGGCGGCAGGTCTGGTCGCGCCGCTCGCGGCCGACATGTCCACCACGCACACCGCCCTGCTGGTCCTGGCCATCGGCGCCGGTTCGCTCTTCTTCAGCCATGTCAACGACGCCGGCTTCTGGCTGGTGAAGGAGTACTTCGGCCTGAGCGTCGGCCAGACGGTCAAGACCTGGTCGGTGATGGAGACGATCATCTCGGTGGTCGCGGGCGCCCTGGTGCTGCTCCTCTCCTTGGTGATCTAGGAGCGATACGACGATGACGGCTCACCCTCTCTTCGACGTCGGCGGCCGTACGGCACTGGTCACCGGGTCCAGCCGGGGCATCGGCCTCGCACTGGCCCGGGGCCTTGCGGAGGCCGGCTGCACCGTGGTCCTCAACGGCCGCGACGAGGACCGCCTCGCGCGGGCGGCCGCGGAGCTGCCGGGCGACCGGGTGCACACGGCGGTGTTCGACGTGACCGACGGCCCCTCCGTGGCCGCGGGCATCGCGGACGTCGAGGAGCGGGTGGGCCCGCTCGACATCGTGGTCAACAACGCCGGTGTCCAACTGCGCGCGCCGCTCACGGAGTTCACCGACTCCGACTGGCGGCACGTGCTGGACACCAACCTCACGAGCGCGTTCCTGGTCGGCCGCGAGGCCGCCCGGCGCATGATCGAGCGCGGCCACGGCAAGATCGTCAACATCTGCTCGCTCCAGAGCGAGGTCGTCCGCCCCGGCATCGCGCCGTACGCGGCGGCCAAGGGCGCGCTGAAGATGCTCACCAAGGGCATGTGCGCCGACTGGGGCCCGTCCGGCATCCAGGTCAACGGCCTCGGCCCCGGCTACATCGAGACCGACCTGACCCGGCCGCTGGTCGAGGACCCCGAGTTCAGCGCGTGGGTCCGCGGACGGACTCCGGCGGGGCGGTGGGGCCGTACGGAGGACCTGGTGGGCGGCCTGCTGTTCCTGGCGTCGCCCGCGGCGGACTTCGTCAACGGACAGGTGCTGTATGTCGATGGCGGGATGACGAGCGTGTTGTGAGGCGGGGCCGCTAGGCCTGTCTGACAATTCTCGTCTGCCGCTCCGGGCGACGACGGGAATGGTCAGGCAGCCCTAGGACCGCCACAGCGGGTGTTCCCGTTCCGCCCATGCGCGGCTCACCGTGCCGGTGCGCAGGCCCTGGCGGGCTTCCGGGTCTGCCAGGGCCATTCCTGTGTGGCCGGCCAGGACGATGCCGATCGTCAGGGCGAGCCAGTCGTGGACGAAGGTGGCGGAGGTGCGCCACATCAGGGGGGTGAGGTGGGTGAACCACATCATGAGGCCGGTGCCGAGCATGACGAGGGTGGCTCCGGCGATCCAGGCGGTGTAGATCTTCTGGCCCGCGTTGAACTTGGCGGCGGGGCGGTGGGGGGTGCGGCGCAGTACGGCCTGGAGCCAGGCGCGGTCGTGGGGGCCGAAGCGGTTCAGGTGGCCGAGGTCCGCGCGCAGTGCGCGGGAGGCCAGGCCGAGGAGGACGGGCACGGGGAGGGCGACGCCCGCGCATTCGTGGATGCGGACGAGCAGGTCGCGGCGGCCGACCAGGACGGCGAGTTGCGGGATGTAGAGGCAGGCGGCGGTCGCCAGGCACACGCCCATCAGGAGCGCCGTCACGCGGTGGGTCCAGCGTTCGGCGGGGGTGAAGCGGCGGACGCGGGTCTCGGGCGGGGCGGCGGTGTCAGTTGGTGGGGTCATCGGTCCGTCCGTTCGAGCGGCCGACCCAGGCGTCGACGTCGTAGCCGCGGTTCTCCCAGTAGCCCGGGCGGACGCGGTCGGTGACCGTGATGCCGGACAGCCATTTGGCGGACTTGTAGAAGTACATCGGGGCGACGTAGAGGCGGACGGGGCCGCCGTGGTCGTGGCCGATGTCCTTGTCCTGCATACGCAAGGCGACCAGGACGTCGGGGCGGCGGGCCTGGTCGAGGGTGAGGCTCTCGGTGTAGGCGCCGTCGAAGCAGGTGAAGCGGATGGCCCGCGCGGAGGACTGGACGCCCGCCGCGTCCAGGAGGTCCGCCAGGCGTACGCCCTGGAAGGGGGTGCCCGGGACGCGCCAGCCGGTGACGCACTGGACGTCCTTGACGAGCCGGGTCTGCGGCAGGGCACGCAGGTCGTCCAGGGTGTAGGTGTGCGGGCGGTCGACCAGGCCGCCGACGGTGAGCCGGTAGTCGGCGGGGCCCTTGCGGGGGACGGACGCGGTGACGGAGTAGTAGCGGAAGCCGCCGCCGTTGGGCAGCAGGCCGCTCAGTCCGGTGGGGTCCTGGCCGGAGAGTGCTTCGAAGCCGCGCTGGAGGGCGGGGGCGGTGACCACGCCGAGGGCGCCCAGGGCGACGGTGCCGAGGAAGACACGGCGGCCGATCGGCTTGCCGCGGGCTTCGGCGGCGGAAGCGGCGGCAGCTTCGGCGTCGGCTTCGGTTTCGGGGAGGTCCGCGCGGTCCTCCGGAGGTTCTTCGGGCTTCACGCCGTCATTCGAACACCGTCGGGGTGGGTGGTGCCAGTGGATCCGTGCGGATGTCAGAGTTCGGTAATCCGAGCGCGCGGGCGCGGGCCTCGTGGAAGGCCGTACGGGGGTCGCCTCCCAGGTGGCACCAGGGTTCGCGGGTGGCGTGCGGGCCGATGCGGTGGAAGAGGGCGGCGGCCTCGGCGGGGCGGCCGGCGGCGGACATGGCGAACGCCAGGTGGTTGAGGTCGAGGTGGCGGCGGGGGTGTTCGTCGTGCTCCCACTCCAGCCACCAGTCGAAGGCGGCGCGCAGGGCGCGGCGGGCCCGGCGGCCGCCCCAGTGGCCGGCGGCGGCCGGGTCCGCGGGGGCGAGCCCGGTGGCGGCGAGGTGGCGGTGGCGCTCGGTGTGGGCGACGACCGGCAGGACGGCGAGCGGGGAGTCGGCCGGTGCCTGGGCGGCGGCGCGCTCGGCGAGGTCGTACGCCTCGTGGGACTCGGGGCGCGCGGCGGCGGGGCGTTCGGCCAGGGCGGCGACGATCAGGTGGTGGCCGTGGTGGTGCTCGGGGTGGCGCCGCCGCAGTTCCGCGAAGGCGCGCCACAGCTCGGGCTCGGGGCCGAGGGCGCGGGCGAGCAGGAGGAGGCCGAGCCAGGGGGTGGGGTCGGCGGGGGCGAGGGTGGCGGCCGCGTGGCAGGCGGCGCGGGCGCGGTCGGGTTCCTCGCGGGCGGTGAGGGCGCGGTGGACCTGGGTGAGGGCGAGCAGGGCGGTGGCGTCGGCGGAGCCGGGTTCAGCGAGGAGCCATTCACGGGCGCGGGCCTCGGTGTACGGCTCCTGGGCGAGCACGGTGATCCGGTGACCTCGCCGGTCCCATTCGTCGCCGGTGTGCGCCAGCAGGGAGCGGACGGGCTGCCATCTGCCGCGGGCCAGGGCGGCGCGGGCGGCGAGCAGTTCCGCGTCGCCGAGGGCGGCGTCGAAGCCGCAGGGGTCGTCGGGGGCGGTGTCGCCGGACGGTGGAGCGGGGGCCCGGCATGTGCCGAGCAGGGACGGGAGTGGGGGCACCGCTGGACTTCCTGTTTCTCGGGCTGCCATCGGCCGATCACGCACAGCAAACTCCCCGCCAGGGATTGCGTCAAGCGGAATCCGAGTGTTACTGGGTTCAACGAGCTTTGCTCCAGGGGAACTTGGGGCTCGGGGGGCCTGGTGGCGGGCCCGGCGCGGGGGGGGCGGGGGCGCGATTGTGGCGTACGCCATGGCGGCCGGGGGGCGGGGCGGCGGAACATGAGCCGACGGTTCCGCTCACCGCTGCCCGGACCGGCCCCGCGACCGCGGTCCGGTGCCGCGCCCGGCCGGACGACGGGACCGCGCCAACCCGCCCCAATCCGGGCACTCTCCGCGGCGACGCCGTCCGAGGGCGCTACAGTCGGCCACACGCAATCGTGGCCCGGCCGATGATCGAGGTACGCAGCGTGTCCCTTCTGGTTGTCCTTCTCGCCATGGGCGCCGCCTGCTGTGTGGGGTTCGGGTTCGTGCTCCAGCAGAACGTGGCGCAACGGGCCCCGCTCAGCGACTTCCTGTCCTTCCGGCTGCTCCTCGACCTGATGCGGGTGCCGCGCTGGCTGGGTGGTACGGCGCTGATGGTGGCGGGGATGGCGCTCGGCGCGGTCGCGCTCGGGCAGGGTGAGATCTCCGAGGTGGAGCCGCTGCTCGCCACCAATCTGCTCTTCGCGCTCGCCCTGTCCCGCTGTCAGACGGGGCAGCCGCTGGGCCGTCAGGGCTGGACCGGGCTCGGGCTGCTGGCGGGCGGGGTGAGCGCGTTCATCCTGGCGGGCCGGCCGCAGGCGGGCACCGCCGTCACCGATCCGCTGCGGCACTGGCTGATCATGGGCGCGATGCTGGCGACGGCCCTCGCGCTCGCCGGGTACGCCAAGCGGTCGCGGACCGGCTGGGGCGCGGTGCTGCTGGCCGCGGCGGCGGGGCTGCTGTACGGCGTCCAGGACGCGCTGACCCGGGTGAGCGCGACGCGTTGGGCCGAGGGCGGTCCGGCGGAGCTGTTCAGCGGCTGGCAGCCGTACGGCGTGCTGGTGCTCGGGGTGACCGGGCTGATGCTGGTGCAGAGCGCGTTCGAGACGGCGCCGCTGCGGATGTCGCTGCCCGCGCTGACGGCGGCGCAGCCGCTCGCGGGCATCCTGTGCGGGGTGGGGTTTCTGGGCGACCGGCTGCGCACCGGCACCGGGGCGCTGGCGTGGGAGGCGGCCGGGCTCGCGGCGATCGTGGCGGGCATCGTGCTGCTGGGGCTGCATCCGGCGATGCCGTGCGGGACGGCTGAGGAGCGGCGGGTGCGGGACCTTCAGCGCAACTGAGGTTCCTCCGGCCTGGGCTGCTTGGATGGCCGTATGAATCCTGCCGACGAGATCCTCGACATCGTGGACGAGCGGGACCGGGTGGTCGGCCGGGTCCCGCGCGGTGAGGCGTACGCCCGGGGGCTGCGCCACCGCTGCGTCTTCGTCCAGGCCCGGGACGCGGCCGGGCGGCTCTTCGTCCACCGCCGCACCGCGACCAAGCTGGTCTTCCCCGCGCTGTACGACATGTTCGTCGGCGGGGTGGTGGGCGCGGGCGAGTCCTACGACGAGGCCGCGCTGCGGGAGGCCGAGGAGGAGCTGGGGGTGTCGGGTCTTGACCGCCCGGAGTTCCTGTTCAAGTTCCTCTACGACGACGGGTCGGGCAGGAGCTGGTGGTCGGCGGTGTACGAGGTGCGCTGCGAGCTGCCGGTCCAGCCGCAGGTGGAGGAGGTGCAGTGGCACGACTTCCTGTCCGAGGACGAGGTGGAGCGGCGGCTCGGCGAGTGGGAGTGGGTGCCGGACGGGCTCGCGGCGTACGAGCGGCTGAGGGCGTTCCGGGCGGGCTCGTGAGGCGCCGGTAGTGTCCATGGCGTGATCGAATTCGCGCGGAACGTCCGCCTCTGGTTCGCCCCCGAGCGGGTACGGGACGAGGGCAGCACCCCCGACTACCGGTTCTCGCTCGCCAACGAGCGCACGTTCCTCGCCTGGCTGCGGACCGCGCTCGCGCTGATCGGCGGCGGCTTCGCGGTGGACCAGTTCCTCCCGCACCTGCGCTGGGCGTGGCGCGCGGGACTCGCGCTGGCGTTGCTCGCGGCCGGGGTGTTGTGCGCCTTGCGCGCGGTGAACCACTGGGTGCGCTGCGAGCGGGCGATGCGACGCGGCGAGGACCTGCCGGTCTCCCGCTTCCCGGTGCTGCTGAGCCTGGTGGTCGCGGTGGTGGCCCTCGCGATGGTCGTGGTGGTGCTGGCGGGGTGGGCGGGGTGAGTGTGGGTCAGGACCCGGGTGGGGCGCCGTCCGGCCGGGACAGGGGGCTCCAGCCGCAGCGGACGCGGCTGGCCTGGCGGCGTACGACGCTGGCGTGCACGGTGGTGGTGGTGCTCGCGGTGCGGGCGGCGCTGCGCGCGGGCGAGCCGGTCGCCGCCGCGCTGCTCTGTGCGGCGAGCTGCGGGCTGTGGGTGGGCTTCCTGCGGATCGCCCACCACCGCGTCCGCGCCCTGGCGGCCGACGAGCGGCCCGCCGCGCTGACTCCGCGTCACGCGACGGCGGCGGCCGTGTGCGCGGCGACGCTGGCGGTGTGCGCGGCGGTGCTGCTGGTCTGAGGGCGGAGGCGGTCCCCCTGGCGCCGGCGCCCGCCCCCTCGGTCCGCTACTTCTCCGGCACCGTGACGACGATCTTGCCCCGGGCGTGGTGGCCCTCGCTGAGCCGTTGGGCCTCCGCCGCTTCCTCCAGGGGGAAGACCTTGTCCACGTGGACGGAGATCACGCCCTGGTCGGCCCACTGGGACAGCTTGGTGAGGTCTTCGGCGTCGGGGCGGACGAACCAGTAGCGGCCGCCGTACGCGACCGCCTCGGGGTCGGCGATGGAGACGAGGCTGCCGCCGGGGGCGAGCAGGTTGGCGGAGATCTTGAGGGTCTCGCCGCCGATGGTGTCGAAGACCGCGTCGACGCCCTCGGGGGCGATCCCGCGCACGCGCTCGGCCAGGCCCGCGCCGTAGGAGACGGGTTCGCCGCCGAGGGAGCGTACGTAGTCGTGGTTGCGCTCGCTCGCGGTGCCGATGACGCGGGCGCCGAGGTGGACGCCGATCTGGACGGCGAGCGAGCCGACCCCGCCGGCGGCGGCGTGCACGAGGAGGGTCTCGCCGCGCCTGACCCCGAGGATCGTGACCACGCACTGATAGGCGGTCAGCCCGACCAGCGGCAGGCCCGCCGCCTCCTCGAAGGACAGGGCGCCGGGCTTGGGGGCGAGGGTGCGCACGGGGGCGGAGACGTACTCGGCGAAGGTGCCGAGGGAGAGGAAGTCCTCGCGGACGTAGCCGATCACCTCGTCCCCCTCCGCGTACTCCGTGACCGAGGCGCCGGGCTTGACCACGATCCCGCTCATGTCCCAGCCGGTGATCACCGGGAACACGGTCTCCAGGATCGGGTCGAGGTGGCCCTCGCGGCACTTCCAGTCCACCGGGTTGACGGCCGCCGCGCGCACCCGGACCAGCACCTGGTCGGGTCCGACCCTGGGCTCGGGCCGCTCGCCGTACTCGAGCACCTCGGGTCCGCCGTAGCGGCGGTAGCTGATCGCCTTCATGCCCTAGACCTTCCTGGGTGCCCGCACGCCACGCAACCCATATGCCGGGATACGCCCCGTTCGCGCGTAGCCTGTCCGTCGTCGTCACGACCCGCGGGCCGTCCTCGGCGACACCCGCCGCAGGTCACCCTCTCCACGACGGCACCTTCCCACCCCGTATCCCCGAAGGTGAGCCCCATGACCGACCTTCACCAGGAACACTCCGAGCACGGCGCCCACAGCCACGGGCCGGGCTGCGGGCACTCCGCGGTACCGCACGGCGACCACGTCGACTACGCGCACGACGGCCATCTGCACCGCGCCCACAGCGACCACTGGGACGAGTGCGAGCCCGCAGGGCACACCGCGCACACCGGCCACGACCACGTGCACCACGAGGAGTGCGGACACGCGCGCGTGGTCCACGGCGACCATGTGGACTATCTGCACGACGGACACCGGCATGCCGAGCACGGGGACCACTACGACGACCACTGAGGCCGCCCGCGCCGACGGCCCCTTTGACGACATGCCGGAGGGGCCGTCGGCGCGCGACTGTGGTCCCGGTCACGGATCGGCCCGGTTCCGGTGAACACACTGGACGACATACCGACCGGTCGGCATCATGAGACGGGTTCCTGTTCGCCCGTTCCCAGGAGTGACGTATGAGCGCCGACCACCCGCCCGGACTCGATCCCGACCGGCTGCGCGCGCTGCTCGACCGCGAGCGCCCCGGTCTGGTCAGCGGCCCCCTGACCGGCCGGCTGATCGAGGGCGGACGGTCGAACCTCACGTACGCGGTGTCCGACGGCACCTCGAAGTGGGTCGTCCGCCGTCCGCCGCTGGGCCATGTGCTCGCCACCGCGCACGACATGCGGCGCGAGCACCGGGTGATCAGCGCCCTGCACCCGACCGACGTGCCGGTCCCCCGTCCGGTGCTGCTGTGCGAGGACGAGGAGGTGCTCGGGGCTCCGTTCTACGTCATGGAGTACGTCGAGGGCACCCCCTACCGCACGGCGGACCAGCTCGCCCCGCTCGGCGCCAAGCGCACCCGGGACGCGGTGCTGTCCCTGGTGGACACCCTCGTCGAGCTGCACGCGGTGGAGCCCGGCGAGGTCGGGCTCGCGGACTTCGGCCGGCCCGAGGGCTTCCTGGACCGCCAACTGCGCCGCTGGGGGAAGCAGTTGGACGCCTCCCGCAACCGCGACCTCGCGGGCATCGACGAGCTGCACGCGGCGCTGGGCCGCTCGCTGCCCACCTCTCCCGCCCCCACGGTCGTGCACGGCGACTACCGCCTGGACAACGTGCTGATCGGCCCGGACGACCGGATCGAGGCCATCCTCGACTGGGAGATGTCCACGCTCGGCGATCCGCTGACCGACCTGGGCCTGCTGGTGATGTACAGCCGTCCGCTCGGCATGGCCGACTCCCCCGTCTCCACCACCGCCGAGGCGCCGGGCCACCCGGCCCCGCGCGAACTGGTCGAGCGGTACGCGGCGCGCTCCGGGCGCGATGTCTCGGACGTCAACTGGTACACGGCGTTCGCCTGGTTCAAGCTCGCCGTGATCCTGGAGGGCATCCACTACCGCTACACCCTCGGCCAGACGGTCGGGCGCGGCTTCGACCGCATCGGGGACCTCGTTCCGGTCTTCATCGACCACGGCTTGACGACTCTTCAGGAAGGCTGACCGCACATGGACTTCGCGTTCGACGCGCGCACCGAGGAGCTGCGGGAAAAGCTCCTCGCCTTCATGGACGAGTACGTGTACCCGGCCGAGCCGGTCGCCGAGGAGCAGCGGGCGAAGCTCTCCTCGCCGTGGGACACCCCCGCGGTGGTCGAGGAGCTGAAGGCCGAGGCGCGCAGGCAGGGGCTGTGGAACCTGTTCCTGCCCGACAGCGAGTACGGCGCGGGGCTCACCAACCTCCAGTACGCGCCGCTCGCCGAGATCACGGGCCGTTCCCCGCACCTGGCGCCGCCCGCGACCAACTGCGCGGCTCCGGACACCGGGAACATGGAGGTGCTGGCCCAGTTCGGCACCGAGGCGCAGAAGAAGCAGTGGCTGGAGCCGCTGCTCGCGGGCGAGATCCGCTCGGCGTTCGCGATGACCGAGCCGGAGGTCGCCTCCTCGGACGCCACCAACATCACCACGCGCATCGAGCGGGACGGCGACGAGTACGTCGTCACCGGTCGCAAGTGGTACATCTCCGGGGCGATGAACCCGGACTGCCAGATCTTCATCGTGATGGGCAAGACCGACCCGGACGGCGCCGACATCCGGCGCCAGCAGTCCATGGTGCTGGTCCCCCGCGACACGCCGGGACTCACGGTCAAGCGGGCCATGAAGGTCTTCGGCTACGAGGACCACTCGCACGGCGGCCACGCCGAGGTCGTCTTCGACCAGGTGCGTGTGCCGGTGTCGAACCTGATCGGCGAGGAGGGCGGCGGCTTCGCCATCGCGCAGGCGCGGCTCGGCCCGGGGCGCATCCACCACTGTATGCGGCTGATCGGCATGGCCGAGCGGGCGATCGAGCTGATGTGCCGCCGGGCGGTGTCCCGTACGGCCTTCGGCAAGGCGCTGGCCCAGCAGGGCGTGGTCCAGAACTGGATCGCGGACGCCCGGGTGACGGTCGAGCAGTTGCGGCTGCTGGTGCTGAAGACGGCGTGGCTGATGGACACCGTCGGCAACAAGGGCGCCCACACCGAGATCCAGGCCATCAAGATCGCCACGCCTCGCGCGGTGGTGGAGATCCTGGACCGCGCGATCCAGTTGCACGGCGCGGGCGGGGTGAGCCAGGACTTCCCGCTGGCCGAGGTGTACGCGAGCGCGCGCACGCTGATGCTGGCGGACGGGCCCGACGAGGTGCATCAGCGGTCGCTGGCGCGGCGGGAGCTGAAGAAGTACCTGTAGCGGGGGCCCGGGTTCGACAGGGCCTGAGGTAAGGGGCGTTCGCCGTGGCGGGCGCCCCTTACGCGTGTTCTACGGCCGCAGCGCGCGCAGCAGCAGGTCCGCCAGGTGGTCGGCGACCTGCTGCGGGGTCAGCGGGCCCTCCGGGCGGTACCAGGTCGACAGATGGTGGACCGAGCCGAAGTGGTAGTCCACGACGAGGTCGGCGGGGGTGGCGGTGGAGAAGACACCCTCGCGCTGGCCCTCCTCGACGAGCGCGCGGAAGCGTTCGTGGTAGCGGCGGCGCTCGGCGCGGACCTGCTTGTTCTTCTCCGGGCTCAGATGGTGCATGGAACGGAAGAAGATCGCGGCGTCGTCCAGGTTGTCGATGGTGGTGACCACCACGTCGGCCGCCGCGGCGCGCAGCCGCTTGTCGACCGGCTCGTCCGCGTCCGCGAAGGTGTCCAGGCGCTCCTGCTGGAGGCGCAGCACGCGCGCGTACACCTCGTGCAGGAGGTCGTCCTTGGAGCCGAAGTAGTGGTAGAGCGCGCCCTTGGTGACGCCCGCCGCCTCCACGATCTCCTGGACCGAGGTGCGGTCGTAGCCCTGCTCGGCGAAGAGGCGGGTGGCGGCGTCCAGCAGCCGCCGGGGTACGGGCGTCCCGTCCCCGTCCGTGGTCCTGGGCACTGTCGCCACCTGCCTTTCCGTCGTCGTCGCCGACTGTCGTCGTCCTGGTCGCACGCGTGGGACGCGTGTCCCGCCGGAGGATCTTCCCATTACCGGTCCCGGACGGATGCCCCCGGTTCTCCGTCCGGGCCCGGGCGGGCCGTCAGCGGCCCTCCTCCCAGGTCCGCTGGACGCGGTTCATGCCCGCCAGCCAGCGGTCGGGGGCGGCGGCGCGCGCCTGGTAGTACTCCGCGACCTCGGGGTGCGGGAGGATCAGGAAGCGGTCCTCGGCGATGCCCTTCAGGAGCGCGTCCGCGACGGCCGCCGGCTCGATGGCGGTCGGCTGGAGCACCAGGTCGCCCGCGCTGCCGGTGGCGGCGAGCATGTCGGTGCGCACGCCCTGCGGGCAGATGGCGTGGACCTTGAGCCCCCGGTGCCGGTAGGTGAGCGACAGCCACTCCGCGAAGGCGAGCGCGCCGTGCTTGGTGACGCTGTAGGAGGGGGCGCCGATCATGGTGAGCAGTCCGGCGGCGGAGACGGTCGAGACGAACCGCCCCGTGCCCCGCTCCAGCCACTCGGGGAGCAGCGCGTGGGCGGCGCGGACGTGGGCCATCACGTTGACGTCCCAGGAGGTCTGCCAGGAACCCTCGTCCAGCGGGCCCTGGGGCAGGGAGTCCTCGAAGGCGACGCCCGCGTTGGCGCAGTAGACGTCGATGGTGCCGCCGAGGGCCTCGCGCGCCTCCTCGACGACGGCGGAGGCGTCCCCGGGCACGGCGATGGCGCCGATCTCCTCGGCCACCGCCTTGGCCTTGACCGCGTCCAGGTCGTTGACGGCCACCCGGGCGCCCTCGGCGGCGAACCTGCGGGCCAGCGCGGCCCCGATCCCTCCGCCCGCTCCGGTGACGACGACTGCGGCATCCCGCACAGCTTCCACGCTCGGTCTCCCTCGACACGCGACACGGCTCGACACGGCTCGGCGCGGCGCGTTTCCGGCGCCACTCGCGCCAGACTAACCAGTCGGTATGCCCGGCGGAAGGGAAAACACGGACGGCCGCGGTCCGGCTCGTTCCCTGGCGGGCGGTCCCGCGCTAGCGTCCCCGGGGCCACGCCCGCCGCACACCGCCGGACCGTCACCCGCACACCACCCGCCCGACCTGCCCGACCCGTACGCCCGCTCGTCCGTACGTCTGTTCGTCCGTTCGTCCGCCGCGATCACGGAGGTCACCGCATGACGCTGTCCAGACGGAGCCTGCTCACCACCACCGCCACGGCCGCGGTCGCCGGGGCGGTCCCGGTCCCGGCCTCGACCGCCGGGGACGCGGGCGGGCTGCGCACGGGATTCGAGCGGCTGGTCGCCGAGGGGTACGCGCCGCTGGCCGGCCGCAGGGTCGGGATCGTCACCAACCCGACCGGGGTCACCCGCGACGTCCGGCACATCGTGGACGTGATGCACGCCGACCCGCGCGTACGCCTGACCGCCGTGTTCGGCCCCGAGCACGGCTTCCGGGGCACCGCGCAGGCAGGCGGCTCCGAGGGACGCTACGACGACCCGGCGACCGGACTGCCGGTCTACGACACGTACTTGAAGAGCGGCGCCGATCTGGCCCGGGTGTTCACCGCCTCCGGCGTGGACACGGTGGTCTTCGACATCCAGGACGTGGGCGCCCGCTTCTACACCTACATCTGGACGCTGTACGACTGCATGGAGGCGGCCGCGCTCGCGGGCAAGCGGTTTATGGTCCTGGACCGGCCCAATCCGGTGACCGGCCGCTCCGCTCAAGGTCCGGTGCTGCACCAGGAGTTCGCGAGCTTCGTCGGACGGCGCCCGATCGCCCAGGCGCACGGCATGACCGCGGCCGAGCTGGCGCTGCTGTTCAACGGGGAGTTCCTGGACAGGCCCGTGCCGCTGGAGACGGTGCGGATGACGGGGTGGCGGCGCGCGACGTGGTACGACGCGTGCGGGCTGCCCTGGGTGCCGCCGAGCCCCAACATGCCCACTGCGGAAACGGCGTTGGTGTACTCCGGCACCTGCGTGTTCGAGGGCACGAACCTCTCCGAGGGGCGCGGCACCACCCGTCCCTTCGAACTCCTCGGCGCGGAGGGCGTCGACGGCCGCTGGGCCGAGGCGGCGAACGGACTCCGGCTGCCCGGGGTGCGGTTCAGGGAGGCGTACTTCGCGCCCACCTTCTCCAAGTTCCAGGGCAGGACGGTGGGCGGGGTGCAGATCCATGTGCACGACCGGTCGGTCTACGACCCGGTGCGCACCGGCATCGGGCTGCTGGTGACGGCGCGGCGGGTGTGGAAGGACTTCGCCTGGCGCCCGGACCACTGGATCGACAAGCTCACCGGCTCGGACAAGGTGCGCACGATGATCGACGCGGGGGCCGGGACCGACGAGGTGACCGCCGCCTGGCAGCCGGAGCTTGCGGCGTTCCGGAAGAGGCGCGGGAAGTATCTGCTCTACCGCTGATCCGGCCCGGCGTTGACCGCCGGCGCCGGTGTCGGGCGAGCGGCCTCCAAGTCACCCTGTGAAGCGGTGACTTGGAGGCCGCGGACATCACCGGTGCGAGGTGTACTCCACGACCTGCTGGAAGGTCGGCCGGTTCTGCCAACTGATCTTGCCGTGCTTGATGCCGCCGAGGGTGCGCTGGGTGATGGAGTCGGCGCACCACTGGTCACCGGCCGAGCACTGGTCGTCGCCCGGGTAGACCTGGGCCGCGGTGCGCCCGGCCGTCTGCTTGAGGGTGCCGATCAGCGCGTCCCGGCAGGCGCTGAGGCTGCCGTCGCCGCAGTAGGTCCGGGCGAGCGGACCCTGGACGGACTCGCCGAGGACGGACCGGATGTCCTTGTCGACGTAGCTCCACCAGCCGTACTGGAAGGAGCTTCCGGCGTGCGAGCCGGTCGGGCCGTGCCCGGCGGAAGGCGCTTCGTCCACGGGCAGGTTGGCCGTGAAGGCGCTGAACAGGTCGGTGCCGAGGCCGGGTTCGAACTCGGCCTTCACCAGCAGCGGCCACCAGGCGTCCAGGATGCGGATCGCGTCGGCGTCGGCGTACTTCTTGGAGCCTGCCGAGGTCTCCTTGCGCTGGGCGCCCGCGGTCACCCACGCCTGGAGCCTGCTCACGGCCGAGGCGGCCGTACTGTCCGTCACGGGCGAAGAGTTGACCACCTTCAGCAGCTCGGGCAGCACGTCCTCGGCGCGCAGGTCGGCGAGGGCGGCGCCCGCCATCGCCTGGACCAGCTTGGTGCGGGTCACTCCGCCGGCAGCGGCGAGCTTGCTCACCCGGTCCTCCAGGAGGTCGCCCCGGTGCACCGAGCCCTCGCCCCAGGGGGCGGCGGCGTAGTCCTTGGCCTGCTTGTTGTTCCAGGAGATGTAGTAGTCCTGGTCGACCGACCCGGGGTGGGCGGAGGCCGGGGTGTAGTCGGCGGTGTTGCCTTCCGGGTTCCACCCGCGCCATTCGTAGTCGGGGCGGGCCCAGGCCGGGAACTCGCTGTCGACGCCGTCGGCGCGGACCGGGTTGTCGCCGCTGTTGTAGTAGGCGGTGTGCCGGGAGTCGGCGTAGAACCAGTTGAACGTGTAGTTGATGTGCTGGGCGGCCTTCTGGAAGTCCTCCGGGCCCTTGACGTAGTCGGGGTCGTTCAGCATCTGGAAGCCGATGATCGAGTCGGCCTCGTGGAGGTAGGAGGAGCGCAGGGTGGTGTAGGCGACCTTCTTGCCGCCGACGGTCGCCCGGTACTGCACGGGACCGTACTTGGTGCGCCAGACGCGCAGGGTGTACGACCCGGCGGCGGTGCCGTCGGCCACGGTCGGCTTCCAGGCGTTCTTCCGTTCGAGCTGCTCCATGGCCGTGCAGGTGCCGTGGTACAGGTAGTGGTAGTCGTCCTGGCACAGCTCGACCGCGTAGCTGTCGATGATGTCCTGGCCCGAGGTGGTCGCGCTCCAGGAGTAGTCCTGGCCCCGGCCGAGTTCGACGTACATGCTCAGGCCCGCGAAGGAGGCGCCGCGCGCGCTGATGCCAGGGCCCTGGATCTCCTGGAGCATCAGCAACTGCGGGGCGAAGTAGCCGGTCTGCGGGCCGAACACGGCGACGGGGTGGCCGCTGGCGGTGTGGGCGCCGCTGACGACGAGGGCGTTGGACATGCCGCGTTTCGCCGAACCGAGGGTGGTCTTCGCGGCCGTGGTCGAGGCGGACTTGGCGCCTGCCGAGCCCGCGCTGCCGGTGCGGTCGTAGACCAGGGGCTCCTGGACGACCGAGCCGGGGTCGGGCAGGGCCTCGCCCTTGGGGTCGGCGGGGCGGGTGCCGTAGGGGAAGCTCTCGCCGTCGTGGACGGTGAGGACGGCCTCGGGGTCGTTGCGCTCGCGGAACGACTCCCAGACCTTGGTGCCCTCCGTGACGCCGTACTTGGCCTGGGCGGCGAGCAGCGAGACGGCGTTGTCGACCTCGCCGCCCCCGCCGGAGCCGAAGAGGGCGCCGACGACCGAGGCGAGCGCGACCAGGTCGGTGATCTTGAAGTGGTCGATGGTGCCCGCGTTGGTGATGGAGTCCTTGTGGCCGGTGAGGACGTACTCGCCGGGGAAGTAGCGGCCGCTGTCGGAGGCGTCGATGTAGGAGTTGATGCCGTCGAGGTAGGCGTTCGCGTCGGTGAGGGACTGACGGCCGCGGTCGCCGCCGCGGGCCACCGCGCTGTCGATCTGGGCCTGGAGGTCGGCCTCGGTGTAGGGGGCGTTGCGGTAGAACTGCTGCTCGAGGCCCTGGTTGGCGAGGGCGCCGCCCGCGAAGGCGGTCAACTGGCCGCGTCCCACGTGCCGGAACAGGTCCATGAGCCACAGCCGGTCCTCGGCGGCGGCGTATCCGGCGCCGAACTCGGTGCCGTAGCGGCTGGTGCCGGTGATGTGCGGCACGCCGGTCTTCTTGTCGCGCACGATCGTGACGTCGGCGCGTCCGGCGGGTTTCTCGGTGGAGGCGACCTGGTCGGCGGAGACGCCGAACGAGGAGTCGTTGAAGAAGGTGTTGATCTTCGCGTCGGTCAGACCGGGGTAGCCGGTGGCGAGGTTGGCGTAGGGGCCGAGCTGGTCCTCGGCGTGGTCGGGCTGGGTGCCGAACGCCTGGTTGAGCAGGATCTGGGCGAGGGTGGCGTTGCCGTTCTCGCCGGGCGGCAGGATGTCGGAACACTGCCCGCCGCAGTAGTCGTTGGGGGCGGCGGCAGGGGTTCCGGCTGCCGCCGCCTGGGTGAGAGGTGAGAGAAGACCGGCGATCAGGACGCATATGGACGCCGTCTTCAGGAACCCGGAAAGAGTGCGGGGAGTTCTCGCTCTGTCGGACAACGCGTTACGTGGGGTGCGCCGTGCCATGGCAGCTCCTCCCGACTGGGGGTGGGCCGGACGTTACCGGCGGTATCCCCGCGATGGAAGGTGAACATGCGTCAACTTCCGTGCTCTGCCCGGCCGGTGACCCGGTCGGCGCCCTCGGGCGGTCAACCCGGGGTGCCTTATGGGAGGGCATCGGAAATCGGATGGAGCCGGATGGACCGGCGGCACGTCTATCCGGCAACGTCGCACGCGATGCCGTACGGCGACGCCGAGGTGACCGACGTGCGACACAGAGGTGACGGAGGTGCAGGGCGATGGCCGGATTCCGAAGTCTGGCGAGACAGGTGCGCGATCCGCGATGCGATCTGGCGCTGCGGCGCTATTCGCTGCGCAAGTGCCTGGAGCGGTTCGCTCCTTACGGGCACCGGGCGACCTGGGACCATCTGTGCTCCCGGGCCGGTTTCGGCCCGGAGGACCGCTCCCCGGACCCAGCGCGGCTCGTGGCCGCACTGGTCGAGCTGGAGGAGGCGCGTGCGGTGTGGCTGGCCTACGAGGCCGATTTCGCCGAGCGGCGCAGGAAGGAGAAGCACGACGGGCTGCGCAGGCCGGGCAGCGTGGACGACTGGCATCGGATGACCTGGGGCGGCTTCGGCGTCGCCTGGTGCGACGACCCGCGGCTGCACCCCCGTGAGCCGCTGGCCGAGGTACTGCGCCGCCTGATCACCGCGCTCGAACGCGAGCCGGGTTCGGTGTGCCCCGTCTGCGCCGGCGACCGTCTCCTCTGGCGCTACGGCCTCGCCCACGCTCCGTCCTCCGGCCCGGTCTGCACGGACTGCGGCATCCTGGTGCCACGCCCGGTCCTGACACCGAGGGCACTGGCTGCGGCGCGGCGGGAGCGGCTGCTGATGTCGGCGTGAGGGCTCCGCCGGTTCGGGGGGCGCGCCGCCTGGGCCGGTGGTGCGGATGCCCGAGGGGCGCGGGGGTGGGGGCTCGCGCGCCCCGAACACGACGTGTGGGCGGGGGTGCAGGGATTCGGCGCGCCTCCGTGCGCCGCCCGGTCGGAGATCGCCCGCGCGTCGTCGTACCGACGGTCAGGACAGATCCGTGGCACCCGGGTAGTGGCACCGGAGTTCGCCGAGTACGCGCTCGTCGACCGCTCTGACCTCCCACCACGAGCTGTCCACCTCGGTCAGCACGATGACCGGCTCGTCCCCGGCGAACCCCCGTGCCTCGGCGTCGACGAGCTGGAGGAACGGGGTCGTCAGCGACAGCAGCGTCAACGTGTCCACGCCGGTGGCGGCGGACCGGCGCTCGATCTCGGCACAGCGAGGATCGGCCGTCTCGTCGCATTCGACGCGCCAAGTCAGGCCGAGGCCGGAGCCGCCGAGGCGGACCAGCAGCTCGGCCAGGGTCACGTAGTGCCTTCCGTGCCAGGCGGGGAAGGTGATCCCCTTCATCCCCGCCTCCGCTGCGGCCGTGTCACGTCGCCCAGCCCCTCAGCGGCGCTCGCGCATCAGCCGTGAGCCCGACTGCTGTTCGCCGTGTACGTCGTCCGGGTTGGACAGGACGCAGCTCTTGAGGGAGAGACAGCCGCAGCCGATGCAGTCGGTGAGGTGGTCGCGGAGGCGGTTGAGCTGGGCGATGCGGTCGTCCAGCTCGGCGCGCCAGGCTGCGGAGAGACGGGCCCAGTCCTCGCGGGTGGGGGTGCGTTCCTCGGGGAGTTCGGCGAGGGCCTCGCGGATGGTGGCCAGCGGGATGCCGACGCGTTGGGCGGCGCGGATGAAGGCGACTCGGCGCAGGGTGTCACGACAGTAGCGGCGCTGGTTGCCGGAGGTGCGCCGGCTGCGGATCAGGCCCTTGGCCTCGTAGAAGTGCAGCGCGGAGACAGCGGCGCCGCTGCGCGCGGACAACTGGCCCACGGTCAGCTCGTGGATCTTCTCGGGAATCCGGGACACTCCTCAGAGCCTACCGACCCGCCACGCGGAGTCCGTTGACAGGCGACCCGCTCCCGACCATGCTAAGCAGTTGCTTAGAGATATGAGAGACGCGAGCGAGAGGCCGGGAACATGGCAGCACCGAGGACCTTCACCTCCCCCGACGAGCTGAAGGCGGCCGTGGGCGAGCAGCTCGGCCACACCGACTGGCTGGAAGTCGACCAGAAGCGGATCGATCTGTTCGCCGAGGCCACCGGGGACCACCAGTGGATCCACGTCGACCCGGAGAAGGCCGCGGCGGGACCCTTCGGGACGACCATCGCGCACGGCTACCTCACCCTCTCCCTGCTCCCCCTCTTCGGGCCGCAGCTCATCGCGGTCGAGGGCGTGAAGATGGGCGTCAACTACGGCACGAACAAGGTCCGTTTCCCCGCTCCCGTACCCGTCGGCTCGCGCCTGCGCGCCACCGCGACGATCACGAACGTCGAGGACGTGCCCGGCGGTGTCCAGGTGTCCGTCGCCTTCACCGTGGAGCGCGAGGGCGGCGAGAAGCCGGTGTGCGTGGCGGAGTCGGTGTCCCGGTACTACTTCTGAGTCCGGGTACCACTGCCGAGCGGTCCCACCTCTGCCGTGCGGTGGCGTACGGACCGCCGGCGGGCGGCGCGGGGCGCCCTCACCGCGCCCCCACCATCCGCAGCACCAGGTCGGCGTAGAGCGCGCCGACCTGCTCCGGGGTGCGCGGCCCGTCCACGTTGAACCAGCGGGCCACGTCGATGCAGAGCGAGAGCACCGCGAGGGTGGTGCCCTGCACGTCGGGCACGTCGAACTCGCCCGCGGCCACGCCGTCCTCGATGATCCCGCGCACCTCGGCGTCCACCTGGCGGCGCAGCGCGAGGATCTCGGCGCGGGCGTCGGGCGAGAGCGCGTCCAGTTCGTACTGCACGACCCGCGCGGTGGTGCGCCGCCCGGCGTGCCAGCGCACGAAGGAGCCGACCGCGTCGGCCAGGCGCTCGGCGGCGCTCCCCTCGCGCCGGGCGGCCGTGCGCATGATGTCCAGCGCCTTGTCGTGGCCGATCCGGCTGATCCGGTGGAGCAGCTCTTCCTTGGTCTTGTAGTGGATGTAGAGCGCGGCCGGGCTCATGCCCGCGCGGCCCGCGATGTCGCGCGTCGTCGTCGCGTGGTAGCCGCGCTCGGCGAAGGCTTCCACGGCCGCGACGAGCAGGCGCCGGGCCGCGTCAGGGGTGACCTCGGCCCACGGCTCCATCTCGGCGCCGGCCGTCTCCTCCGCCGTACTCATCGCTCACTGGCCCCTCTCGCTGACAGGAGCACCACCATACCGCCGAAGCTGAGCGCCCGCTTAGCGCGGCTGCCCCGGCGCCCGGGATCAGAGCTTGTCGAACGGGTCGTGCGCCGCGAGCAGCTTCTCCACCCGCGCCTGGTCGACCCGGCTGACGATCTGCCCCGCCTCCTGCCGGTCCCGGATCACCTTGGCGAGGGTGAACGCGGAGGTCACGAGGTACAGGACCGCGATGGCGAGGAAACCCCGCACCCAGGCGTCGGCCTCCAGCCGGACGATACCGATGGCCGTGGCCGTCATGGCGACGGCGAACGAGGCGACGGCCTGGCCGTGGAAGGCCGCCGTGCTCTGCTGCTTGACCGGTGATTCGCTCATGGCACGAGTGTCGGCGGACGCGGCGCGCGCCACATCCGCCGACGTACTCAGTACGGATACTCAGAACGCCGCGACCCCGGTGAGCGCCCGCCCGATGAGCAGCTTCTGGATCTGGCTGGTGCCCTCGTAGAGGGTCATGACGCGGGCGTCGCGCAGGAGCTTGCCCGCCGGGTACTCGTCGATGTAGCCGTAACCCCCGAAGACCTGAAGGGCGTTGGAGGCGGCGCGCACGGCGGCCTCGGAGGCGAACAGCTTGGCCTTGGAGGACTCGGTGGCGAACGGCTGCCCCCGGTCGATCAGGTCCGCCACCCGCCAGGTCAGCAGCCGGGCCGCGTCCACGTCCACGGCGATGTCGCTGATCAGCTCCTGAACGAGCTGATGACGCGCGATGGGCTTGCCGAACTGCTCGCGCTCCCCGGCGTATCCCACGGCCGCGTCGAGGGCGGCCTGGGCTATGCCGACACAGCCCGCCGCGACCGACATCCGCCCCTTGGCGAGCGCCGACATGGCGACGGAGAAGCCCTTGCCCTCCGGTCCGACCAGTGCGGAGGCGGGCACGCGCACGTCCTGGAGGACCAGCTCGGCGGTGGCCTGGCCGCGCAGACCGAGCTTGCCGTGGATCGCGCGGCGGGTGAGGCCGGGGGTGTCGGTGGGGACCAGGAAGGCGGAGACGCCCTTGTGCCCCGGGGCGTCGGTGGAGCGGGCGAAGAGCAGGACGACGTCGGCCCAGGTGCCGTTGGTGATGAACGTCTTGGCGCCGTTGATCACATAGTCCCCGCCGTCGCGTACGGCCCGGGTGGTGAGATTGCCCGCGTCGGAGCCGGTGCCGGGTTCGGTCAGGCCGAAGCAGCCGACGTACCCGCCGGAGGTGAGCCCGGGCAGCCAGCGCCGCTTCTGCTCCTCGTCGCCCCAGGCCGCGATCGACTTGGCGACGAGCCCGAGGGAGACGGAGACGATCCCGCGCACGGAGGAGTCCCCGCGCCCCAGCTCCTCGGTGACCAGGCAGTACGCGAGATGGTCGCCGCCCGAGCCGCCGTACTCCTCGTCGACGGTCAGGCCGAGGAAGCCGACCTCGCCGAGCTTCTTCACGATGCCCCGGTCGACCTCTTCGGCGCGGTCCCACCCGGTCGCGTACGGCGTGATCTCGCGCGCGACGAAGTCCCGGGCCAGGCGGCGTACGGCGGCCTGCTCCTCGCTCAGCTCCAGGTTCACCATGCGATCACCTCACACCGGGCCGCACCGGGCCCGCGTTAAATTAGCAGTGCTAGTTTCCTGTGGCAGCCCTACTATGTGCGCCATGGCCCGACCGCGCAAGCCCCTCCTCAGCACCGACCGGATCGTCGCGGCGGCGCGGGAACTCGTGGACACCGAAGGGCTCGCCGCCGTCTCCACCCGGCGCCTCGCCGCCGAACTCGGCGTGAGCGGACCCTCGCTCTACAACCACTTCCGCACCAAGGACGAGATCCTGGAGGCGGTCGCGGACTCGGTGAGCGCGCAGGTCGACCTGTCGATGTTCGAGGACGGCCGCCCCTGGCGGACCGCGCTGCACGACTGGGCCGTCTCCTACCGCTCCGCCCTGCGCGACCACCCCAACATCGTCCCGGTCCTCGCGCGCGGCCCCGGCCGCCGTCCGGCCGCGCTGCGGCTGGCCGACGCGGTCTACGGCGCGATGGTGGACGCGGGCTGGCCCCCGGCCCAGGCCACCTCCATCGGCGCGCTGATGCGGTACTTCATCATGGGTTCCGCGCTCGGCTCCTTCGCCGGGGGCTTCGTGGACGACGAGAGCGCCTACGACCCCGCCGACTATCCCCACCTCGGGCAGGCCCACCTTCTCGCCGAGCAGCAGGAGAAGATCGACGAGCGGGCCTTCGAGACGGGGCTCGCCGCTCTCCTCGACGGGCTGGAGGGACAGTTCGCGGGGGTGGTGGGGCGGGCGGTCTGACCGGGCGGCGCCCTTTCCGTCTCAGGGGGCGGTGTCCCGGTGGCCGATGCTTCGGCGGGCGGTCCTTCGGTGCCCGATCCTCCGGCGGGCGGTCCTTCGGTGGGCGATCCTTCGGTGGGCGCCGAAGTGTCCGTCCGTCATGCTGGAACGCATGACCACCAAGGACCCCCGGGCTCCCGGACTCGCCGCGCTCGCCGCGCTGATCGCGGACGAGACGCGGGCCGCGTGTCTGCTCGCCCTGCTGGACGGGCGGGCGTGGACGGCGGGTGAGCTGGCCCGGCACGCGGGCGTCGCCGCGTCCACGCTCAGCGAGCACCTGGGCAAGCTGGTCGCGGGCGGTCTCCTCACCGAGGAGCGCCAGGGGCGGCACCGGTACGTCCGCCTGGCCGGGCCCGAGGTGGCCCAGTTGATCGAGGACCTGACCGCACGGCTCCCCGCCGACGCGGTGCGCCAACGGCCGCGCACGCTGCGGGAGTCGAGCGCCGGCGCCGCGATGGCGCGGGGCCGCACCTGCTACGACCATCTCGCCGGGCACCTCGGCATCGCGCTCACCGACGGGCTGACCGCGCGGGGGCTGCTGCGCCAGGACACCGGGTTCGCGCTGACGGAGGCGGGAGTGGAGTGGTTCGGCGCGGTGGGCATCGCACTGGACCGCTCCGGGCGGCGTCCGCTGGCCCGCTCCTGCCTGGACTGGACCGAGCGGCGGCCGCATCTCGCCGGGGTGGCGGGGGCGGGGCTGTGCCGGCACGCGCTGGAGTCGGGGTGGTGCGAGCGGATCGGGTCGGGGCGGGCGGTTCGGGTGACGCCGTCGGGGGAGCGGGTCTTCTCCGAGTTGCTCGGGGTGTCGGTGGGGTGACGTCGCGGGTGGGACGCGGGTCCGGTGTGGCTGGTCGCGCCCGCGCGGCGGAGCCGCGTACCGACCCAGCCCCGCGCCCCTTCGTCCAGGTGCTGTTGGCTGTGAAGTCCCCTTCCTCTCAAGGAGCTTGATGAACGTGTCCTCGTCCCGGTCCGTGCTGCCCACCGCGGCCGCCGTCGTCACCGTTGTGCTGTGGGCCTCCGCCTTCGTGGCGATCCGGGCCGCCGGGGACGCCTACTCGCCGGGGGCGCTGGCGCTCGGGCGGATGCTGGCCGGGAGTGTCGCGCTGGGCGCGCTGTGTCTCGTACGGCGCGAGGGGTGGCCGCCGCGTGCCGCGTGGCGGGGCATCCTGATCTCCGGGGTGCTGTGGTTCGGGTTCTACATGGTGGTCCTGAACTGGGGCGAGCGGCAGGTGGACGCCGGAACGGCCGCGCTCGTGGTGAACGTGGGCCCGCTGCTGATCGCCCTGCTCGGGGCCCGGCTGCTCGGTGATCCGGTGCCGCCCCGGCTGCTGGCGGGGATGGCGGTGTCGTTCGCGGGCGCGGTGGTCGTGGGGCTCTCCATGTCGTCCGGGGGCGGCGGGTCCCCGGTGCTCGGCGTCGTGCTGTGCCTGCTGGCGGCGGTGGCCTACGCGGGCGGGGTGGTCTCGCAGAAGCCCGCGCTCGGGTCGGCGAGCGCCTTGCAGGTGACGACGTTCGGCTGCCTGGTCGGCGCGGTGTGCTGCCTGCCGTTCGCGGGGCGCCTGGTGACGGAGGCGTCGCGTGCCTCGCTCCCGGCCACGCTGGACATGGTGTACCTGGGGGTCTTCCCGACCGCGCTCGCCTTCACCACCTGGGCCTACGCGCTGGCCCGTACGACCGCCTCGCGCATGGGCGCGACGACGTACGCGGTCCCGGCGCTGGTGGTGCTGCTGTCCTGGCTGGTGCTGGACGAGGTGCCCGGGCCGCTCACGCTGGTGGGCGGGGTGCTGTGCCTGGCGGGTGTGGCGGTGTCGCGCTCCAGGGCGCGGCTGGTGCGGGCCGGGGCCGCCGCCGGGCCGGAAGGGGAGCCGGCGGTCGAACCGGTGGCCGAGCGGCGACCCTGACCCACCGGACTCAGCCGGCGTCCTCGAAGAGCACCAGGGAGCGTCCGCCCTTGCCCGCGAGCATGTTCTCGAAGGCGGAGGGGATGCCGTCCAGGGTGATCCGTTCCGTCACCAGCGCCTTGAGGTCGAGCCTGCCTTCGCGGACGTGCTGGGCGAGGACGGGGAGGTCGCGGGCCGGGTCCGAGTCGCCGTAGACGCAGCCGGACAACGTCCTTCCCCAGTGGAAGAGTTCGAGGGCGTTGAAGGTGACCTGCTGGTCCTTGCCGCCGATGCCGACGACCGTGGTGCGGCCGCCGCGCCGGGTGGATTCCCAGGCGGCGCGGATGGCGGTGGCCACGCCCGCGCACTCCACGGCCACGTCGACACCCTCTCCTCCGGTGATGGCCCGGATCTCGCGTGGCGTCTGCGGGGAGGCGAGCAGGAAGTCGGTGGCACCCGCCCCGCGCGCCAACTCCTCCTTGTCGGCGGAGACATCGACGGCGACGATCCGCTCGGCGCCCGCGATACGCGCGGCCTGGAGCGCGGCGAGTCCGACTCCGCCGACCCCGAACACCGCGGCGGTTTCGCCGGGTTGGACGCGGGCGGAGTGGTGAATCGCGCCGTAGCCGGTGAGGACGGCGCAGCCGAGGAGGGCCGCGTCGGTGAGCGGGACGCCGTCGGGCAGGGGCAGGGCGCAGGAGGCGGGGACGACCGTCTCCTCGGCGAACGCCCCGACATTGAGGCCGGGGTGGAGTGCGGTGCCGTCGGCGGTGTGGGCGTGGACGGCGGCGGCGCCGTTGAGCGCGTTGCCGCACAGCCAGACCTCGCCGCGCGCGCAGGCGGGGCAATCGCCGCAGGCGGGGGCCCAGTTGAGGACGACGGGCGCCCCTGGTGCCAGATGGGTCACCCCCTCCCCCACGGCGACGACGGTTCCGGCGCCCTCGTGACCGAGGACGGCGGGGACGGGGACGCGCAGGGTGCCGTTGGCCAGGGAGAGGTCGGAGTGGCAGACCCCGGCGGCGGCGAGGCGCACCCGGACCTGGCCGGGGCCGGGTGCGGGCAGCTCGATGCGGGTGATCTCCAGGGGTTCACCGACGGCGGGCAGGACGGCGGCTCGTACGGCCATGGTCACCGACTTCCTCAGAACTGGAGGGACTTGGTCTGGAGGTACTCGGCCAGTCCATGGGTGCCGAGTTCCCTGCCGACCCCGGACTGCTTGTAACCGCCGAAGGGGGCGAGGGGGTTGAAGCGGCCGCCGTTGATGTCGACCTGGCCGGTGCTCATCCGGCGCGCGAAGGCGGCTGCCTCCTCCTCGTCACCGGCCCAGACGGCTCCGGCGAGGCCGTAGACGGTGCCGTCCGCGATGCGCAGGGCGTCGTCCTCGTCGTCGTAGGGCAGAACGCACAGGACCGGGCCGAAGATCTCCTCCTGGGCGACGGTCATGTCCGGGGTGACGTCCGCGAACACGGTGGGGCTGACGAACCACCCCTGTGCGCGCGGGGACTCGGGGCCGCCCGCGACCAGCCGGGCGCCCTCGGCGACGCCCTTCTCGATGTAGCCGCGCACGCGGTCGCGCTGGCGTTCGCTGACGACCGGCCCGATGCGGTCGCCGTACTTGGCGGCGGCCTCGGCGGCGAGCGTGACGGCCTCGTCGTACTGGTCGCGGTGGACCAGCATCCGGGTCCACGCGCTGCACGTCTGACCGGAGTTGGCCATCACGTTGGCGACGCCGACCTTGACCGCCTTGGCGAGGTCGGCGCTCGGCAGGATGACGTTGGCGGACTTGCCGCCGAGTTCCAGGGCGACGCGCTTGACGCCCGCGCCGGCCGCCGCGCCGATCCGGCGGCCGACCGCCGTGGAGCCGGTGAAGGACACCAGGTCGACGCCGGGGTGTTCGGCGAGGGCCTGTCCGGCGACCGGGCCGAAGCCGGTGACGAGGTTGAACACCCCTGCGGGTACGCCCGCCTCGTGCACGGCCTCGGCGAAGAGCTGGGCGGTCAGCGGGGTGTTCTCGGCGGGCTTGAGGACGACCGCGCAGCCCGCGGCGAGCGCCGGGGCGACCTTGGCGACGATCTGGTGGAGGGGGTAGTTCCAGGGGGTGATCGCGGCGACGACGCCCACGGGTTCGTGCAGGACGGTGGAGTTGCCGACCTTCTCCTCGAAGGAGTGGGTGGCGGCCAGTTCGGCGTAGGACCCGGCGACCGCGACGGGCAGCCCGGCCTGCACGTTGCGCGCGAAGTCCGGCGGGGCGCCCAGCTCGGCGGTGATCGTCTCGGTGAGTTCGTCCGCGCGGGCGGCGAGCGCGTCCCGCAGGGCGGCGAGGCGCGCGCCGCGCTCGGCCGGGGGCGTGGCGGCCCAGCCGGGGAGCGCGGCGCGGGCGGCGCGCACGGCGGCGTCCACGTCCCGCGCGTCGCCCGCCGGGACGCGGCCGATGATCTGCTCGTCGGCGGGGTTGACCACCTCGATGACGTCCTGGCCCGCTGCTGGGCGCCAGGCGCCGTCGATGTAGAGACCGTCGTGTGCCTTCATGGTGTTCCTCCCGGCGGGTCCGGCGTACGGCGTGTGCTCCAGCGTGGTGCGGGGCGGGCCGGGAAACAAACTAGCGGCGTTAGTTTTCTGCCGCCAGGGGTCCCGGGGCGGTCACCGGGGTTCCGGGACCCCCGGGCGGGACAGCTCGACGGGTATGCCGTTGAGGACGGCGTTGCCGGAGAGCGGGTCGAGCAGGGTGCCGTCGAGCAACTGGTTGACGTTGACGCCCGGTTGGACGGCCGCGTGGCTCTGGCGGGTGCCGGGTCGGTCGTGGCCCCAGCCGTGCGGGAGGCTCACCACCCCGGGCCGGATGCCGTCGGTGATCTCGGCGGGCGCCGTCACCTCTCCCCCGGCGCCTTTCACTCGTACGGGCTCCCCGTCGCGCACGCCGAGCCGGGCCGCGTCCTCGGGGTGGATGTGCAGGGTGCAGCGGTTGGTGCCGCCGGTGAGGGCGGGGAGGTTGTGGAGCCAACTGTTGTTGGAGCGCAGATGGCGGCGGCCGACGAGGACCGGTCCGGCGGGGCGCTCGCGCAGGGCCTGCCGGAGCCGGGGCAGGTCGGCGGCGACGGGGTCGGGCAGCAGCTCGATCCTGCCGCTGACCGTCTTCAGCGGCTGGGGCAGGCGGGAGCGGAGCGGGCCGAGGTCGATGCCGTGCGGGTGGGCGAGGAGCCGGCCGAGGGCGAGGCCGTCCGGGTCGGCGCCGAAGCCGTCGCCGTAGGGACCGAGGCGCAGCATCAGGTCGAGGCGCCGCTCGGGGCCGTCGTCGCCGGTGAGGCGGGCGGCGAGTGCCTTCGGGTCCTGGCCGTGGACCGGGGAGTGGGGCTCCTTCACCGCCTTGGCGAGGGTCTGCTCGACAACCATGGCGTCCACGGAGCCGGGGTCGGCCTCGGGCATTCCCATCGCGGCCAGGACCAGCCGGGCGTGGATCTCGGTCTCGGCCATCCTGCCCGGCTCCAGGGGGACGGCGGGGCGGCTGTAGCGGACCTGGTTGCGGACGGCGAGGGTGTTGAAGGCGAAGTCGTGGTGGGGGCTCTGCGCGGGCGGGGGCGGCGGCAGGACGACGTCGGCGTGGCGGGAGGTCTCGTTGAGGTAGGGGTCGACGGCGACCATGAAGTCCAGTGATTCCAGCGCCTTGTCGAGCCGGTCGCCGTCGGGGGCGGACAGCACCGGGTTGGCCGCGATCACGACGAGGGCGCGCAGCGGTTCGCCCTCCCCGGTCGCGGTGTCGATCTCCTCGGCGAGCGCGGACAGCGGCAGCTCTCCCTTGGCCTCGGGCAGTTCGCGCACCCGGGAGTGCCAGCGGCCGAGGGTGAAACCGCGTCCCGGTCCGGCCGGGCGGGGGGTGCGGTCGGTGGCGGCCTGCGGGAAGAGGGCGCCGCCGGGGCGGTCGAGGTTGCCGGTGAGGGTGTTGAGGACGTCCACGAGCCAGCTCGCCAGGGTGCCGTGCGGGACGGTGCAGCTTCCGATGCGGGCGTAGACGGCGGCGGTGGGGGCGGCGGCGAGCTCGCGGGCGAGGGTGCGGATGAGCGAGGCGTCGACGTCGCAGGCAGGGGCGACGGTTTCGGGGGTGAAGTCGCGGAGCGCTTCACGGAGTCCGGGGAGTCCTTCGACGTGGGCGGCGAGGTCGCCGAGGTCGGTCAGCCCCTCCTCGAACAGGGTGGTGGCCAGCGCGGCGAGCAGCAGGGCGTCGGTGCCCGGGCGTATGGCGATGTGCCGGTCGGCCAGGCGGGCGGTGCGGGTGCGGCGCGGGTCGATCACGGTGAGGCGTCCGCCGCGGGCCCTGAGCGCCTTGAGTCTGCCGGGGAAATCGGGGGCGGTGCACAGACTCCCGTTGGACTCCAGGGGGTTGGCGCCGATCAGCAGCAGATGGTCGGTGTGGTCGAGGTCGGGCACCGGGATGGCGTTGGGGTCACCGAAGAGCAGGCCGCTGGAGACGTGCTTGGGCATCTGGTCGACCGTGGAGGCGGTGAACACCGAGCGGGTGCGCAGCGCGCCGATCAGGACGGACGGGTAGAGACCGCCCGCCACGGTGTGGACGTTGGGGTTGCCGAGGACCACGCCGACCGCGTCGCGCCCGTACCGCTCCGCGACCGGGCGCAGTCCCGCGGCGACGGCGGCGAAGGCTTCCTCCCAGGTGGTCTCGCGCAGCTCGCCGTCCACGCGGACGAGCGGGGCGCTCAGCCGGTCGGGGTCGGCGTCCAGAGCGCCGAAGGCGGCGCCCTTGGGGCAGATGAACCCCTTGCTGAAGACGTCCTCCCGGTCGCCCCGGGCGCCGGTGACACGGGTGCCCTCGATGGTGAGGGTCAGTCCGCACGTGGCCTCGCACAGAGGGCAGATGCGAAGGGCGGTGCGGGACACGGGTCCTCCCGGAGGGGTCGGCGGCGCTGCCTCCCGGGGCCTGGACGCGGGCCTGAACGCTGGACCTGGACCTGGCCGACGGGCTGGGGGGCAGCATACCGACCGGTTGGCATGACGGGGAGCCCCGTGCACGAGACCGGCCGGTTCAGTCCAGTACGCGGCTCAGATAGGCCCGCAGCAGCGCCCGCGTCTCGGCGATGATCGCGGCGTCTCCGCGCGGGTCCGTCCGGAAGGCGAGCTGGACGAGGGTGTCGGCGCTCTCCACGGCCACCAGGAAGACCCGGCGCAGATCCTCGTCCGGGGTGCGGCCGAGATGGCCGGAGAGCAGGTCGGTGAAGCGGTCCGCCACGCGGGTGTTCGGCGCGGACTGGCGGGTGCCGATCGGTATCTGGTTGCCGAAGTCGACGAGGCCGAAGCCGGGCGCGGTGCGCTTCATGTGCAGGTACTCGTCCAGGACCACGTCCATCGCCGCCCGCCAGTCGCCCTTTCGGGTCTGCTCCAGCCGTTCGGTGACGCGCTCGGTGTAGCGGTTGAGGTTGCGCAGGGCGAGGGCGCCGGCCATCTGGCGCTTGTTGCCGAAGAAGCGGTAGACGGAGCCGATGGGGACACCCGCGCGCTCGGCCACGGCGCGGGTGCTCAGCGCGTCGTAGCCGACCTCGTCGAGCAGCGCGGCGCAGGCGTCGAGGATCCGGGTCAGCCGTTCGGCGCTGCGCCGCTGGACGGGCGCACGGCGGAGCGATGTCGCATGGGGCACGGCCACATGATGCCTCGCCACACGGTTCCGGTGAAGCGCGCCCCCTTGCGCCGGGGTCCGCTCATTCCTACGGTGCTACAGAGGAATGGGGCGGCCGACGGAGCGCGTCCCGGGCGCGAGGGAGCGATCATGGGCGCGGACGCGCGGAAGACCGCCGAGGCACTGTCGTATCTCACCGGGTTCGGCAACGAACACGCCTCGGAGGCGGTACCGGGCGCGCTGCCCGAGGGCCGCAACGCACCGCAGCGCGCGCCCTTCGGGCTGTACGCGGAGCAGCTCAGCGGTACGGCGTTCACCGAACCCCGGGCGCACAACCGGCGTTCGTGGCTGTACCGCATCCGCCCCTCGGCCGCACACCCGGAGTTCACCCGCACCGGCAACGGCGCGATCCGTACGGCGCCCTTCACCGAGACGGTGCCGGACCCGAACCGGCTGCGCTGGAACCCGCTGCCCGAGCGGCCCGCCGGGACGGACTTCCTCGCCGGCCTGTGGACCCTGGGCGGCAACGGCGACGCGACGCAGCGGACCGGCATGGCCGTGCACCTCTACCACGCCACCTCCTCGATGGAGCGGGTCTTCTCGGACGCGGACGGGGAACTGCTGATCGTGCCGGAGCGGGGCGGGCTGCTGCTCCACACCGAGTTCGGGCGGCTCCATGTGGAGCCCGCACATGTGGCGCTCATCCCGCGCGGGGTGCGCTTCCGTGTGGAGCTGCTGGACGACTCCGCCCGGGGTTATGTGTGCGAGAACTACGGCGCGCCCCTCCGGCTGCCCGACCTCGGCCCCATCGGCGCCAACGGGCTGGCCAACCCTCGCGACTTCCGGGCGCCCGTCGCGGCGTACGAGGACGAGACGGGTCCGGTGGAGGTGGTGAACAAGTTCTGCGGCAACCTCTGGACGGCCGTGTACGACCACTCCCCGCTCGACGTGGTCGCCTGGCACGGCAACTATGTGCCGTACGCCTATGACCTGCGCCGGTTCAATGTGATCGGCACCATCTCCTACGACCACCCGGACCCGTCGATCTTCACGGTGCTGACCTCGCCGTCGGACACTCCGGGGCTCGCGGGGGTGGACTTCGTGGTGTTCGCGCCGCGCTGGCTGGTGGGCGAGGACACCTTCCGGCCGCCGTACTTCCACCGGAACGTGATGAGCGAGTACATGGGCCTGGTCGAGGGCGCCTACGACGCGAAGGCGGAGGGGTTCGTGCCGGGCGGCGGCTCGCTGCACAACATGATGTCGGCACACGGCCCGGACCGGGAGACCTTCGAGAAGGCGAGCGCGGCGGAGCTGCGGCCGCAGCGGATCGACGACGGTCTTGCCTTCATGTTCGAGACGCGCTGGCCGGTCACCCTCACTTCGCAGGCGGCCGGCGCCGACCATCTCCAGCCACGCTACGACGATGTGTGGCGGGGACTGGAGCGGCACTTCAGGACGCCCTGACCTCGCCCTGACCGCTCCATTGCGCTGATCCTCTCCGACGGGTACGGATAGCCGCGTGACCTCTTTCGCTCCGGATTCGATCGTCCTGAACCGCAAGCTGCCGCTCTGGTACCAGGTGTCGCAGTCCCTGCGCGCCTCCATCCTCGGCCGCTCGCCCCAGGACCCGCTGCGCCTGCCCACCGAGGAGGATCTCGCGCGGCACTACGGAGTGAGCGTGCTGACGATGCGCCAGGCGCTGAAGGAGTTGGAGGACGAGGGCCTGATCAGCCGCCACCGCAGGCGCGGCACCTTCATCGAACCCGACGCCCGGCGCGGGGCCCCGGTGCGGCTGCTCGGCTCGGTCGACGCGATCGTGGCCCAGCAGTCGGGCATGACCAGCGAGCTGCTGGAGCACCGCCGCGTACCGGTCCCCTCGGCCCTCACCGAGTACTTCCCCGATCTCACCGAGGTCGCCGTCTACCACCGCCTGCGCGGCGACGAGAGCACCGGCGAGCCCACCAACCACGCCGTCAACCACGTCCGCCCGGAGCTGGCCGCCCGCATCGATCCGGCGGACCTCGCGCGCCGGCCGATGACGAAGGTGCTGCGGGACGTGGTGGGCGCGGGGATCAGCCGCATCACGGACACGGTGGAGGCGCGGCTGGCCGACCCGGAGACGGCCCGGCTGCTCCAAGTCCCGCTGCTGAGCCCGATCCTGCACTACACGGGGATCACGTACGACGCGGGCGGGCGGGTGCTGGACGTGGCGGTCATCCACTATCGGGGGGACCGGTTCTCGTTCACGGTGACGCTGGACGCGACGTGAGGGCGGGGGCGGGGGCCGCTGTGAGGGTGTGCGGGTCGGGCTGATCCTCGCGTCCGGGAGCCGGACAGGTCGTACGATGCCGGGCGTGACGTACGACGACGACGCTCCGCCGCTGGCGGACCTCATGCCGTGGTCCGTCGCACCGCTGCGGCCGGGCCGCGCGTGGCCGACGGCGCCCGACGCGGCCTCGCTCAAGGCCCGCTGGGCGGCGCTGCTCGCGGCCGAAGGGGCGGACCGCGAGGCTCTGTTCGAGCCGACGCGGGTGCGGTCGACACGGTCGGCGGTCTCGCAGTTGCCCGGCCACCCGGCCGGCACGGAGCGGCTGGCGCGCGCCTCGGGTCCGTGCGCGGAGCCGGTACGGGTGCTGGCGGCGCCGTTCGACGAGCGATGGCTGATCCCGGACCAGCGGCTGCTCGACGCGGCCCGTCCGGAGCTGTGGCGGGTGGCGGACCGGCGGCAGGTGTACGTGGTGGAGACGGCCGGCGACGCGCTTGTGGCGACCTCTCTCCTGCCCACGCTCCCCTCCGGCAGGGTCCGCCCGCTGTACCGCCGCCCCGGTGGCACCGAACCCAACCTGTCGCCGGGCCTGTTGGACCACCTGACGCGGGTACTCGGTGCCCGTCCCACGCCGGAGGACTTCCTGGCGTGGACACTGGCCGCGATCCGGTCCGACCGTACGGTCCCGCTCACGTCCGACACCGAAATCTGGTCGCGGGGCGTTGAGTTGGGTCACCGCCTGCTCTGGCTGATGCGCCGCGACGGCGACCGCCCCAAGCTGCCCGGGGGCCGGCGCCCGTACGTCCGGGCGCCGTTGCCCGCGTGGCCGGGCACCGTGAGCTACGACCCCGACACCGAGACCCTGTGCCTGGACGAGGGCCGCATCTCCCCCGTTCCGCGCTCGGCCTGGGAGCACGAGGTGTCCGAAGTCCGCACCCTGGAAGCCTGGTTCACGGCTCGTACGACCGCGCCGGCACCGGGCACCCTCTCCGCGATCCGCCCCGCGTCCTGGCCGCAGCCCTGGACCTCGGAGCTGCTGGAGCTGATCACTGTCCTGACGCTGCTGGCGGAAATCGCCCCGGCGAGGGCGGAGTTGAAGGTGACGTCACCGCTCACCGCGGCGGACCTCCAGGAGGCGGGAGTGCTTCCGCCTCCGCCTTGGGCGCGTCGACCCGCCTCGGTCCTGGACCATCAGGAGGAGGGTCCGGAGGGGCAGTTCGCGCTGCTCTGACGACGGCGCCGGCACGCCGGACGGCCGACAGCGCGACCACGCTCACGGAGCAGCACGGAGCAGGAAACACCCGGGGCGGGACACGCCGGTCCGCCGCGGAGCGCGCCGTGGGAATGACGGACGGCGGGGCGCGGCGGTGTGCCGGGGCGGCGTGGCAGCCTGAAGCGTGGGTCGTGCGGACGCGGGCCGGAACCGGACGCGCGGGGTGGGCTCGAAGAGAACCCTGGTGCGGTCCGGTGTCCGGTCAGTGACTGCCGAAGAGGGAGCGCCGCAGACGGCGCAGGGGGGCGAAGAGGGAGACCCGGCGGACGCGGGCACCCCGGTCGCTGCGACGGTGCACCGTGTCGCGTGCGGTCAGCTCGCGCATGAGCGAGGTGGCCTCGGCCGTCTTCTGCTGCGGGATGGCGGGGCCCGCCAGCACCGAGAGATGGCGGTCCAGGCGCGAACTGCTCGCGCTGCTCCCGCAGGTGATCGCAGGAACCCTGGCCCTGCTGCGCATCGTTATCTGTTCCATGTCACTCCCCACCCGTACGAATCCACCCGGCCCGGGCAGGGTAACCCTATCGTCCCGGTTGGGCCCACGTGTATCTCGGCCACGGGATTCACCTTCCCCGCAAGGTGGTTGATCATCCCGCTTTGACTACTCTCCGAATCCGACCGATTTCAGGGTGAGTTGGACAATGGGCTGGCCAGTGGGACGCGGTGAGCCGCCGTCCGGCTCGACGGTCACCGCGAGTGACGCAGAGGACTTGTCGAGTCCCTTGGCGACCAAGGGCGTGTCGCCGATGAGGAGCCCGAGGGAGCGCGGTCGCGCGTGGGGGCGCACGAGCCACAACTGGTGGACGCGGCCGCCGGGCGGGGTGCCGTAACCGCTCAGCGTGACGACGGCCCGTCCCTCCGCGGCGGAGGCGATCACGGCCATGCTCTGCCCGCGCGCGTCCTTGCCGCTGGTGGCGCGGGCGTCGGGCGCGGCCAGGACGTGGGCGATCTCACGCGAGCGCGCCTGCTCGGCGGCGAGCCGGTCCTGGGTGCGGTCCGCCTGGACCGCGAAGAGGGAGGCGACGACGAGCGCGGCCGCGGCGGTCGCCGTGGCGAACGGCACGAACAGCGGGCGCGTGCGGCGGGCCGGTGGCGGCTGTGCGCCCCACACATGTGGGGGCAACTGGGCGACACGTTGACGCACATGTGGGGTGGTGGGCTGTTCCTGCGGGGTGACGCGGACCGCGGCGAACACACGCTCGCGCAGGGCGTCGGAGGGCGGGGCGGCGGTGGACCAGGCGAGCCGCACCACGTCGTCGGCGAGGGCGCGGGTCTCGGTGGCGCACCGGGCGCAGGTGGCGAGGTGCCGCTCGAAGCGGCGCCGTTCGCCGGGTTCGAGGGCGTCGAGGGCGTAGGGCGCGGCGAGGGAGTGCGGGTCGTCGCGGCGCAGCAGCCGGCCGAGGAGGCTCACGCGGCACCTCCGAGGCAGTGGCGCAGCCGGGTGAGTCCGTCGCGCATCCGGGTCTTGACGGTGCCGAGCGGCAGGGAGAGGCGTTCGGCGACCTCGCGGTAGGTGTAGCCGTCGTAGTAGGCGAGGGTGACGGACTGGCGCTGGAGCGCGGTGAGCCGGTCCAGGCAGCGGCGTACCCATTCGCGTTCGAGTCCGGCCTCGACCTCTTCGGAGACATGGTCGAAGGCGGGCTCCCCTGCGCGCAGGGCCTCGCGCTGCTCGCGTTCCCCGGCCGCGCGGACACTGCGCACCCGGTCCACGGCGCGGCGGTGGGCGAGGGTGAGGACCCAGGAGAGCGCGCTGCCCCGCGCGGGGTCGAACCGGGGTGCGGAGCGCCAGAGTTCGAGGAGCACGTCCTGCACGACCTCCTCGGACTGGGCGAGGTCGCGCACCACGCGCCGGACCAGTCCGAACACCGGCCCGGACACCAGCGCGTACAACTCCTCGAAGGCCGTCTGGTCGCCGCCGGCCACCCGCACCAGAAGCTGGTCCGCCTCCATCCGGGCCCCCCTCACCTGGCTCCCCCGGCCGCAGCCGGAGCTGCCCGTGACCCCTCGCATCCGCACGAACGCACACCTCCGGCGGTTGATACGGACGGGCGGCCCGAAAACGCGGGTCGCGAACGAGGAAAAGAAAATTCCCCGACGGCCAATCCGAAAGCGCCGTCCGCTCCGTATACCCGTCCGTCAAAGCAAGTTGGCACTGAGGACGGATGGCATGACACCTCTCTTCTCCAGGAGCGGCTCGGGGCGCAAGGGCCTGATACCGCTCATCTGCGGCGCGTTGGCCGCCGGCGGTCTGGCGGCCGCCGGTACCGCCGCACTGGCACCCGGGGCGGCCTCCGCCTCCTCGCACCGCGAGGCCCCGCTGATCTCGGGCACCCCGCAGTACGACAACACCGACCTGTACGCGTTCGTGAGCCCGGACAAGCCGGACACGACGACGATCGTGGCGAACTGGATCCCGTTCGAGGACCCCGCGGGCGGCCCGAACTTCTACACGTTCGCGGACGACGCGCAGTACGACATCCACATCGACAGCAACGGCGACGCGCAGGACGACCTGACGTTCCGCTACACGTTCAAGACGCACACGAAGAACGGGAACACGTTCCTCTACAACACCGGTCCGGTCACCAGCCTGGACGATCCAGACCTGAACGTGACGCAGACGTACGACATCGACGTGATCCGGTCGAAGAACCATCACGTCGTGTCCAAGTCGAAGATGGTCCGGAACGCTCCGGTCGCGCCGTCGAACGTGGGCAAGGCGTCCATGCCGCAGTACGCGAAGCTGCGTGAGCAGGCGATCCAGAAGTCGGCCTCCGGCGCGGCGAGCTTCGCGGGCCAGGCCGACGACCCGTTCTTCCTGGACCTGCGCGTCTTCGACCTGCTCTACGGCGGCAACCTCAGCGAGGTGGGCCGCGACACCCTCAAGGGCTACAACGTCAACACGATCGCCCTCCAGGTGCCCACCAGCCTGATCCGCCAGTCCGCCGACCAGCCGGTCGTCGGCATCTGGTCCACCACCCAACGGCGCAACGCCCAGGGCTACTTCTCGCAGGTCTCACGGCTCGGAAACCCGCTCGTCAACGAGGTCGTCAACCCGCAGAAGGACAAGGACCGCTTCAACGCGTCCCAGCCCGCGTACGACGCGCAGTTCCTGAAGAACGTCACCAACCCCGAGCTGCCGAAGCTCATCGAGGGCATCTACAAGATCAAGGCGCCCGCCGAGCCGCGCAACGACCTGGTCGACGTGTTCCTCAAGGGCGTCAAGGGGCTCAACCAGCCGCCGAACGTGAAGCCTTCGGAGCAGCTCCGGCTGAACACCTCCATCAAGCCCGCCATGCACCCCAAGCGGCTCGGCGTGCTCGACGGCGACAACGCGGGCTTCCCGAACGGGCGTCGGCTCACCGACGACGTCGTGGACGAGGCGCTTCAGGTCGTCGAGGGTGAACTGGTCGGCTCCAAGAACGACTTGGGTGACGCGGTCGACAAGAACGACAAGAAGTTCGAGAAGTACTTCCCGTACGTCGCGGAGCCCACGGCCGGTTCGCGCGGCAAGCTCGCCAAGGGCACGACCGCGGGTGCCGACGTCCGCAGTGCCCTCGGTGACGCCCTCCAGCCCGCCTCCGCCTCCGGCGGCACCGACAACACCGTCCTCATCGCCGGTTCGGCGGCAGCGGGCGCGGCCGGAGTCCTGCTCATCGGCACCGCCTTCGCCTGGTGGCGCCGCCGCGTGCAGCGCCCGTACTGATCCCGACCGGGCGCGGTCCGCACATTCCCCCACGGCGGACCGCGCCCACCCTTCCCACCCCGTCAGGCGACCTTGGAGAGGGCATGACCCCGCGCACGAACGAGACGACCTCCGGCGGAACGGCCGAGGAAACACCCCTGGATCAACGGGGGTTGGCCGATGAGGGGGCGGGGTCCGGGCAGGGTGCCCCGGAGCCGGAGGCGGCGGAGTGCTCCGCGGACCGCGCAACACGCGCAGGGGCGTCAGCGGAAGCCGAGGACACGGCGTCGGGCAGCCGCCCGTCCGCCGGGTCGTCGGCCGACAGCGCCGGGCAGGGCGCCACCGCCCACCCCGCCGGCACGCCCCGTCGCGGTCGGCGCGTCGCGCGGCGCGCCGGGATCGCCGTGCTGCTCGCCATTGCCGTCACCGGCGGGGCCATCGCCGTCGGGGCGGCGCGGGACAGGGCGCCGGTGGCCACCGTGGCCGTGTCGGCTGCCGTCGATCCGGGGGCGTTGGCGAGCGGGGATCCGGATGCCGCGATCGCCGCGTTGCAGGCTCATCTGAAGGCGCAGCCGCGGGATTCCGACGGGTGGGCGACGCTGGGGCTGGCGTATGTGGAGCAGGCGCGGACCAAGGGGGATCCGGCGCGGTATCCGCAGGCGCAGGCCGCGTTGAAGCGGGCCCTCGCGCTGTCCCCGCACAGTGATCAGGCGCTGGCCGGGCGTGCCGCGCTCGCCGCCGCGCGGCACGACTTCACGGGGGCGCTCACGAACGCCGACCGGGCGCTCGCCGAGAACCCCTACAGCGAACGGGCGTTGTCCTCCCGAATCGACGCGCTGGTGGAGCTCGGCCGGTACGACGAGGCGTCCCGCGCCGCCGACACCGCCGACGCCCGCAAGCCGGGGGTGCCGGTGTTCACGCGGTACGCCTACGTCCGTGAGCTGCGCGGCGACGTCCCGGCGGCGCGGCGCGTGCTCGAGCAGGCGCTCGGGGCGGCCACGTCGAAGGGCGACATCGCGTACGTCGCCGCGCAGCTCGGTCAACTCGCCTGGAACCAGGGCGACTACAAGTCCGCCCTCACCTACTACGCCCGCGCGCTCGCCGCCGACGAGAACTACCTGCCCGCGCTGGAGGGCCGCGCCCGCGCGCAGGCGGCGAGCGGGGACCGGGCCGGGGCGGTCAAGGGCATGGAGACGGTGGTCTCGCGCTACCCGCTTCCTGCCCCGCTGGTCGAGCTCGGCGAGCTGTACGAGGCGCGCGGCGCGGCCGGGGACCGTGAACGGGCACACCAGCAGTACGCGTTGGTAGACGCGTGGATCGCCATCGCCCGCGCCAACGGCGTCGACGCCGATCTCGACACCGCGCTGGCCGCCGCCGACCACGGCGACAAGAAGGCAGCCCTGCGCGCGGCCCGCGCCGAGTGGTCCCGCCGCCACACCGTGCACACGGCGGACGCGCTGGCCTGGGCGCTGCACGTCAACGGCCACGACCGCGAGGCCCTGCCGTACGCCCGCCGCGCCACGGCGACCGGCTACCGCAACGCCCTCTTCCGCTACCACCGCGGCATGATCGAACTGGCCACCGGACACAAGAGCGACGGCCGCGCCTCGCTGAAGTCTGCGCTCAAGCTCAACCCCGGCTTCTCCCCGCTCGGCGCCGCCACGGCCCGCAAGGCACTGGAGGGCACCAAGTGACCGTTCAGCGGCGCCCGCTGGCGCTCGCCGCCGTCCTCACCGGCGCCTGCGCGCTCGCGCTCGGCCCGGCGACGGCAGCGAGCGCGCACCCGCTCGGCAACTTCACCGTCAACCACTACGACGGTCTCGTGGCCGCGCCCGGCGAGCTGCGCGTCACGCACGTCGAGGACCTGGCGGAGATCCCGGCAACCCAGGCCAAGCCCGACCTCGAACGGCTCGGCACGGCGGAGTGGGCCCGGCAGCGCTGCGCGGCGGCGGCCCGGGGCAGCAGGCTCACCGTCGAGGGGCGGCCCGTCCCGCTCACCGTCACCGCGGCCACGGCACGGCTGCGGCCAGGACAGGCGGGGCTCGAGACCCTGCGCGTCGAATGCGCGGAGCGGGCCCCGCTGCCCAAGGCCGCGACACTGACCCTCGGCTTCCACAGCGCCGGGGTCTCCTCCGGGCCCGGCTGGCGGGAGATCACCGCGCGGGGCGACCGGATGACCCTGACCCGCTCCGACGTGCCGGAGAGGTCGGTCTCCCGTGAACTCACCAGGTATCCGGCCCAGTTGCTCTCCTCGCCCGCCGACACCTCCACCGCCCGGCTGGGAGTACGCCCCGGCGGCCCGGCTCTGGCGGCGGAGCGGGACGCGCCGGCCGCCTCCGTGCTGCCGCGCGGCGCCGACCGCTGGACCCAGGCCCTGAACGACCTGGTCGCCCGGCATCACCTCACGGCCGGTTTCGCCGCGCTGGCGCTGCTCATCGCGGTCCTGCTCGGCGCGATGCACGCGCTGGCCCCCGGACACGGCAAGACGATGATGGCCGCGGCCGCCGCCGCGCGGGGCGGCCGGGCCCGGATGCGGGACGTGCTGCCCCTGGCCGCCTCGGTGACCGTCACCCACACCCTCGGCGTGGTCGGCCTCGGTGTCCTGGTCACGGCGGGCTCCGCCGCGGCACCCTCGGTGATCGCCTGGCTGGGCGTGGCGAGCGGCGCGCTCGTGCTCGTGGCGGGGGCGACGCTGGTCCGCAGGGCGTGGCGGGGCGGACGGCTCGCGGAGCACGGGCAGGAACACGCGCACGGGCACGACCATGGGCACGAGCACCACCACGACCACGGTCACGCGCATCCGCACCCGCACCCGCACACCCACGCCCACGCCCACGCCCACGAGCACGCCGAGTCCCGGCCCTTGGCCCTGGTGGGCTCGGGGCACGAACACACCCGGGCCGAGCACCATGTGCACGAACACCGTGTGCGTGAGCACCATGTGGGCGGCACTCATGGGGATGGAACACATGTGGACGACACCCATGCGCACGACCACCCCCACCCCGACAGCCCCCATCCCGGCACCCCCCACCCTCTCGTCCACACCCACAACGGCCACACCCACTCCCACCCCACCGCCCCCACCCTCCGTGGCACGATCCTGCTCGGTTTCGCCGGTGGCCTCGTCCCCAGCCCCTCCGCGGTCGTCGTACTGGTGGGTGCGGCGGCACTCGGCCACGCCTGGTTCGGGCTGCTCCTGGTCGTCGCGTACGGCGCGGGCCTCGCGCTGACGCTGACGGCGGCGGGCTTCGCCGTCGTCCGGCTCGGCTCACGGGTGAACCGGGTCCTCGACCGTCACCCCCGCCGCACCGCGCACCCCCTGACCGCCCTGGCCCGCCGCTTCCTCCCGCTCGCCTCGGCCCTCACCGTCGTCGCCCTCGGCGCCGGATTGATGCTCAAGGGGGTCGCAACGGCCATGGGCTGAGCTACTTTTGGGGAGGAATCACGCGAGATGCCGTGGGGGTCGCCCGTGCCAGAGGAACCCGGACGCGACCGCTTGATCGCGGGCCGCTACCGACTGCTGTCCCCGCTGGGCCAGGGCGGCATGGGCACGGTGTGGCGCGCCCGTGACGAGGTGCTGCACCGCGACGTGGCCGTCAAGGAGGTGCGGGCACCGGCGGGGCTTCCCGCCTCCGACGTGGAGCGGATGTACGCCAGGCTGGAACGCGAGGCGTGGGCGGCGGCCCGCATCTCGCACCGCAACGTGGTCACGGTGTACGACGTGGCGATGGAGGGTGGCCGCCCCTGGATCGTCATGGAACTGGTGCGCGGGCGCTCGCTCGCGGACGCCCTGGAGGCGGACGGACCACTGCCGCCGGACCGCGCCGCCCGGATCGGCGCCGAGGTGCTGGCCGCGCTGCGCGCCGCGCACATCGCCGGGGTGCTGCACCGGGACGTGAAGCCGGCGAACGTGCTGCTCGCCGAGGACGGCCGCGTGGTCCTGACCGACTTCGGCATCGCCACGGTCGAGGGCAGCTCGGCCATCACCATGACCGGCGAGGTGATCGGCTCGCCCGAATTCCTGCCGCCGGAGCGGGCATTGGGGCGTACACCGGGCCCGGAGTCGGACCTGTGGTCGCTGGGTGTGCTGCTGTACGCCGCCGTCGAGGGCGGTTCGCCGTTCCGCCGGGACACCCCGCTGAACACCCTGCGCTCGGTGGTCGAGGACGAGTTGCCGGAGCCGCGCCGGGCCGGTCCGCTCGCGCCGGTCGTCCGGGGGCTGTTGCGCAAGGACCCGGCCGAGCGCCTCCCCGCCGACCGCGCCGAGCAGGATCTGCGCCTCGTCGCGGCGGGCGGCACGCCCCGTACGGAGACGGCACGCGTCTCGCCGTACGCCACCACCGTCCGGGCCTCGCAGCCGCCGTCCCCCACTCCGCCCCTGCCCGTCGCCGCCCCGCTCCCGGAGGATCCCCGGCAGCCCGCGACGACGAGCCGAGGCGCCCGGGTCGCCCTGATCGCGGGTGTCCTCGCGCTCGTCCTGGCCGTGACGGGCCTGACGTACGCCCTGCTCAACCGCGACAACGGAGACCAGGGCGACGAGGGCAAGTCCAGCAAAAGCCCCACCGGCAACACCACCACCCACTCCCCCACCCGGAACACGAAGACCGCCGCACCACCGCCCGCCCGCTCCAGCGGCGCGGCCAGCACCACGCCCGCCCAGTCCGTGCGCGTCACGGTGGCCGGGGAGCACACGGAGTACGACGGGACCTGCCCGCCCGGGGAGGACGACGCGCCCGCCTTCACGGCGACGTTCACGGTGGGGAAACTGCCCGCGGAGGTGGAGTACCGCTGGCGGCTCAGGCACGGCTCGCTGCCGGACGACGGCTGGCGGACGCTGTCGTTCCCGGAGGGCGGGGAGCGGACCAAGCGGGTGCGGGTGACCGTGACGACCTGGTCGGACAGCGGGACGATCGAGAACGCGATCGGCGTGGAGGTGCGCTCCCCGGTGAAGACGGAGTCGGACCAGGTGCCGTTCTCGGTGACGTGCCGGAAGACGACGACGGAGACCCCGTCGGACGGGGCCTCCGCTTCGGCCTCTTATTCACCCTGACGGGTGACTCGGGTCAAGCAGCGCTGTTCAGGACGGGGAGGTAGCCGCCCGACTGCCCGGCCGCCGTGGGGTGGTAGGACTCGCCGATGTCGAGCCAGTCGACGCTGTGCAGCCAGGAGTCGCCGGAGCAGATCTCGTGGCCGGAGAACGTGTTGCGGACGTCGCCGAAGACGAACCCGTGGGCCTGGGCGCGCTTCTGGATGGCGCTGTCGATGTAGTCGGAGGCGGCGTTTATGGCGGACCGCTTGGTCTCGGAGAGGCCGAGGCAGCTCTGCCCGAGGAGGTAGAAGCGGGGGTAGCCGATGACGACGACCCGGGCGGACGGGGCACGGGCGCTGATCTGGTTGTAGACGGCGTCGAGCTTGCCGGGGAGCGTGGAGTCGATGTACGCCCGCGCGGTGTTGATGCGGGACAGGCAGGTGCTGTCGGACTGGATGACACAGGTGGTCATGACGTCGGCGAAGCCGGCGTCGTTGCCGCCGATGGTGATGGACACCAGTCCGGTCGAGGAGTTGAGCGAGCCGAGCTGGTTGGCGAGCACATCGTCGGTGCGCGCGCCGGAACAGGCGTTGAAGGCGAACGAGGACGGGCTGTGCGCGGCGTTCCAGAGGTAGGGGTACGCCTTGGTGCTGCGGTCGCAGTCACCGCTGGAGCTGATGTAGCTGCCCGAGCCGACTCCGGAGGAGTAGGAGTCGCCGAGAGCCACGTAGCCGCCACCGGCTGCCTGAGCCTGTCCGGCTCCGGCCATCCCGAGGCCGGTGGCGAGGAGGAGTGAAGTCACGTATGCCGCAAGTCGGGTACGTCTCATGGAACCTCCCTTTAGCAGGATCTCTGCCGCAACTGTGGTACCGGCTACGCGCGTTGATCGGAAGTGTTCATGCCAAAACTATTTGGCTCTCAACTATCTCTCGACAGGATCGCCCCAGGAACTTCACGGCCCCACATATTGCGCAGGCTTTACAGACGTGTTGACGGCACATCACATGAGCGACCTGAGCACGGCGTTCACACCCTTCACGGGAACGCGCATACGAAACAGGCCGTCTTGACGGCCCGCGCACGACTGGGACACATTGAAGCCCGGCATCCGACGCGTCGGGGGGCAAGTCGGCCCATGGGGTCAATATCTGTCAAGTCATCATCGAAAGACGCGAGTTCACTGCTCGCGGGCGCCGCGACGGCGGTCGCCGGATGCGGCGCGCTGCTCGCGCTCACGGACTCGCACACGCCGTTGCGCGGCCCGTCGACCCTGTTCTTCCTGCTGGCCGCGCCGGCCGCGGCGATCTGGCTCGCCCTGCGCGGGCTCGACACCTACGGCCGGCTCGTCGTCGCGCTCGCGGGGGCGATCGTCATCGACATGCTCGTGGCGCAGGCCATGCTCGCCGTGCACCGCTGGTCGGTGCGGGGCGGGATCGTAGCCGTGACCGGTCTGAGTCTGCTCCTCTTTCTGGTCATTTTCCGTCGTATGAAGGCGAGTTCGGGAAAACGGCTGCCGGAATGAGGAACATGGGCCAAGGTTGTGTAACGGACAGACCAACAAAAAGGTGAGGCCGCATCCAGACCTTGCCATTCAGGTTCAATCGTCAATACCGTCGTACATCTCACCCGCATCGGTCCGTCGCACTCGGTTCAGGGGAGGGCTCAGGACCGGCGACATTCCGAGGCGGGGCGCGGTAGGGGGGTGCCGTGTCCGGTGACCGCATCAGGTGACCGGTCCGGGCCGCGCGACCGGCTGCCCGCACGTCGGCAGCCTGGCAGCTTTGCCAGCTCGTCCACGCATACGGAAGACCACTTCGCCGTGCCGTGGATGAGTACCCCCCTTTCGAACCGGACACAGAGCCGGGCCGCCCAGGGGCGGGCGGTCCGCCGGACGAGAGGGATCACACCGTCATGAGTTCCGTTCTGCCCATGTCCAGTCCGGGCCCCGAGCCCGTGGTCGCGGGCTCCTACCGGCCCATCTCCTCGCATCTGGCGATCACTCCGCCGGTCAGCGTGGTGATTCCCGCCATGAACGAGGCGGAGAACCTGCCGTACGTCTTCAAGACCCTTCCGGACTGGATCCACGAAGTGGTCCTGGTGGACGGCAATTCCACCGACGACACCGTGGAGGTGGCGCGTTCCCTGTGGCCCGGCGTCAAGGTCGTCGGGCAGCACGGCAAGGGCAAGGGGGATGCCCTGATCAGCGGCTTCGCGGCCTGCTCCGGCGACATCATCGTGATGGTCGACGCGGACGGCTCGGCCGACGGCAACGAGATCGTGTCGTACGTCTCCGCGCTGGTCTCCGGCGCGGACTTCGCCAAGGGATCGCGGTTCGCCAACGGCGGCGGCACCGATGACATGACCCTGATCCGCCGACTCGGCAACTGGGCGCTGTGCACGGTCGTCAACCGCAAGTTCGGCGCCCGCTACACCGACCTGTGCTACGGCTACAACGCCTTCTGGCGGCACTGCCTGGACAAGATCGACCTCGACTGCACCGGCTTCGAGGTCGAGACCCTGATGAACATCAGAGTCGTCAAGGCCGGCCTCAGGGTGCAGGAGATCCCGAGCCACGAGTACCTGCGCATCCACGGCGCCAGCAATCTGCGGGCGGTGCGCGACGGGCTTCGGGTGCTGCGGGTCATCCTCCAGGAGCGGTCCAACCGCCGTGCCCTGCGCCGCGAGCGCCGGGCCGCGTCGGCGAACGCGCCTCGGGGAGAGATGCCTTGAGAGATCCCGGCATCTCCGTCGTGATCTGTGTGTACACCGAGGACCGCTGGGAGGACATCCTCGCGGCGGTCTCCTCGGTGCGCACCCAGTCGTACCCGGCGCTGGAGACGCTCCTCGTCGTGGACCACAACCCGGCGCTGCTGGAGCGGCTGGCGCGAGAGTTCAAGGACGGCTCGGCCGGGGCCACCGGTCCGGTCCGGGTGCTCGCCAACGCCGGTCCTCGCGGTCTCTCCTCGGGCCGCAACACCGGTATCGCCGCCTCGCACGGCGAGGTCATCGCCTTCCTGGACGACGACGCCGTGGCCGAACGGCACTGGCTGCGCCACTTCGCGGAGGGGTACGCCGACCCGCGCGTGCTGGCGGTCGGTGGCCGTACGGTCCCGGTGTGGGCGTCCGGACGGCGGCCCGACTGGTTCCCGGAGGAGTTCGACTGGGTCGTCGGCTGCAGTTACCGGGGGCTGGCGCCCGGCCGGGTCCGGGTGCGCAACGTCCTCGGCGGCAACGCCTCCTTCCGGCGCACGGCGTTCGAGGCGGCGGGCGGCTTCGCCACCGGCATCGGCCGGGACGGCGACCGCCGCCCGCTGGGCTGCGAGGAGACGGAGCTGTGCATCCGCCTCACCCGGGCCCGCCCGGACGCCGTGCTGCTCGTCGACGACCGCGCGGTGATCCACCACCGGGTGCCGAAAGCCCGCGAGCGCTTCGCCTACTTCCGCACCCGCACCTACGCGGAGGGCCTGTCGAAGGCGCTCGTGGCCCGCAGCGTCGGTGCCGCCAAGGGACTGGAGTCCGAACGCCGGTACACGACACGGGTGTTGCCCGCCGGGGTAGTGCGCGGTCTGCGGGACGCGCTGCTCGGCAGGTCGGGCGGCGCGGGCCGGGCGGGCGCGATCGTCGCGGGCGTGCTCACGGCGGCCGGCGGCTACGCGATCGGCAGCGCACGGGCTCGGCGGGGCGCCCCGGCGTTCTCCGTGGCCCCCATCGGGGCAGGGATCACGGCGGCACCGGAGGCGAAGGGAGCGGGGGCATGAGCGAGGCGGCCGTACCGGTTCTCATGTACCACGCGGTCGCCGCCGCACCGAACGCGGCCACCAGGGCCCTGTCGGTCGCCCCCGAGGCATTCGCCGAACAGATGGCGCTCATCGGTGACTTGGGCCTGACCCCGCTCACCACCGCGGCGCTCGCGGAGCACTGGCGGCTGCGCCGCCCGCTCCCCCGCCGCCCGGTGCTGATCACCTTCGACGACGGCTACGAGGGCGTCCACCGGCACGCCCTTCCTGTCCTCTCCCAACACGGCTTCCCGGCAACGGTGTTCGTCTCCACCGGCTGGGTCAGGGGCCGTTACGACACCGGCGGCGCCCTGGACACGATGCTCGACTGGGACCAGGTACGAGCGCTGTCCGCCGCCGGGGTCGAGATCGGCGGCCACAGCCACAGCCACCCGCAGCTCGACCAGCTCGACGACACCGCGCTGGAGTGGGAGCTGGCCCGCAGCACCGACATCGTCACTGGCGAACTGGGGTCGCGCCCACGGTCGTTCGCCTATCCGTACGGCTACTCCGACCGCCGGGTGCGTCGCGCGGTGCGCTCGGCCGGGTACACCCAGGCGCTCGCCGTCGGCAACGCGCTCGCCCGGCGGACGCAAGGTCCCTACGCCCTGCGGCGGGTCACCGTGCGCCGCGCCACCGGCGTCGAGGAGTTCGAGCGACTGGTCCAAGGGCGGGCGATCACCCGTTACTTCGCCAAGGACCGCGCGCTCACCAAGGGTTACGCACTCGTCCGAAGAGCACGCCAGGTCCGCCGGAAGGCCATCAGCTCCCGTGTCTGACACGACGACCACCACGACCGAGCCGGCCGCGCCCGGTGCCGAGCCGCCCGGGCGGCCGGGCAGACGCCTGCGCCTGCCCGGCCTGAGCGGTGCGAGCGGCGGCAGCCCGCTGTTCCGCAACGCCTACGCACTGATGCTCAACACCGGCATCTCCGCCGTCCTGGGGCTCGGCTTCTGGCTGGCGGCGGCGCGCTACTACTCCGAGTCGGCGGTAGGGCAGGGCTCGGCCGCCATCGCCGCGATGAAGCTGCTCGCCGGGCTCACGGCGGTGACGCTCACGGGCGCGCTCGCCCGTTTCATCCCGGTCGCGGGACGGCACACCGGACGCCTCATCCTCCGTACGTACGCGGGCAGTTCCCTGATCGTGTCCCTCGCGGCGGCCGTGTTCCTGCTGACGCTGAACGAGTGGGGTCCGTCGTACCGGTTCCTGCACGGCACGGTGAACGGGCTCGGCTTCATCGCGGCCGTGGCCGCCTGGAACCTGCTCACGCTCCAGGACGGGGTGCTGACCGGACTGCGCAGCGCGCCGTGGGTGCCGGTGGGCAACACGGTGTTCTCGGCGGTGAAGCTGGCGCTGCTGGTCGCGTTCGCGGTGGCGATCCCGGCCGCCGGTGTCTTCGTGTCCTGGGTCGCGGCCATCGCCACCTCGGTGGTGCCGCTGGGCTGGCTGGTGTTCCGGCGCCTGGTGCCCCGGCACATCGAGGCGACCAGGGGTCACGCGAGCCCGCCGTCGCTGCGGGAGATCGGCCGCTTCCTGGCCGGTGACTACACCGGCTCGCTGTTCTCCCTCGCGGTGGTCTACCTGGTCCCGGTGATCATCGCCTCGCAGGTCAGCAGCGAGGACAACGCGTACTTCTACATCACCACCACCATCGGCGGCACGACCAACCTGCTCGCCATCAACATGGGCGCCTCGCTCACGGTGGAGGGCTCGCACGACCCGGCCGGGCTCGCGGCCAACACCCGCGCGGCGCTCAGGCGGATGGCGCGGATCATGCTGCCGATCGCGACGGTGCTGTTCGTAGGCGCCCCCTGGATCCTCGGCGTCTTCGGCCCGGGCTACGCCGACGCGGCCACCCCGCTGCTGCGCTGGTTCGCGGTCGGCGCGGTGCTGCGGGTCGTCATGGAGACGTACTTCGCGGTGCTGCGCGCACAGAGCCGCACCTCGGGACTCGCCTGGCTCCAGGGGCTGTTGTGCGTCCTGGTCCTGGGGCTCACGCTGCTGCTCCTGCCCCGGATGGGGCTGACCGGCGCGGGTGTCGCGGAGATCTCCAGCCTCGCGGTGATCGTGGCGATCGCGGCGCCGAAGCTGTGGCGGACGATCCGCTCCGGACCGGACGACAGCCCGCCGGTGACCGCGCCCGACGGCGACCTCGCCGACCTGGGCGCCCGCGAGGCGAAGACCGTGGGCACGGCACGTCGGCGAGGACCGAGCTGGGCGCTGGACCAGGACACGGTCGCACTCGGGGTGCGGGTGGACTTCGACCATGTGGAGCGCCGGCCGGACGTACGGCCGGGGCCGGGAACACCGCCGGGAGGTATGCCGGTGCTGCCGGGACGACACGACGAGTCGGACGCGCCGTTCGTGACGGCGCTGCCCGGGAGCGGTCTCAAGCGGAGCCGGACGGAGCCGGCCGCCCCCGAGCGCACCCCCGCCGAGCAGGCGGAACGAGCGTCCCGGGCGCCCGACCCGCAGGACGGCCCCGCTGCCGGGCCCGGCCGCCCCCGTTTCGCCCCCACCCGCTCGGGGCTCCTCCTCGGCTGCCTCCTCGTCGCCGCGCTGCTCCTGTACTGGGTGCCCGCGCTCCGGCTGGACGACGCCGACCTCGACGCGATGGGCGGGCTCGGGCTCGTCTCCGTGCTGCCGCTGCCGACGCTGGCCGGGGCCGCGCTGCTGGTGACGGTGTTCGCCGTGCTGCTGTGGCTGCGCCGGGAACACCGGGCGCTGCTGATGATCACCCTGCTGGCGACCGTCATCAGCCTGCATGCGCTGCCCGCCGCGATCGAGAGCGCGCCGCGCTTCCCAACGGCGTGGCAGCATCTGGGCTTCCTGGACTACATCGACCGCACCGGTTCCGCGGTGCCCGACCTGGACGCCCGCTGGAGCTGGCCGGGCTTCTTCGCGGTGACGGCGTTCGCGGCGCGGGCGTGCGGGGTGAGGGATCTGACGGAGGTCATCCGCTGGTGGCCGACCGTCATCCAACTGGCTTACCTGGCACCGATGTTCCTGCTGACCCGCTCGCTGCGGGCGAGCTGGCGGGCCAAGTGGACCGGGGTGTGGATCTTCGTCCTGGCCGGCTGGGTCGGCCAGGACTACTTCTCCCCGCAGGGCTTCACCTATCTGCTGTATCTGGCGTTCGCGGCGATCCTGCTGGTCTGGTTCCGCCCCCCGCACGTCATCTGGACGCGGCTGCGCCCGGGGGAGTCCGAGGTGGAGCCCACCGACCGACGTCAACGCGCCGTGCTGCTGCTGGTGTTGACCGGCCTGTTCGCGGCGAGTGTCCCGGCCCACCAGCTCACCCCGTTCGTGATGCTCGGCGTGGTAGCCGTACTCGTCGTCCTGAACCGCTGTGAACTGCGCGGTCTGCCGCTGCTGTTCGCGGTGGTCGTGGCGGCGTGGCTCGGTTTCATGGCGGAGCCGTACTGGTCCGGGCACTTCGACGATCTCTTCGGCGGGCTCGGCGGCGTCGGCGGCAATGTCTCCAGCTCGGTCTCCGGCCGTATCCAGGGCGGGAGTTCGACGCACAAGCTGGTCCTCTACACGCGGGTGCTGCTGGCCGGCTCGGTGCTGGCGCTCGCCTGCTGGGGCTGGTGGCGCAGACGGGAACACCGTTATCGCGAACGCTCGTTGCTGGTGCTTGCCTTCGTGCCGTTCCTGGGCTTCGGGATGCAGTCGTACGGCGGCGAGATGGCGCTGCGCGTCTTCATGTTCGCGCTGCCGGGCGCGGCCCTGCTCGGCGCGCTCGCTCTCTTCCCGCGCACCGGCGCCACCGCCGAGGAGCGCGAGAAGGACCGGGTGAGCCTCGCCCCGCTGGCCGCGCTGCTCGCCGGGCTGCTGCTGATCGGCGGTTTCCTGGTGGCCCGTTGGGGCAACGAGACCTTCGAGCGGACCCGCCCGGGCGAGGTCGCGGCGATGAACTGGGTGTACGCCCACGACGAGCCGACCGTACGGCTGCTGTGGCTGAGCACCGACCCGGTGAACGACGTGACCCCGGCGCTGCCGTGGGGCGCGCGGGACATGGAGCGGGTGAACTATGTGCCGACGTCGGCGCCGCCCGACCCGGTGCTGGTGTCCGGTCTGGTCACGGCGCTGAAGGACGCGGGCCCGAACTCGTATCTGATGGTCAACGAGAGCCAGACCCGCTATCTGGAGCTGGACGCGGGCTACTCGGCGAGCTGGGAGCCCCGGCTGCTGGTCGGCCTGGACGCGCGCCGGGAGCTGCGCCGGGTCCTGGTCAACGACGACGCGACCGTGTACGCGCTGCGTGAGCGGCCCGCGGGCGCGGTGCCGGTGCCGGACCCGGGGCCGATCGGGCCGCAGGTCACGTGGACGCCATGGTCGGTGGTGGGCGCGCTGGCGGCCGTCCTGCTGATCCTGCTGCTCACCACGCGGGAGGTCGTACGGGTCGCGACGCGGCCCAGCGTGCGGCAACTGCGGCTTCTGCAGACCGGGTTCTGGTTCTCGCTGCCCCTGCTCGCGGTGTTCCTCGCCTCGCTGGTCCAGCGGTTCGTGACGATGAGCTGACCGAGATGGCGAGGGTTCTACGAGGTGAAGTGGCTCAGCGCTTGAGCCACTTCACCTCGTAGGCGTCCATCGGGAAGCGTTTGCCGTCCACTTGGGCGCTGATCGACCGGCTCAGGGTGTTGACGACCAGGACCGTGCGGTCGTCGGCGAGGACTCGTACGTTGGGGCGGTCGTCGCGGGCGACGGAGACCTTCTCGTAGCGGGTGCCGGGCGGGAAGGCCGCGTGGAAGCGGGACAGCAGGCCGTACATGGGCAGGGCGCGGCCGCCGTCCGCCTCGCTGGTCGGGGTCCACAGGCAGCCCGCGCAGTCGGTGCCGCTCTTCCTCTCGGGGTTCCAGTAGAAGGCGGAGCCGGCGCCGCCGTCGACCATGGCGATCAGGGCGGTGGCGTGGACGGCGATCCTGTGGTCCTCGGACCAGCCCTCGCGCCGGTCGTCGGCGTCGGCGGGCTCGACGTAGTACTCGGCCCACCACAGCGGCAGGTCACGGGTCTGGCGGCGCAGCCATGCGCTGACGTCGGTGAACTTGGCGGTGGCGGCGAACTCGTCGGGGAGGAACTTGTCGTCGTTGGTGTAGCTGGAGCCGTCCACGACCACGAAGTCGGCGCCCGCCTTGTGGGTGTTCCAGTAGCGGAAGGCGTCCAGGACCCGCTGGTCCATGGCGCCCCAGTCGCCGCGCAGGGTGTCGGAGGCGTACTGCTGTCCGCTGCCGACGCTGTCCATCACCAGATAGGGACCGCCGACCATGATGTCGGGGTTCACCTTCTTCAGGGCTCGGTAGACGAGGTTGTACATCTTCGTGTAGCCCTCGTAGTCCCAGCGTCCCGCGGAGTCGTTCCAGAAGCCCTTGAACTCGTTCCACACGACGAAGTGCCGTACGTCGGGGTAGCGGCGGGCGACCGTGGCGGCGAGCCTGGCGAAGTCCGCGTAGTGGTCCGGGGTGGGGGCGGTCTCCAGGGCGGACTGGCTCCAGTCGGTGCGGTCGGCGCCGGACTTGCCGCCCTTCATCCAGTCCGGCGAACAGCACAGCGTGATCACGGGCGTGCCGTGGGAGGCGCGGACGAAGTCGATGCGGCGGTCCATGGCGCCGAAGTCGTAACGCCCCTTCACCGGCTCGGGGTTGTCGGCGCCCCAGCCCATGATGGCCTGGTCCTGCGGCAGGCCGCCGTCCCCGGCGAGCAGCCTCTCGACGCGACCGGTGGCCGCGCCGCCGCCCCGGTCCGCGCTGTACTGGGTGTGGGTGAAGCCCCAGCCCACGGACGGCTGGGGCCGTCCGGCCGGGGTGGCGGGCGTGCCGTGCACCCGGTCGCCGTCGCGCGACGTCCCGCCGGTGTCCGCGCCGCGCCCGGGAAGCGTGCCCAGCAGCGTCACCACCAGCGCGAGGGCGAGCACGCCCACGCCGAGCAGCGCGGTGAGCCGCCACCGCCGATCCCCCGTGTACCACCCATGACGTGCCATCAGGACCACAGTAACGGCCGAATCGGGGCGTCGGGCAGGTCTTGGGAACACCCTCCGGGAAGGGGCGGAAATGCCGTGCGCGGAGGGCATCCGTGACAGATCATGGCGGCATGTCCGCCAACCCACACGACGCCCTGCCGATCCGGCTCAATGTCGACGACTCCGACTCGCCGTCCGACGTCGTCGACGCGCTGTTCCTCGGCCGTTTCGCGACGGGCGAGCAGCCGTACTCCCACGCGGTCAACATCGAGCGGGTGCGCTCCGGCGCGACCCTGCTGCCGGAGGGTGCCCGCGTGCTGCGGGTCGCCCGTGACGAGGACCGCAGCGCGACCCTCGCGGAGGGCGACGGCTGGACCCTGCTGGTCTCGCGCTGGAACCGGGGCGCGGACGTGACCGTGACCGCGACCACCGCCGACCTGGCCAAGCAGATCCTCGGCCAGGCCACCGACGGCGCGGCCGACGAGCCCGAGCCGCAGCCGGAGAACGTCACCATGGGCTTCTGGTACGTCTCCCCGAGGCGCGGCCCGCACCGCACCACCCGCCAGATCTCGGCGGGCACCTGGGAGGAGGTGCGGCCCAACTACACCGCTCCGGTCGCCTCCGCGATGGACCGCCTGATGAAGACGACCCCGGAGGACATCGCCGGGCGGCTGCTCCTGCTGCACGGGCCGCCGGGCACCGGCAAGACCTCGGCGCTGCGCACCCTGGCCCGCTCCTGGCGGGACTGGTGCCAGGTGGACTGCGTGCTCGACCCGGAGCGGCTCTTCTCCGACGTGGGCTATCTGATGGACATCGCGATCGGCGAGGAGGACGGCACGGGCAAGGGCCGCTGGCGGCTGCTCCTGCTGGAGGACTGCGACGAGCTGATCCGGGGCGAGGCCCGGCACACGGCGGGTCAGGCGCTGTCCCGGCTGCTGAACCTGACCGACGGCCTGCTCGGCCAGGGGCGCAACGTCCTGGTGGGGGTCACCACCAACGAGGACCTGGAGCGGCTGCACCCCGCCGTGGTCCGGCCCGGCCGCTGTCTGGCCCGTATCGAGGTCGGTCCGCTGACCCGCCCGGAGGCGCTGGACTGGCTGGGCGCCGAGGGCCCCGAGCACGAGAGCGCGGTCGGCCGCGAGGGCGCGACCCTGGCAGAGCTGTACGCGCTGCGCCGGGGCACCGGGCCGACGTCGGTGCCGGGGGCGCGGGAAGGGGCGGACGCGGGGCTGTATCTGTAGCGGCCCGCGCGATCTGCAGCGGCCCGCGCGCGCTGTCCGTAGCGGGCCCCGCCCGCCGGGGGCGGCCCGGCGCCGAGGGCCCGCCGGTACGCCCCGCGCATCGGTGCTTTCATGGAGGTATGACCCTGTTCGTCGGCACGTCGGGGTGGCAGTACAAGAGCTGGCGGGGCGTGGTGTACCCGACGGGCTGCCCGGCGCGGCTGTGGCTGGAGGCGTACACCGAGCTGTTCGCGACGGTCGAGCTGAACAACGCCTTCTACCGGCTGCCCTCCCGCGAGAACTTCGCGTCCTGGCGGGAGCGGGTGCCGAAGGACTTCGTGGTCGCGGTCAAGGCGAGCCGCTATCTGACCCACATCAAACGGCTGCGCGACCCCGAGGAGCCGGTGCACCGGCTGATGAGCCACGCCGAGGGGCTTGGCGACCGGCTGGGCCCGGTCCTGCTCCAGCTGCCGCCGACCCTGCGCGCGGACCCGCCCCTGCTCGACGCGTGCCTGGCCTGTTTCCCGAAGGGCACCCGGGTCGCGGTGGAGCCGCGCCACGAGTCCTGGTGGACGCCCGAGACGAAGGGCGTCCTGGAGGCCCGGGGCGCGGCGCTGTGCTGGGCGGACGTGCTGTCCCGCCCGGTCACCCCGCTGTGGCGCACCGCCGACTGGGGGTACGTCCGCTTCCACCGGGGCCGCGCCCGCCCCTGGCCGCGCTACGGGCACACAGCGCTGGAGAGCTGGGTGGAGCGCATCGCGTCGACGTGGGACGGCGCGGACGACGTGTACGCGTACTTCAACAACGACCCGAGGGGCGCGGCGGTGAAGGACGCGGCGGAGTTCGGCGCCCTGGCCCGCAAGGCGGGTCTGCCGGTGACGCGCACGCCGGAGCCGACGGCACGCTAGCCCTGTTCCCCGTAGGCGGCGCGCAGGGCGTCGCGTACGGCGGCCAGCGCCTCGTCCTCCGGGAGGCCGAGCCGGTGCGCGCGTTCCGCGTACGCCTGGGCGGCCGAGGCGGCCTCCTTGCTCGCGGCCGGCCCCGCGGCGGCGACGTACGTGCCGTTGCGCCCGCGGGTCTCGATCACCCCGTCGGCCTCCAGCGCGCGGTATGCCTTGGCGACGGTGTTCACCGCGAGCCCCAGGGACTCGGCCAGGCCCCGCACGGTCGGCAGCCGGTACCCCACCGGGAGCACACCGGCCCGTGCCTGCTCGGAAATCTGCGCGCGCACCTGCTCGTAGGGCGGGGCGCCGTCATCGATGTGGATCTTCAGGCTCACCCCCCGATTGTCCCGCACGCGCGGCGGGGTGCGGTGCGGGCGGGCGCGGCGCGGGTGGAACGCGCCACGCCCGCGCGCGAAAAATGGGAGGCGCCTTCGCCAGGCGGCCTCGTAGCGTGCCTGCCCATGACCGTCCTCGTGCGTGATCTGCGTCCCGACGTCCCGGCCGACCCGGAGGGCTTCGTCCGCGTACGACGGCTCGCCCTGCCGTACGTCCTGTTCACCCCGGAATCCGTCCGCCACGTCATCGCCCGCATCCACCCGGACGCCCACTTCCGCGCGCTCGTCGCCGAGGAGGACGGCGAGGTGATCGGCACGGCCCAGGTGAGCGTCGCGCACGAGGGCACCGAGCCGGGCCAGGGGTATGTGAACGTGTACGTCCACCCCGGCCGGACCGGGCGCGGCGCGGGCAGGCTGCTGCTGGAGACCGGGGAGGCGCATCTCGCGTCCGTCGGCGCGACCAGGTCCTACTCCTGGGTCCTCGACACCCCCGGCAACCGTGCCTTCGCCGAGCGGCGCGGCTACGCCCCGGGCCACACCGCGCACTTCCTGCGCCGCGACCTGACCACCGACGACCTCCCCGCGCTGCCCGCGACCCCGCCCGGCGTGCAACTGCGCACGGCCGCCGATTTCGCGGACGATCCCCGGCCGCTGTTCCAACTGGACGCGGAGACCTCGTCGGACGAGCCGAGCGCGGTGACGGTCTCGTACTCGGACTACGAGGCGTGGCTGGAGGAGACCTGGGAACACCCGTTGCTGGACCGCGAGCTGACCGTGGTCTGCGTGGCCGACGGACGCCCGGTCGCGTTCACCGCGGCCCGCACCGACGGCGCGACTCGCTACCTCACCGCCATGACCGGCACCGCCCGCTCCCACCGGGGCCGCGGCCTCGCCAAGCTGGCCAAGGCGCACTCCCTGCACCGGGCCCGCGCGGCCGGCCTCACCGAGGCGTTCACCGGCAACGACGCGACCAACGGCCCGATGCTCGCCGTCAACAAGTGGCTCGGCTACGACATGTGCGCGACGGAGGTGCAGTATGTCCGCGAACTCGGCTGACATCATCGGCACGTTGGAGGTCGTGCTGACCAAGGCGGGCCGTACGAAGATCCGTTATCCGGCGGCGCTCCTCTCCGACGACGGCACCCGGCTGACCGTCCGCGCCCCCTGGGCGGGCGAGGGCGTCCGCGACTTCGGCTTCGTGCGCTTCGAGCCGGGGGACGTGTTCACCGAGTACTACTGGCGCGACCGGTGGTACGCGGTGAAGGAGGTCCGGTCCGGGGACGGCACGCTGAAGGGCTGGTACTGCGACATCACCCGCCCGGCCGTCCGCTGCGGCGCCGAGCTGACCGTCGAGGACCTGGACCTGGACCTCTGGCTGTCGGCCGACGGCGAGGACGTACTGCGCCTGGACGAGGACGAGTTCGCCGCGAGCGGTCTCGCGGAGTCGGACCCGCAGGCGGCGACGGCGGCCGTGTCCGCCCTGGCCGCGCTGGAGACGCTGGCCCGGACGGCCGGCTTCGACGCTCTCCTGGCCTGAGCCGAGCCGTGGCGGGGCGGGGCGGAGCGGAGCGGGGCGGACGACTCACACCGTGCCCACCACCGCATACCGCTCGTCGTCCACGGTCTTCCCCCACAGCAGCGGATCGCCAGACAGCGACTCCACCCGCACGTCCCGCGCGAGCGGCGCCAGCAACGCGGCGAGCCGGTCCGCGGGTATTCCGGCCGGGGCGACCGTCCCCCACACCCCCTCGACCAGCACGAACCGCCCACCGGGCCGCAGCAGTTCACGCCAGCGGCGCAGCACCTTCGCCGGCTCGGGCAGCGCCCACAGCACATGCCGGACGAGCACCGCGTCCGCGCTCCCCTTCTCCACCGGCGGCTCGGCGGCATCCCCCCGCAGCACGACCGCGTCGTGCCCGGCGAGCTTGGCCCGGGCCAGCTCGACCATGGCGGGAGAGGAGTCGACGGCCGTCACCCGGTGCCCCTGCTCGGCGGCGAGCAGCGCGAGGCTTCCGGTGCCGCACCCGAGGTCGAGCACGTCGGCGGGGCGTACGGGCAGCCACCCCCGCAGCCGCGCGTCCCACGCTGCCCTGACCTCGGGCGCGCGCAGGCCGTGATCGGGCTCCTCGTCGAAGGAAGCGGCCCGCACGTCCCAGTCCACCGACCCACCCACGTCACTCATGCCCGCAGCATGGCACCCCCCACTGACAACGCCCCCGGACCGGCTCCGGACCGACCCGGAGCCGCCGCTACCTGAGCCCAGCCTGAGCGCGTCCTTAAGGCGACCATAAAGATCGGCCCCGACCGCCCGGACGGCCCCGACTCCGCTGCGTACACGACTAGTTTCTGATCACACCCCCCACGGAAGCCGGGCCGTCCGGCAGCCGGACGACGCGAAGCCGCGAGGAGTCCCGATGCCCTTCCCCATGCTCTCGGTTCACCCCGGGCAGGGGATGCGCGGGCTGCGCGCGGCAGCGGCGGCGGCCGTACTCGGGCTGGTTCCGCTCACGCTCGCCGCCGCGCCCGCCGCGGCACACGGCTCCCGGAGCGGTGAGCTGTGCGGCGCGGAGAACGGGCAGTTCGGGGGCCTCGACCTGGTCGGCACCGACTGGTCCACGCCCCGGGTGCACAGCGGTTCGCACCCCTTCACGTACCGGGTGACCACGCAGCACCAGGGCCGCCTCACGGTGTACGTGACGAAGGCGGACCACGACCCGGCGCGCCCCCTGACCTGGTCGGCGCTGGACCTGGCGCATCCGGTCGCACGGGTGGCGGACGCGACCCCCTCGGGCGGCCTCTACACGTTCACGGGCACGCTCCCCGAGCGCACCGGCAGACAGGTGCTGTACGCGGCGTGGCACCGCTCGGACGGCCGGGGGACGCTCCGCTCCTGCGAGGACGTGGACTTCGGCGGTACGACTCCCCCGCCGTCCCCGGCGCCGACGGCCCACCGGGCCGCCCCGGTCCCCACACCTCCGGCGTCGGCTGCCACCGCCCCGGCGGATGTACGGATCGCGGAGGCGGCGGCCACGCCGACGGCCGCGCCGCGGAAGCGGCACGGGCGCGAGGCTCCCGGCCCGACGGCCACCGCGCCCTCGTTCGCCCCCTCCTCGACCGCCGACTTCCCGGTCACGACGGTGACTTCACTGCGTCTCGCCGACACGGGCGCCGCCCCGCACACCTCGTACGGGGCGGTCGTCGGGGCCGGGGTGCTGGCCCTCGGTTCGGCGGCGCTGTTCCTCTCGGTGCGGCAGCGCTCGACCGGCCGGGAGCGGGGCGGGCGCTGAGCGGCGCGCGCGGTACGTGCCGGGTCCTGTCCGGCGGCTCAGGTCGGACAGGACCCGGCGGCGGTCAGCTGAAGACCGACGCGCAGGTGGTTGCGGTGGCGTGCGCGGGGTCGAGGGCGTTGGCGACCTCGTGGAAGGCGATGCGGTCGGTCAGGCCGATCGCGAGGTGTTCGGACAGGTCGAGCGGGCAGAGGTCCTGGAGCAGGACGTTGTGGACGTCGGAGCCGGTCAGGTACTGGCTGCGCCAGGGCGTGACGACCTCGTCGTACTTGGTGGCGATGACCGTGTAGTGCACTCCGGGGACGGTGTCGCCGCCCGCGTTGAGCTTGGTCAGGAAGGCCGAGCCGTTGATCTGGTCGGCGAGGCCCGGGGTGGTGGCCTTGATGAGGTCCTCGGCGCCGGGGAAGTACGGCAGCAGGTTGGTCAGACCACTGAGGTCGGTGCCGTGGTTGCTGGGGGCGATCCCGACGAGGGCGTTCACCTTGGGTGCTCCGCCGAGGAACTTCAGGTAGTAGCGCGGCATCATGCCGCCCTGGGAGTGCCCCACGAGGTCCGCCTTGGCGGCGCCGGTCGAGGCGAGCACCTTGTCGACGAAGGCGGAGAGCTGCTCGGCGGACTTGTCGATGGGGCCGAGGCCGTAGAAGACGGGGACCCCGGCGAGCTTGCCGTAGTCGAGGGAGTAGACGCAGTACCCGCGGTCCTCCAGGTAGGGCGCGAGGCCGAGCCAGTTGTCGACGGAGTTGCCGAGGGTGCCGTGGACGAGGACGACGGGGCGCGGGTGGGCGGCGGAGGGCTTGCAGGAGTAGTCGTTCCAGCCGGAGCTGGGCGCGGTCGCGGCGTGGGCGGTGGCGGCGGGGACGGTGGCGAGGCCGGCGGCCAGGAGCAGCGCGGCGAGCGGTCTGAGCGCTCGCTTCCAGGGCAGCATCGTGTGATCTCCTTGCGGCTCAAGGGGGGTGCACGGGGACTGACCCTGTGATCCGGATCACGGGATGCTGGTTCACTCGTCAAGTTACGGACGAGTAGTGCAACTGTGAAGTTACGCGTCGGTAAAAAGTTCCATCACGCATCAGAGGCATACGCACACTGAGGAACCGTCACCAGACCGTTCTGATCCGACGATAGAACTCCAGTCACCCCCAAATCACCCACAACACGCGTAACTCACCGCACTCAAGCCGCAAGCGTCCCCGGAATCACCGCGCGGGGACCGAACTTGGCCCGCACCCGGTCGGCCACCTCCTCGATGCGGCGCACCTTCTCGTCCACGGGGTCGAAGGTGAGCTGGTGGGAGGCGTGTTCGGCGGGGGCCAGCCCCTCGGCGCGCAGCGTGACGGCACGGACGCGGGCTCGCTGGAGACCGAGCGTCTCGTACATGCCGTAGGCGGCCCGGGTGAGGGCGGCCGAGTGCGCGGTCGGCTCACCGAGGGTGCGGCAACGCGTCGTGGTGGACCGGTCGGCGTAGCGCACGGTGAGAGTCAGCGTCCGGCAGACCTGCCCCTCCCCGCGCAACCGGAACCCCAGCTCACCGGCGGCGCTCAGCAGAGCCCCACGGTGCCGGCCGGAGTCCAACTCGTCGATTTCGAAGGCACGTTCCGCCGCGATGGACCGGGCCACCGCGTTCGGCACGACCTTCCCCCGGTCGATCCCCCGCGCCCCGTCCCGCAGTTCGCGCGCCGCGCGGGCGCCGACCAGTCGCTGGAGGGTGGAAGGGGGCGCGGCGGCGACCCGCCCCAGGGTGTCGAGGCCGTACTCGCACAGGGTGCGGGCGGTGGCGGCGCCGACCCCGGGCAGCGCGGCCACCGGCAGCCCGGCGAGGAACTCCGCGCGCGCACCGGCCTCTTCGGGCACGACCCGGACGACCCCGGGCCGGGCGGCACGCAACGCCATCCGGGCGAGCATCGGCCCGGGCCCGACGCCGACGGCACAGTCGACGCCGTGCCGCGCGAGCGCCCGGACCCGGACGACCGGGGCGATCTGGGCCGCATCGCGCCCGAAGTACCGTTCGGCGCCGCCGAGATCGGCCAGCACCCGGTCCGGCACCAGCGCCTGCACCACCGGCGTGAACTCCTCCACGAGCCCGACGAGCGCGGGCAGCAGCCCCTCCCGCTCGGGCGCCAGCCGGAATCGCACACAGAGAACGGTCATCCCGCGCTCCCCGGGCTCTGATGCCACAACTTCCGCGCTGCGGCGGGTCCTTGGGCGACCCCTTCGCCGGCAGGGCGCAGATCGGCCCAGGGGTGCATGTCGTACCCGGTGGCCATCCGGATGCGACGGCCACCGACGCGGTCCTCGCCGGCCGGCTCCACGGACTCCGCCAGCCGGGCGGCCACCCGGTCGAGGCCGCCCTCGGCGCGCAGTTCGACCAGTTCGGCGAGGTTCCAGGCGGCGGAACCGACGACGCTCAGGCTGCGCGGCCCGCGCCGCTGCACCACGCCCCGCACCAGCAGCAGCCAGGAGTGGAAGACGGTGTGGGCGCAGGCGTCGTGGGAGTCGTCGAAGAAGGCGAGGTCGACCAGGCCCGTACCGTCGTCCAGGGTGCTGAAGATGACCCGCTTGCCGGAGCGGATCGGTGGGGTCTGGGTGGCCGCCTTGGCGCCCGCGACGAGCACCGTCTCCCCGTGCCGCGCCTCGCGCAGCCGCCGCGCGGACACCACGCCCAGCTCGGCCAGGAACTCCCGGTGGTCGTCCATCAGATGGCGCGAGACGTCCATCGACAGCACGCCCAGCTCGGCGCTGAGCTGCTCCGCCGGGGAGAGGTCGGGCAGCCCGGCCGCGGCGGTCCGCCGGCCCCCGCCCAGCGGCAGCTGGTCCCCACGCCCGCCCCGGGCTCCCCGGTGCAACTCGGCCAGATGCAACTGGAGATCACGCCGGTTGCCGCCGAAGGCGTCCAACGCCCCGACCTGCGCCAGCCGTTGGGCGAGCGGTCGCCCGGGGCGCCCGCGCTCCCAGAAGTCGCGCAGGGAGGCGTACGGCTGCCCGGCCGCGATCCGCTCCGCCTCGGCGCCGCTGATCCCGTGCACATCGGAGAGTCCCAGCCGTATCCCCCACTTACCAGACACCAGTTCGATTCGATGGGCGACGGCGGACACGTTCACGTCCAGCGGCAGCACCGGCACACCCCGGCGTCGCGCATCGGCCAGCAGCAGCCGCTTCGGATACATCCCGGGGTCGTGGGTGAGCAGCCCGGCGTAGAAGGCCGCCGGATGGTGCGCCTTGAGCCAGGCCGACTGATAGGTGGGGACGGCGAACGCGACGGCGTGCGCCTTGCAGAACCCGTAGGACCCGAAGGCCTGGACGATCTCCCAGGTCCGCTCGACGGTCGCGGCGTCGTACCCCTTCTCCTCGGCCCGCTGCGCGAACCACACCCGGATACGTCCCTGTTGCTCCGCGTCGGACAGCAGCCTGCGCACCGCGTCGGCCTCCCCGCGCCCGCACCCGGTCATGATCGAGACGATGTCGATGATCTGCTCGTGGAAGACGACGACGCCGTACGTCCCCTTCAGCGGCCGCTCCAGATCCCGGTGCGGAAACCGCACCGGAGCACGCCCGTGCCGCGCCTCGATGAACGGCCGCACCATGTCGGCGGCGACGGGCCCGGGCCGGAAGAGCGAGATGTCGACCACCAGATCCTCAAAAGACTCCGGCTGAAGCCGCCCCACGAGATCCCGCTGTCCTGGCGACTCGATCTGGAAGCACCCGAGGGTCTCGGTGGAGCGGATGAGCCGATACGTTTCTTCATCCCCCTCCGGCAGAGCCTCCAGATCGATCCGCTCCCCACTGGCCCGCTCCACCTCGGCGACGGCGTGCGCCATGGCCGACTGCATCCGCACGCCGAGGACGTCCAGCTTGAGCAGCCCCAGGTCCTCCACGTCGTCCTTGTCGAACTGGGACATGGGCAGCCCCTCGCCGCTCGTCGGCACCACCGGCGTACGGGCGAGCAGCGAGGCGTCCGAAAGCAGCACCCCGCACGGATGCATGGCGACGCCACGCGGCAGCGCGTCCAGCGCCTCGACCAGCTCCCACAGCCGGCCGTACCGCTCCTTCTCCGCCGCCAATTCCCTCAGCTCGGGCAACTCCTCCAGCGCGGCACGCGCGTCACGCGCCCGGATATGAGGAAAGGACTTGGCCACGCGGTCGATCTCGGCGGGGTCCATGGACAGGGCGGCTCCCACGTCCCGCACCGCGTGCCGCACCCGATACGTCTCGGGCATGGCGACGGTGGCGACCCGCTCGGTACCGAACCGCCCGATGATCGCCCGGTAGACCTCGAGCCGCCGAGCGGACTCCACATCGATGTCGATATCGGGCAGCGCCACGCGCTCCTTGGACAGGAAGCGCTCCATCAACAGTCCGTGCGCCACCGGATCGGCATGCGCGATCCCCAGCAGATGGTTGACGAGCGACCCGGCACCCGACCCCCGAGCGGCCACACGAATCCCCAACCCCCTCACATCGTCGACGACTTGAGCGACCGTCAAAAAATAGGAGGCGAACCCGTGATATGCGATGACGTCCAGTTCCTCGTGCATCCGCTCCCAGTAGGGACGCCGCCCGCCGTACCCCAGCCGTACCATCCCCGCCGCGGCCCGCGAGGCCAGCGCCCGCTGAGCGGTCCGCCGCCCCGCCCCCACGAGCCGGGCCTCGGGAAACCGCACGCTCCCGATCCCCAGATCCCGCTCAGGGTCGACGCGGCACTCCCCGGCGGTGGCCAGCGTCTGCTCGACGAGCCGCCACCCCACCTCCCGCCGATAGCCGGCGGCCTCCACCACCCGCTCGGCGACCCGAAGCATGTCGGACGCCCCCTTGAGCCACGCCTCCCCGGAGTCCAGCTCCTTCCGGAAGTCAATGGGCACAAGCCGCCGCGCGGCATCGAGCACATCGGCGACTGCCCCCTGCCCCGGATCGGCATACCGAACGGCGTTGCTGAGCACAGGCCGCACCCCCTGCTCCACAGCGAACCCGAGCATCCGAGCGGCCAGCCGCAAGGACCCGGTGCCCACCCCGCTCCGCCCATGCCAGACGACCTCCACCCGCAGGGCGTCCCCGTACACCTCACGCCAGACAGCGAGCAGCCGGGCGGCACGGTCGGCCTGCCCGGCCCCGAGAGCACGCCCCACGTCGGAATCGGGTCCGAGCAGCACGGTGAGCCCGTCCCCCCGATTGCTCTCCCAGGAAAGCCGAGGCGAAGCGGAACCACCCGCATGAGCGGCACTGACAATCCGGCACAGATCGGCCCACCCCCGAGCCCCATCCCGTGCCAGAAAAGTGACCCGAGGCGCCGACTCGTCCACAAAAGCCCCACCCCGGACAGGCTGCCTCCGGGACCTCCCGCCCCTCTCACCCTCCACGGCGAGATCAACCCCGAAGAGCGGCCGCACCCCCTTGCCCGCACAAGCCTTGGCGAACCGCACAGCCCCGGCCAGGGTGTCCCGATCGGTCAGCGCGAGCGCATCCATCCCCCACTCCCCGGCCCGCTCGGCCAACCGTTCCGGATGCGAGGCCCCGTACCGCAAGGAAAACCCGGAAACAGCACGCAAGTGCACAAACCCCGCCACGAGCACCTCCCACCGCTATCGAACACCCGTTCCCTTCCACCATACCCCCACTCCCGAACACCTGTGCGATACCACCCACCCCCCGCCTGACCTGCGCAAACACAAGACCCAAGGCCCCACCGCCGCACAACCCAAGGGGAAGACCAGACGACCCGCACCCACGAACGACGCAGGGGACGCACCGGCAAGGCGGGACCACCCGCACCCGCGAAACGACGCAGGTACCGCACCGGCAAGGCGGGACCACCCGCACCCGTGTACGGCGAGAAGGGGGCGTGCCGGGGGGTGTCCGCCCGCAGCGGCCGGCGTGAACGCCGCTCACTTCTCTCCTCACAGTCCGCCGGACGGAGGACGGACACCCCCCGGCGCGTCCCCGACCCCACGGACGGCGAGGCGGGCGAGACGGCGGACCGGCGGACGACAGGACCGGCGGACGACAGGACCATGAACACGGACAGGACCCCGCCCCCACGAAGGGAGGACGGGGCCCGGAACCGGACGGAGATCAGCCGATCTGCGCCCCCGTGGCGGCCAGCGCCTCACTCACCGGCTGGAAGAACGTCTCCCCACCGGAGCCGCAGTCACCACTGCCCCCCGACGTCAGCCCCACCGCACTGCTCCCGGAGAACAGCGACCCCCCACTGTCCCCAGGCTCCGCGCACACGTCGGTCTGGATCAGCCCGGAGACCGTCCCCTCGGAGTAGTTCACGGTGGCGTCGAGCCCGGTCACGGTCCCGTCGTGGACCTGCGTCGTGGACCCGCTTCGCGTGACCTTCATCCCGACGGTCGCCTCGGCCACCCCCGTGATCGTCTGCGAGGACCCGTTGTACAGATCGACCTCGCTCGGGTGGGCGACCGAGCCGGTGTACTTCACCAGCCCGTAGTCGTTCCCGGGGAAGCTCGACGTCTCGTTCTCCCCGATCACGTTGCCGGACGAGTCCGACCAACTGGAGATCGCCGCGGTGCAGTGCCCGGCGGTCAGGAAGTACGGCGCGCCCCCCTTGACCACGTTGAAGCCGAGCGAGCACCGCCCACCGGACCCGGTGATCGCGTCACCCCCGGCGATGAAGGGCTTGAACTCCCCCTTGGACCGCTTGAGCTGAGCGGTGCCGCCCAGCCCGTCCACGACGCGCCCCAGCCTGGCCCAGGCGGCAGCGTCGACGGTCCGGTCGGCCGTGACGACGACCCGGTTGCCGACGGGGTCGATCGCCCAGGAGGTCCCGGGAATGCCGGCCTGCCGCTTCAGCGTGGAGCGGGCCCCGTCCAGTTGGGCCAGCGAGTGACGGACGATTCTGGCCCTGGCCCCGGCCGCCTCGACGGTACGGGCCGCGGAGCCGTCCAGCACGTTGACGACCAGGCTCTTGCCCCGGGCGTCGTAGTAGCTGCCGGCGGCGGAGGACCCGAGGTCACCCAGCAGGGAGGACCCGAGCTTGCCGGCCGCGGGAGCGGAGAGGACCTTCAACTGCCCGGCGGAACCACTCTGCCGACCGGCGGAGCCGACCTCGCCGGCATGGGCGCTCTGCAGGGTGACACCCGCCGCGACGAGCGCGACGGCGGCGGCACCCGCGAGGGCGGCCTTCCGCCTGGGTATGTGTCGGTGCTTCAACTCACGTCCTCCTGTGGGGGGTTCGGCCCGGCAAGGTTGTGGGGACCTGCCGAGCCGGAAGGCTGGTTGAGTCGCTCACTCTTCCGAACCGCACAGCCGGCCCACAAGGATGGCGCCGGACCGCCCCCGAACCCCACCTCTCTCCCCACACCCCGCCCGCAAAAGCCCCACGCGCTCTCCTCACCCCGCAGGACCACCCCACCCCCACCACGAGCCGCCCCCGCAAACAAAAAACGGGCCCCCACGCGCGACACACACGCATGGGGGCCCGCCGAACCGACCCGTCAGGGAAGGACGGCCCGTCGAGGACCCGTCAGGGGAGGGTCACCCCGTAGTAGCTCAACGCCTCGGTGACCGGCTGGAAGAACGTCGTACCGCCGGAGCTGCAGTTCCCGCTGCCACCGGAGGTGAGCCCGTACGCGACGCTGCCCGCGTACAGCGGACCGCCGCTGTCGCCGCCCTCCGCGCACACCGTGGTCTGGATGAGCCCGGAGACCACGTCACCGCCGCCGTAGTTGACGGTGGCGTTGAGCGCGGTGACGCGCCCGCTGTGCGTGCCGGTGGTGGACCCGCGCCGGTAGACGGTCGTGCCCACGGAGGGCGTCGCCGCACTGGAGATGGTCTGGCTGCCCACCGCACTCGGGTGCGAGACCGAGGAGTTGGTGTAGCGCACCAGCGCGAAGTCGTTGCCGGGGAAGCTGTACCCGACGTTGGTGCCGAGCACCGTGCTGTGCCCGGAGTCGCTGTACCAGGTGGAGGCGACCTCACCGCAGTGCCCGGCGGTCAGGAAGTAGTACGTGCTGCCGCTGCGCACGTTGAAGCCGAGCGAGCAGCGGTACTGGCCGCCGTAGATGGCGTCGCCGCCGCTGATCAGCTTGTTGAACTTGCCGGGGGTGCGCTTGATGGTGAGCGCGTCCGCCTTCGCCCCGGCCTGTTCCTTGATCCTGGCGATCTCGGCCGCGCTGACGGTGCTGTCGACGGTCACGACGACCCGGTGGTTCTTGCTGTCGACGGCCCAGGCGGTGCCCGGGACGTCGGCCTGGCGGACGGAGTCGCTCGCCTGGGTGAGCTGGCCGGCGCTGAACGTGTGGACTTCGCTGGCGTTCGCGGTGGGGGCGGCGAACGCGGCAGCGGCCAGGAAGCCGGTGGCCACGGCGATCAGCCGGGTCCGTCTCGCAGCGCCGCCGCGGGGAGTTGTGCGCTTGATCCTCACTTTTCGTTCCCTCCCAAGGGAAGTCGGGGGCCCGCGTGGGGTCGGGGCCCGTGAGGCGCAGCCAGGACGAGTACCGGTCAGGCACTCATGACCCTGACAAGCGCTGAGGGGGAGTATTCGGCCGAACGGCCGGTCGGCACAAGAGTGCGTTTCGGCCTGGGCGGGCCGCCGCCCAGCTCAACCCCCTTGAATTTGCGTCAAATTCCTCACCCACGCCCCCTCAGGCCCCACCGAGAACGCGGTCGCGTTCCCCCTCCCTCCCTCCCCCTCACCCACCCCCCAGTTCCCGCAACACCACCCGCGCCACCGCGTCGTTCTGCCGGAAGGCCGCCCCGCCCGTGCGCGGCCGGGTGAACGCCCCCGGGGTGCGCGCGTCCGTGTACGGTCCGAGCGCGAACCGCCGGGGATGCGGCCGCCCGTCGGGCCCGAGGACGCGCCCGTCGGCGGGGTCGACCCGCAGCAGTCCGTCGGCCGTCTCCAGCGCCTCGGCGTGCAGCTCCCGGAGCAGCGTGTCCCGGGCGCGCCCGACCGACGGATCGGGCAGCCGCGCCTCGACCAGGGCCCGCGCGGACACCGAGAACCCAGGCACGGTCGCGGACGACGCCCGGAACACCCCGTCCTCGGCGGCGACCTCCATCTCCGCCCCCACGAAGCGCAGCAGCCCCGCCCGGGACAGCGCGAGCATCTGCCGCAGCCGGGGCCCGGGCGGCCCGGAGGCCAGATAGCTGAAGAACCCGTGCCACCAGGACCCGAGACTGCCGAGCCGCACCAACTGCCCGTAGACGGAGAGCAGTCCGAGGAAGACGCCCAGATCCGCACTGAACGAGGCATTGTGACGACGCGTCAGATCGTCGGAGATGTACGCCCGCAGCCCCTCCTGGAACTCCGCGTGCGATCCGAACCGCACCCCCGCCAGCGGCCGGTCCAGTGCGGCGAGATCCAGCCGGTCCCGGGGATCCGGCACCGCCGCCGCGACCAGCGCCCGCACCTCCTCCGCCCCGTCGGCCACCGCGTACTTCTCCTCGAAGTCGGCCCACTCCATGGCCGTCCGCTCGGGGTGGGCGGTGAACAGCCGGTGGTAGTGGGCGAATCCCAGCTCCTTCTCCACCAACGGCCATATGTCCCGCTGGAATTCGTATCCGCCGGGCCGCTCCAGCAGCGACCGCACCTCCTCCGGACCGAAGAAGCGGGGCAGCGGGGGCCGGGGTCCGGTCCAGTCGTAGCCGATCTTCGAGTGGTACGGCACACCGCGCCGGGACCCGACGTACAGCACCGGCTCCCGCCCCGAGGGCAGATAGACGTAACCCCCCTCGCCGTCCTCCTCGTACCGCCCGCCCCGCCCCTGCGTGAGCAGCACCATCAGGTCGACGAAGGCCAGCCCGAAGCCGCGCACGAGCACCGGCTCCCCCGGCGCGAGCGCGGACAGATCGCTGTCGGCCGTGAAGTCGGGCGGCAGATGGACGAGGCCGTGGGCGCGGGCGTACGCACCCAACGTGGACTGTTCCGGGTCGAGTTCGGAGTCGAGGTGGCCGAGCGCGAGGACGACCAGGTCCGCGACGAGCGGTTCGGTACGGTCCTGCAGCCAGACCCGCTGGCGGCCGTCGGCCGGGCCGGTGACGCGCAGGGCGCGGGTGGGGTGGTGGTGGACGGTGACGTCCGGCGGCAGGTCGGCCAGGGCCTGTTCGTAGACCCAGTGCAGATAGCGGCCCTGGACGCGCCGGTCGGCGAAGGTGCGGCCGTCGAGGCGGGCCCATTCGTGCAGGGTGGGTCCCTCGCGGACCGGTCCTTCCATCGTCACGGTCTCGTCGGTGAACATCGTGATGTCGGCGGCGTGGGAGTTCATCCACAGCAGTTCGGACTGCGCCTCGCGCCAGATGCGGCCGCCGCCCGGCGGGTGCGGATCGACGAGGTGGATGTCGAGACCGTGACCGCCGTACAGCTCGGCGGAGTTGGCGGCGATGCGCTCCAGGAGCCCGGTCGCTCTGGGACCGGCCCCGACGACGACCAGCCGGCGCCTCATCGGGCGGCCGCCGTGCCGCGGGCGTAGTACTTCTCGACGTAGTACTGGCCGACCCCGAGCACCGAGGTGACGACGGTGTACCAGAGGGTGGCGACCATCAGCAGCGGGATCACCTGATACGTGCGGTGGTAGATCAACTGGGCAGAGAACAGCAGGTCGTTGACGGCGATGACGCTGACGATCGAGGTGCCCTTGAGGGTGCCGATGAGCATGTTCCCGGCGGCGGGCACGATGGAGCGCATGGCCTGCGGCAGCACGATCCGCCGCCACCGCTGCCAGGGGGTCATCCCGAGCGCCTGGGCGGCCTCGGTCTGACCGTGGTCGACGGAGAGGATACCGCCGCGCACGACCTCGGCGGCGTAGGCGGCCTCGTGCAGGGTGAGTCCGACGACGGCGACGGCGACCGGTCCGAGCAGGTTGACGGTCTTGACCCCGAACACCTGCGGGTACAGCGCCCCGATGTTGAACCACAGCAGCAACTGCACCAGGATCGGGATCGACCGGAACAGCCAGACGTATCCCCAGCTCACCGACCTCAGAACGGAGTTGGTGGAGAGGCGGAGGACGGCGAGCAGGGTGCCGAGGGCGAAGCCGAGGACCATCACCACGGCGGTGAGCCACAGGGTGAGCCAGAGGCCGCGCAGCACGGAGACCGAGGTGAAGTAGTCGGCGACCACGTCCCACTGGAAGGCCCGGTTGCGCAGCACCGAGTTGATCACGAGCCCGAGCAGCACCAGGACGGCGACGGCGGCGACCCGCTGGCCATGACGGCGGCGGGGGACGATCGTGGGGCCGTCCGGGCGCGAGGGCGCCGGAGACGGGGCGGCGGGTTTGGCGAGGGTGTCGGATGACATGCGGGACTCCGTGACACGTCGGACCCGACGCACCACGCCCGCACTCCCCCGCGCCCTCGGGCGCGGTCACGGCCGAGCCCCTCAGCAGGGCCGTCCCTCGAGAGTACGTCGCCGTTTCCCTGCGTTGTCAAGGGTGTCCGGACTGTGAGCGGCCCGTCTCAAGTCGGTTGACGGGCCAACCGGATGCCTGTTCCACTTGACCCATGCGCCCACAGCAGTGGCTGGTCACCCGCTCCCACATCGACTTCGGTCGCGTGTGGTCCGCGTCCTGTTGAGCTGACCCCCTGCGCGCCCGCGCTCGTTCCGGGCGCCCTCGCGTTCTCCCCTTCCCCTTCCGGCCTTCACGCGCGCGCCCTGCCTCCGCACTCACCCCTCCCCTCGCGCCCGCCGTCCCACCGCCTCCTCCTCTCGCGTCCGGCTCGCCTTCCTCTTCCTCCAGGAGACCGCTTCCCGATGCCCGCGCCCACGCGTCACCTCGCCATGCCCGCGCGCCGCTTCCCCGCGCCCACGCGCCGCCCGTCCGCGCCCGCCCGCCGGCTCCTCGCCCCTGTCGCCGCCCTCGCCTCCGCCGTGCTGCTGCTGACCGCCTGCGGTTCGGGTGCCTCCGGCGACTCCGGCACCCCCGTCGCGGCCGGGACGGACGCGGTCCCCACCACCGATGTCGTCTCCCGGATCGCCAAGGACCCTGCGGCCGCGAAGCTGCTGCCGCCGGGCACCACCCGTCTGACCGTCGCGGTAGCCGTCGGCGGCACCCCGCCGGGCACCACGTATCTCGCCGACGGCACCACCCTGACCGGCCAGGACGTCGACTTCGCCGAGGCGGCCGCCAAGGTGCTCGGCATCAGACTCAAGATCGAGCAGGCGAGCTTCGAGGCGATCCTCCCGGCGCTGGAGAGCGGCAAGTACGACGTCGGAGCCAGCAACTTCGGTGTCACCGACGAGCGGCGCAGGACGATCGACTTCGTCACCTACGTCAACGACGGGCAGGGCTTCGCCACCCGCAAGGACAGCAAGCTCGCCAGGATCACCGATCTGAAGCAGCTCTGCGGTCTGGACATCGCGACCAGCGCCGGCACCACCTTCGAGGCCACGCTGGAGCAGAACACGCACGTGTGCACGGACGCGGGCAAGAAGGCGTACCACGTGCAGACGTACGCCGAGCAGAGCGCGATCTGGTCCTCGCTCCAGCAGGGCCGCAGCGATGTCGTGATGTCCACGATCAACGGGCTGCGCTACGCCGTCGCGCACCAGCCGGGCCTGAAGTTCCTCAACGAGTACCACCGGCTCGACGTCGGCTTCGCCTTCAAGAAGGGGACCCCGCTCGCGCCCGCCTTCCAGGCCGCGGTGAACCGGCTCATCAAGGACGGGACGTACGCCCGCATCCTGAAGAAGTGGGGGACGACGGGCTCGGCGATCGACACGTCCCGGATCTCTCCGCCGGAGCTGAAGAACTGACGTTGACCTGACGGCTCGTCATACTCCATCGCATACCTTCATACCAGCGGACGATCAGGGCGCACAGGGCAGTTCGTTCACCCTGACACACCACACATCACCCATCCGCCGCGAACAATCATATTTCACTCTCAGTCAGCAGCCGTACGAGTCGGAGCCCTTGTGACACAAGGGCTCTCGACGTATGGACCGCGCACCAGTACCGTCACAAACCCCCCGCGCGCCGACTATCCACTTGGCGCGCTGTCAGCATCATGGATGACCATAGGGATGGGAAGAGCAAAAGAAACCGCTGAGAGAGGAGGCGTCCATGGGATCGGTACGCAAGGCGAGCGCGTGGCTCGGCCTGGTCGACGACAACGATGACGAGCGTTACTACGACGACGACTACTCCGAGGGCGCTCAGTCCGCGGACGCCTGGGTCACGGACCCGCGCGTCAAGGTCGCCACGGACACGGCCGAGGACAGGGGCCGCCGGATCGGCACGGTCACCCCGGACAGCTTCCGGGACGCCCGCGCCATCGGCGAGATGTTCCGGGACGGCGTCCCGGTCATCATGAACCTCACGGCGATGGAGGCCACCGACGCCAAGCGCGTCGTGGACTTCGCCGCCGGTCTGACCTTCGGCCTGCGCGGCACGATCGAACGGGTCGCCACGCGGGTCTTCCTGCTCACGCCCGCCCACACCGAGGTCGTCAGCGGCGAGCCCGCGGGCCGTCGCGAGGACGGCTTCTTCAACCAGAGCTGAGGCGGGGCCGTTCACCGCGGCCCCGCCCCCTCGGGGGCTCACCGGAAGGCATCGAGCCCGGTGAGCGCCTTGCCCAGCACGAGCTGGTGCATTTCGACGGTGCCCTCGTAGGTGAGCACCGACTCCAGATTGGTCGCGTGCCGCATCACGGGATATTCGAGGGAGATCCCGTTGGCACCGAGGATCGTCCGCGCCGTGCGGCAGATCTCGATGGCCTCGCGGACGTTGTTGAGCTTGCCGAAGCTGACCTGCTCGGGACGCAGGCGGCCGGCGTCCATGCGCCGCCCCAAATGGTGGGCGAGCAGAATTCCCTTGTGCAGTTCCACCGCCATGTCGGCGAGCTTGGCCTGGGTGAGCTGGAATCCGCCGATGGGCCGCCCGAACTGCTCCCGCGTCCGCGCGTAGTCCAGCGCCGCCTCGAAGCTGCTGCGCGCGGCGCCCATCGCACCCCAGACGATGCCGTACCGGGCGTGCGAGAGGCAGCCGAGCGGCCCGCGCAGCCCGGTGACCTCCGGCAGCACCGCGTCGGCGGGCAGCCGTACGTCGTCGAGGACGAGTTCGCTGGTCACCGAAGCGCGCAGGGACCACTTGTGCTTGATCTCGGGCGCCGAGAAACCGGGCCGGTCGGTGGGGACGACGAAGCCCCGGATGCCGTCCTCGGTACGCGCCCAGACGACGGCCACCCCGGCGACCGAGCCGTTGGTGATCCACATCTTCCGCCCGCTGAGCACCCAGTCGTCACCGTCGCGCTTGGCGAAGGTGCGCATCCCGGCGGGGTCGGAGCCGTGGTCGGGTTCGGTGAGCCCGAAGCAGCCGATGACCTCGCCGGAGGCCATGCGGGGCAGCCACTCGGTCTTCTGCTCCTCGCTGCCGTAGCGGTGGATCGCGTACATGGCAAGGGAGCCCTGCACCGAGACCAGCGAGCGGATGCCCGAGTCGGCGGCCTCCAGCTCCAGGCAGGCGAGGCCGTACTGCACCGCCGACGCGCCCGCGCAGCCGTACCCGGTGAGCGACATGCCGAGCGCGCCGATCGAGCCCAGCTCCCGGGCCAGCTCGCGGACGACCGGCAGCTCGCCCTTCTCGTACCACTCGGCGACGTGGGGCAGCACCCGGTCCGCGGCCCAGCCGCGCACGGTGTCCCGGACGGCCAGGTCCTCCGGTTCGAGGAGGTCGTCGATGCCGAGCGGGTCGGCGGGATCGAACGGGGGCAGCTTCACGGACGCGGACATGGAACACCCTCCGGCACAGTGGGCACACGGAAAACTAGCGGCGCTAGTCGGAATGCTCCGGCCGACGTTACGACGCGGGCCGCCCGGCGTCCAGGGCGGCCCGCCCGAGGTCAGGCGATCGCCCTCGGTTTGCCCGGCTCGCGGGGCGGGGGCAGCTCGGTCACGGTGGACGCGGCGGGCTCGGCCGCACGGGACACCAGCGGTTCCGACAGGGCGGCGCCGACGGGTCCGGGCAGCTCCGTCACCCCGACCCGGTCCGCGACGGGGCCGTCCGCGCCGTCCACCGCGCCGCTCTCCGGCGGGCAGTTCATCGCCTGGGGCAGCCGCAGCGCCATCACCGCGCCGAGCAGCAGCAGACCGGCACTGACCAGCAGCGTCACATGCAGTCCGTGCACGAAGGAGTCGCGCGCGGCCTGGCGCAGCGCCTCCCCGGCGGAGCCGCCGAGCCGTCCGGCGATCTCGTACGCCTCGCCCAGCGAGTGCCCGGCCGCCGCCCGGTCGGAGGCGGGGACGCCGGGCACGGAGGTGAGAGCGGGGGCGTAGGCACGGTTCATGACGCTGCCGAGCAGGGCGATGCCGATGCCCGCGCCGAGCTGGTAGGAGGTCTCGCCGATCGCGGCGGCACCGCCCGCGCGGTCGGCGGGGGCCTCGCTGAGCATCGACTCGTACGCCCCGAAGAGCGTGGTCTCCAGGCCGAAGCCGAGCAGTACGAAGCCCGAGAGCAGCAGCGGGGTGTTGTCCTGGCCGCCCATCGCCGTCAGCAGGACGACGGCGGCGGCGGTGAGACAGAAACCGGAGACGACCATCCGGCGCGGGCCGAGCCGGCGCAACATCCGGGCGCCCGCCAGGCCCGCGGCCATCGCGGCGGCGGTCAGGGGCAGCAGCCGCAGCCCGGTGGCCAGCGGGGACAGCCCGAGGACCAGTTGCAGATACTGCGCCGCGATCAGCTCCAGGCCGACGAGGGCGAGCATCGCCAGGACGATGCAGCCCACGGAGGTGCTGAACGCGGGACGCCGGAACATGCGCAGGTCGACCAGGGGGTGCGTGCGGCGGCCCTGGCGGCGGACGAAGAGGACCAGCAGCACCGCGCCGACGAGCAGCGGCAGCAGGGTGAGGACGCTCAGGGGCGCGTCGCCGCCGCCGAGCCGCTTCACGCCGAGGACGACGCCGAAGAGTCCGGCCGCCGCCATCAGCGCGCCGAGCACGTCCCAGGGGCCGTCGCGCTCGCCGCGCGACTCGGGCAGCAGCATCCGGCCGATGGGCAGGCTCACCAGCATCAGCGGGATGTTGACCAGGAAGACCGAGCCCCACCAGAAGTGCTCGAGCAGGAAGCCGCCGAGCAGCGGTCCGACGGCCGCGCCGACGGCGGCGACCGCGCTCCAGATGCCGATGGCGAGCGCACGCTCGCGCCGGTCGGGGAAGACCTGGCGCAGGATCGAGAGCGTGGCGGGCATGATCATGGCACCACCGACGCCGAGCAGCGCGCGGGCGAAGATCAGGGTGTCGGCACTGTGGGACAGCGCGGCGACGGCCGAGGCGACACCGAAGAGGGCGTAGCCGAGCAGCAGCACGCGTCTGCGTCCGACGCGGTCGCCCAGCGTGCCGAAGAGGATCAGCAGCGAGGCGCAGACCAGCGGATAGACGTCGACGATCCAGAGCAGTTGTTCGGCACCGGGCCGAAGGTCCTCGGTGACGGCGGGTACCGCCACGTGCAGCACGGTGGCGTCGAGAGCGACGAGCAGCAGGCTGACACAGAGGACGACGAGGACGACCCAGCGGTTGGCACCGGTCCCGGTCGTCCGACGGCACGGCCCGATTTCGGCCGTGGTCGTCCCGGACATGTACTACCTCCCAGATGATCCCTCGTGCGCGGCGGACCGACGGGGTCGGGGATTTCCCCGTCGTACGGCCGGAGAAGAGCGGTTCGCTCCGGCCCGCGCCTTTCCCACGCGGGTGGCTCGTCAGCGTACGCGAGTTCGGCCCGGCCTCACGTGGTGGACCTCTCACCTGCTCGGGCGAACCCGTGTGGTGTACGCCACTTGCCTCTTCGCGCGCGCGTGTGCGTACGAGGGGACGGCGCGGGGGCGGCGGAGGTCCCCGGAACCGTTCGGGCGGCCGGGGCGGTGTGCGGGCCGGTCGATAATCGAGCCCGTGACCGAACTCGTGACGCGCCCGGCCCCGCCGCGCGCCCCGCTCCCGCGCCGGGTGGTCCCGGCCCTGCTCGGCTACGCGGCGATCCGCGTGCTGGGCCTGGCCGTGCTGGCCGGCTGGAGCGCGGCGCGCGGCAAGGACGCGTACACGCTGCTCACCGCCCGCTGGGACTCCCTCTGGTACGCCAGAGTCGCCGCCTCGGGCTACGGCTACCAGGTGCGGCTGCCGAACGGCGACGTCCACTCCGACCTGGCGTTCTTCCCGCTGCTTCCCTGGCTGGAGCGGCTGGGGCATGCGGTGGCGCCGCTGTCGTACGCGGACGCGGGTTTCGTGGTCGCGCTGCTGGCCTCGACGGCGGCGGCGGGCGGGATCTTCGCGGTGGCCGACCGGCTGTACGGCGCGCGGGCGGGGGTCTGCGCGGTGCTGCTGTGGGCGCTGCTGCCGGTGGGGATCGTGCAGTCGATGGCGTACAGCGAGTCGCTGTTCACGGCGCTGGCCGCCTGGTCGCTGTACGCGGTGCTGACCGGGCGCTGGGTGACGGCGGGCCTGCTCGCGGCGCTGGCGGGGCTGACCCGGCCGGTGGGCATGGCGGTGGTCGCGGCGGTGTGGGTGGCGGGAGTGTCCTCGTGGACGAACGGCCGGACGTCGACTGGCGCCACCTCAGGGGTGACCTCTTGCGGGGGAATCCGGAGCGCGGGTGATGCGGAGGGCGCACGTGAAAACGTACGCGCCCCCAGCCTCTCCCCCGCGCCCGGCGCGGACACCTCTGCGCGCCGTGTTCTCGGCCTGGCGCTCGCTCCCCTCGGCGCCGCCGGTTACGTCCTCTGGGTGGGCCTGCGCACCGGGGACGGGCCGCTCGGCTATCTCCGCGTGCAGGCCGGATGGCGCAACGGCTTCGACGGCGGCTACGCCTTCGCGCGCTTCGTGGCGGGCATGTTCACGTCCTTCCCGTCGGCCCTCGGAGGCGCGGCCCTGGTCGCCGGTGTCGTCCTGCTGATCCGGCTGTACCTGACCGGCGTGCGCCAGCGGCAGCCGCTCCCGGTGCTGGTCTACACGGGCGTGGTGCTGGCGCTCGCGCTGTGCGCGTCGAGCTACTTCGGCTCCAAGCCCCGGCTGCTGATGCCCGCCTTCCCGGTGCTCTTCCCGCTGGCCAGGGCCCTCGCGGCGGCGCGTCCGGCACGTGCGGCCGCGGTCGTGGCGGGGGTCGCGACGGCCGCCGCGGTCTACGGCGCCCTCTGGCTGAACGGCTCCGGGCCTCCCTGACCCCGCACCGCGGCCGCGCCACCGGGCGACCATGATCGACTCCGGCGGGTCCGGTGAGCGTCTCCTGAATTCGCCGCGATGCCCGGGTTAACGAATTCATAAGCGACCAAAAACCGCCCCCCTTCGGCATGACCAAAACAATTCCAGGAACAGCCCGGGCGTCATTGCCGAATCACGGGAATTGGGGACCTCTTCTGAGAGGTTTCCCACATCACATCGTCATCACAAAGCCTCTGTATCGACCGGGCGCCCCACTCACTCGCTGTAACGTCGATTGGGTGCGTACCGAACGAAACCTCACCCGGCGTCTGGACCGGGTGTTCGCCAGGCTGGACCGTGAGCCGGAACGGCCGGCCCACATCGACGTGCCGCGGATGTCCCGGCACCGGGTCGTGCTGTTCTCCTCGACCCTGGCCTTCTACCTGGCGATCGTGTGGGCCGTCATCACCACGTCCTGGCTGGTGCGGCTGGACTGGCGGGTCATGTTCTTCCGCCCGTACCAGCAGTGGCCGGAGATCCATGCGTTCCTCGACTACTACGTGGTCCTGGGCCAGCGCGGCCCGACCGCCGTCATGGTCGCGTCGTGGCTCGGCTGGCGCTCGTGGCGGCAGCACACGCTGCGGCCGCTGCTGACGCTGGCGGCCTCGCTGCTGCTGCTGAACATCACGGTGGGCGCGGCCAAGCTCGGCATGGGCCGGCTCGGCCCGCACTACGCCACCGTGATCGGCTCGAACGAGATGGGTCTGGGCGGAGACATATTTCCCTCGGGTCACACCGCGAACGCGGTCGTGACCTGGGGCATCCTGGCGTATCTGGCCTCGACCCCGCGGGCGCGCCGCTGGCTGTCCGCGCTCTCGGCCGTCACCTCGCTCGGCGTCGGCCTGACCACCGTCTACCTCGGTACGCACTGGCTGAGCGACGTGCTCCTCGGCTGGGCCGCCGGTCTGCTGATCCTGCTCGCGCTGCCCTGGTTCGAGCCGCTGATCTCCCGGACCGAGGCCGCCCTGTTCGCCCTGCGCGACCGGCTGCGGGACCGGCGCGGGCGTACGTCGGCGGTTCCGGCGACCCCGGTCGCCCCGGTGCCGCTGCGGCCGCAGACCGCGCAGTCCGAGGCCCACCCCCCGGCATGCGAGCCGGTGGCCTCCGCGCGCGGCGCACGCGCCCCGATCCATCTGGCTCCCGGTCCGCACACGGCCCGCTCGGAGCGCACCCCGGTCACCCCGGCCGGCAGCCGTCGTCCGGCGCACGCCGACCGGCTGCCGCGCGGCGCCTCCCAGCCGGCCCGCCCCTGACGGCCGGGCGGCGCGGCGGCGGGCGGGTACGCACACGAGCCCGCCGCCGCGCCGCCCGAGGTCCGCGTTCGCGGCCGGGTCCGGTCAGCCCTTCCAGGCCCGCCGGACCCGGCCGTCCTCCACCTCGAAGTTGATCCGGCCCACGCGGTACTCCATGGTGACGACCGTGCCCGGCGGCAGGGACCGTACGGTGCTCCAGCCCCGGTCCCGGGCCTGGCGCTCGGCGCTGTCGGCGTCGAGGCCGACATAGATGTCCGGACTGTCCTTCGGCTCCGGCGGCGGAGCGGGAATCTGTGCCATGCGGCCACGCTAGGCGGCCGCGGGCGGTGACGGAACCCCGGCCCGGCGGAGGTCATGCGCCGCGCCCGGTCACACTTCTGTCACAGCTTCCCGGCACCCGTTACCGCCGAACTCCGTCACACGTATGGGCGTTACCGTTCACCTCGTCGGGGCAATCGAACAGAATTTCCTCGGAGCGGGATCGTGCCGCCCAATTTCTCCCGCCGAGCGTTTCCGGCCGGATTCCGGCGCACAGGTTCGAAAGTTGTTTTGACGGGGAATCCAGCGGCCGCTCGGAGAACCTGACGGCTCATAGGAAATTCACGGATTCACCACACCCCCGCCGCACACGCGGACAGCCGCCGCCCCTCGGGGGACGGCGGCTGTCACTGCCGGGGGCCTTGGCCCGTCCGCGCTCAGAGCGCCAGGCGCTGGCCCGGCACAATCAGGTCCGGGTCGGAGCCGATGACCTTCCGGTTGTCGGCGAAGACCTGACGCCAGGTCGTGCCGTGCCGGGCGGCGATCGTGCTCAGCGTGTCGCCCGCACGGACGGTGTAGGCACCGCGGGTGGCGCTGCGGCCGGTGTGCTCCGCCGGGCGCTCGGGCGCCTTCGCGGGCTTCTGCGGCTGGGCGGGGGTCCGCTTCGCCGTCGCGCCGCTCTTCGTGACCGCGCCCTGGGACGCGGCGGCCGGTGCCGCCCCGGAAGCCCCGGCGCGCGCCGAACAGACGGGCCAGGCTCCCCAGCCCTGGGCGCTCTGCACCTTGGTGGCGACGGCGATCTGCGCGCTCCTGGACGCCTGGTCGGCCGTCGGCGCGTAGGCGGCGCCGCCGTAGGCCCGCCAGGTGCTCGCCGAGAACTGGAGTCCGCCGTAGTAGCCGTTGCCGGTGTTGATGTGCCAGTTGCCGCCGCTCTCGCACTGGGCGATGCGGTCCCACACCCCGTTGTCCGCCGCGTCCGCGCTGCCCGTCGCGGCCAGCAGGCCCAGCGGGGCCAGGAGCGCCGCTCCGGCGAGGACGGCCGTCGTACGGCCCTTGCGGGCACCCTCACGACGGGCGGCGGGACGGTTGGTATCGGCACACTCGGTCATGCATTTCCCTCTCCACGTACCCGGGCTCCCCCAGGACGGGGCGCGCCTCACCGCACAGGACCGCGGTTCCTCGCGCCCGGCCCCGTCCGCCACGACCGACGCGATCGTGTCCGACCACGGACGGCCGGCGGACTTGCCCGAGCGGTGCTCGTTGCACACGGCGGAGGAATCTAGGGAGGACAGCTCGCGGATTTCAACCAACACCCCTTCTTTCCAGGCCAGTTGGTTGTTACCGCCGGTATCGTCGATTTCCGGCCACCCACTAGATGCCTCTATCTGATGACATAACGGATGGTCACCTTTGAGCACTGTGACCCAGTTCACTCGTTCAAGTCCCTTGACTGTGCGCGAAATTGACGCTGAGTGGCCGATTCCGCACCAAACGTGACGGCGGCGGCGGGATGGTTCGATTACGTTCGCCTGAAGGCGTGACTCCCACCACAGGACGCCCGTTGTCTTCTTCATGAGCCCGCGACGCCGGGCTCAGCGACCGGGAGCGACCCGGCCGGCCCCAGCACCGCATCCCGAGGGAGTCACCGTGCCGCCCATGCTCGACGTCAGTGACGCCGTACGTGCCGAGATCGGCGACGAAGAAGCCGACCGGCTGCTCGCCGGAGAGAACGCCCCGGGCAGTTACGACTGCACCTCCTGTCGCACGCCCGGCAACTCGGAGCTGGAGCGCACCAGCACCGTGCTGTTCGTGGGCGAGGAGACCGCCGTCCTGGCCTTCGCCCACGCGGGCTGCCTGCCCTCGCAGGTCGTTCAGGTCACCGAGGAGCAACTGCAGGGCGCCGTCCGCTCGATCGGCGACGGCGTGGCCCCCGGCGCCGAGGCGCCCCGGGCCGCCGCCCCGGCCGCGCCCGAGCCCGCCGTGCTCGGCGTAACCAGCGGACTCGTCCTGATCGAGGGCGAGTTGCACCCGGCGCTCGTCGTCGAACCGACCGCGCCGATCGTGCGCCCGGGCAGCACCGGGCCCGGCGACGACTTCCTGCCGCTCCTCATCGAGCAGGGCTTCATGCCGGTGACCGAGCTGGCGTCCGTGCCGCCGGTCCTGCACGGCTGGTCGGTGCTGCTCGCCGTGGGCCAGCTCCACGCGGTGCTCCAGCCGGGGCCCAACAGCGGTCAGCAGGTGGCCTGGTGGCAGGCGCACCAGCCGCTCCAGGTCACCGACAGCTGGCGCGCGGCCGCCAACAAGCACCAGCAGGTGCTGATGTTCGCGGCCCCCGTCGGCTCCATCGGGCGCCAGCCCCGCGAGGACCTGCTGCGCGACGCCCTGGACAAGTCGGCGGCCACCGGCAAGCTCGTCGCCGCCGCGCTGCCCCTCGCCGGAACCTGACGCGCGGGGGCGGACGGGCACACCGGGCCGCGTACGGACCCGCTCGGACCCGTACGCCCCGCCCGAGCCGGCATCCTGCGTCCGCCCCCGCCCCTCACGCCACCCCCGCGTCGGCCGACTCCGGTACGCCGCGCACGGAAGCCGTCCGAGGAAGGGTGCCGCGCCAGGTCCCGCGCCGCCTGCCTCACGGCCGCGTGCCGAAGCCCTGGCGGGCAGCTCGCGCGGTCCCGCCGCCCGTGCGCCCGCGCGCGGATGCCGCACGCCCGCGCAGCCCCCTCACACGCCCGCGCGGCGCCGCTCCGCGCCGGGAGCGCGGGACCCCCGCGACCGAGCACTCCCGAAGCGCCGCAGGCCCCCCGCATCCCTTTGCACGCGGCGTCGTTTGGACATACGTGCACGCATACGACACCCCGCAGCGCCGGCCGACCGCCCTCACCCCCGTACCGCTCGTCCGGCCGGGGCAGGACGGCACCGGCGGCCCCTCGGCCACGCCGATCTACGACACGCTCTACGCGGAGTGGGTCAAGACCTTCCGCACGCTGCCCGGCGACCGCAGCGGCGAGGAGGACCTGGAGTTCACGGCCTTCGGCAGCCTGCCGCAGAGCACCGGTTCGTACGGCGGGCACCGGCCGGGTTCGTTCAGCAGTTCCTACAGCGCCTACAGCGCGGGGGCGTACAGCGCGCGGCAGCAGTCGCAGTCCCAGTGGCAGCGGATCGGCACGATCGGGCGGCCGCAGGAACCCGAGGCGCCGCGCCCGGACCGGGCGGCACTGCCCCCGGCCCCGCGCCAGGGAAACTGAGGAGACGCCGAAGGGCGGTCACCGGTTCCGAGGAGAACCGGTGACCGCCCTTTCGTCGTACCCCTTACTTCTTCTTCGCGCCGCGCTTCTCGCGCACCCGCACCGAGATGTGGATCGGGGTGCCCTCGAAGCCGAACTCCTCGCGCAGACGGCGCTCGATGAAGCGCCGGTAGCCCGCCTCGATGAAGCCGGAGGCGAAGAGGACGAACCGCGGGGGCTTGGTGCCCGCCTGGGTGCCGAACAGGATGCGCGGCTGCTTGCCGCCCCGGACCGGGTGCGGGTGGGCGGCGGCCAGCTCGCCGAGGAAGGAGTTCAGCCGGCCGGTGGGGACGCGGGTCTCCCAGCCGTCGAGCGCGGTCTCGATCGCCGGGACCAGCTTCTCCATGTGGCGGCCGGTGCGGGCGGAGACGTTGACGCGCGGAGCCCAGGCGACCTGGCCCAGCTCGGTCTCGATCTCCCGCTCCAGGTAGTAGCGGCGCTCCTCGTCGAGGGTGTCCCACTTGTTGAAGGCGAGCACCACGGCACGGCCGGCCTCGACGGCCATGGTGACGATGCGCTGGTCCTGGATCGAGATGTTCTCGGAGGCGTCCAGCAGGATCACCGCGACCTCGGCCTTCTCCACGGCGGCGGCCGTGCGCAGGGAGGCGTAGTAGTCGGCGCCCTGCTGGAGGTGGACACGCTTGCGGATGCCCGCGGTGTCCACGAACTTCCAGGTCTTGCCACCCAGCTCGATCATCTCGTCGACCGGGTCGCGGGTGGTGCCCGCCAGCTCGTTGACGACGACGCGCTCCTCGCCCGCGACCTTGTTCAGCAGGGAGGACTTGCCGACGTTCGGGCGGCCGATCAGGGCGATGCGGCGGGGGCCGCCGACACCGGGACCCCCGAAGGTCTGCGCGGGCGCCTCGGGCAGCGCCTCCAGGACGGCGTCCAGCATGTCGCCGGTGCCGCGGCCGTGCAGCGCGGAGACCGGGTGCGGCTCGCCGAGGCCGAGCGACCACAGGTAGGCGGCGTCGGACTCGCCGGAGAGGCCGTCGACCTTGTTGGCGGCCAGCACGACCGGCTTGCCGGCCTTGCGCAGCAGCCGGACGACCGCCTCGTCGGTGTCGGTGGCGCCGACCTTGGCGTCCACCACGAAGACGACCGCGTCGGCGGCCTCGATCGCGTACTCGGCCTGGGCGGCCACGGAGGCGTCGATACCGAGGACGTCCTGCTCCCAGCCGCCGGTGTCGACCACCTTGAAACGACGGCCCGCCCACTCCGCCTCATAGGTGACGCGGTCGCGGGTGACGCCCGGCTTGTCCTCGACGACCGCCTCACGACGGCCGATGATCCGGTTCACCAGGGTCGACTTGCCGACATTGGGGCGGCCGACGACGGCGAGCACGGGAAGGGGGCCGTGGCCCGCCTCCTCGATGGCGCCCTCGACGTCCTCGATGTCGAAGCCCTCTTCCGCGGCGAGCTGCATGAACTCCGCGTACTCGGCGTCGCCGAGAGCCCCGTGCTCGTACTCGTGCGCGGCCGAGCCGTCGGGCTGGTTCTGGTCGTTCATGAAGTCCGTACCTCGTCGTCGTTCGTGGTGATCGGTGGAAGTGGCCCGATTCGGGCCGGTTCCACTACTCAAGTGTCGCCCAGCGCCCGGTCAGGCGCCTGGCGTTTTCCAGGTGTGCGGTGAGCCGCTTCTGGATGCGCTCGGTCGCCTGGTCCAGCGCCTTGCGCGTACGCAGCCCGCTGCCGTCGCCCGCCTCGAACGGGTCTCCGAAGACCACGTCCACGCGCGAGCGCAGCGGCGGCAGGGCCTTGACCAGACGCCCGGGCTTCTCGGCGCTGCCGAGCACGGCCACGGGCACGATCGGCGCCCCGCTGCGCACCGCGAAGTAGGCGAGTCCCGCGCGCAGCGAGGCGAAGTCGCCCTCGCCCCGGGTGCCCTCCGGGAAGATGCCCAGCACGCCGCCGCTCTCCAGGACGCCGAGCGCCCGGGCGATGGCGGTGCGGTCGGCGCTCTTGCGGTCCACCTTGAGCTGGCCGATGCCGGTCAGGAAGGGGTCCAGCGGGCCGGTGAACGCCTCCTGCTTGATCAGGAAGTGCGTCGGCCGGGGCGCCACGCCCATGACCATGGGGCCGTCGATGTTGTGCGAGTGGTTGACGGCGAAGATCACCGGGCCGCTCGCGGGCACCTTCCAGGCGCCCAGCACGCGCGGCCGCCACAGGCCGTACATCAGGCCGACGCCGATACGCCGGCCGATCTCGGCGCCCCGCTCCGAGGGCAGAGCCGGGTCGCTCACTTCCCGGCCCGCTTCTCCTCGACCAGCGTGACGACGCACTCGATGACCTGGGCGAGGGTCAGCTCGGTGGTGTCCACCTCGACCGCGTCGTCCGCCTTGGCGAGCGGAGAGGTCTTGCGGCTGGAGTCGGCCGCGTCCCGCTTGATCAGAGCCTCGCGGGTGGCGTTGACGTCGGCGCCCTTCAGCTCGCCGCTGCGCCGGGCCGCGCGGGCCTCCGGGGAGGCGGTGAGGAAGATCTTGAGGTCGGCGTCGGGCAGCACGGTGGTGCCGATGTCACGGCCCTCGACGACGATGCCCGGCTCGGCGGACGTGGCGATCGTGCGCTGCAGCTCGGTGATCCGGGTGCGCACCTCGGGCACCGCGCTGACCGCGCTGACCTTGGAGGTGACCTCCTGGGTGCGGATCGGGGCGGCCACGTCGTAACCGTCCACCGTGATGGTGGGGGCGGACGGGTCGGTGCCGGAGACGATCTCGGGCTTCCCGGCGACGGCGGCGATCGCGGTCGGGTCGTCCAGGTCGATGCCGTTGGTCACCATCCACCAGGTGATGGCCCGGTACTGCGCGCCGGTGTCCAGGTAGCTGAGACCGAGCCGCGCGGCGACGGCCTTCGACGTGCTCGACTTGCCCGTGCCGGAGGGGCCGTCGATCGCGACGATCACGGGCTTGGTCGGGGCGGCGCCGTTTTCCACGGGAGGGCACCTTCCTGGTGAAGGGTGGGCGGTGGGGTGCGGGACGCGAGGGCGCCCCGCACAAGGTTACTGGGTGTGGGTCACTCGTACGGACGTACGTCAGCCCCGGGACCGGCCGGGACCCGCGCCGCCGGACCCGCGCTACTGCCGCAGCGCCCAGCCGCGCTCGCGCAGCGCCTCGGTCAGGACGGGCACCGCCTTGGGCTCGACCATGAGCTGGACGAGACCGGCCTGCTGCCCGGTGGCGTGCTCGATGCGGACGTCCTCGACGTTGACCCCGGCGCGGCCCGCGTCCGCGAAGATGCGGGCGAGCTGTCCCGGCTGGTCGTCGATGAGGACGACGACGGTCTCGTAGGCGCGCGGGGCGGAGCCGTGCTTGCCGGGCACCCGGACCTGTCCGGCGTTGCCGCGCCGCAGTACGTCCTCGATGCCGGCGCCGCCCGCGCGCCGCTTGTCCTCGTCGGAGGACTGCAGGGCCCGCAGCGCGCGCACGGTCTCGTCCAGGTCGGCGGAGACGTCCGCGAGGAGGTCGGCGACGGGGCCGGGGTTGGCGGAGAGGATGTCGATCCACATCCGGGGGTCGGAGGCGGCGATCCGGGTGACGTCCCGGATGCCCTGCCCGCACAGCCGTACGGCGGCCTCCTCGGCGTTCTCCAGACGCGCCGCGACCATGCTGGAGACGAGGTGCGGCATGTGGGAGACGAGGGCGACGGCGCGGTCGTGGGCGTCGGCGTCCATGACGACCGGCACGGCGCGGCAGTGCGAGACCAGCTCCAGGGCGAGGTTCAGCACCTCGGTGTCGGTGTCGCGGGTGGGCGTGAGGACCCAGGGGCGGCCCTCGAAGAGGTCGGCGGTGGCGGCCAGCGGGCCGGACTTCTCGCGCCCGGACATGGGGTGGGTGCCGATGTACGCGGAGAGGTCGAGCCCGAGCGCCTCCAGCTCGCGGCGGGGGCCGCCCTTGACGCTGGCCACGTCGATGTAGCCGCGGGCCACGCCCCGGCCCATGGCGTCGGCGAGCACTGCGGCGACGTGCGCGGGCGGGGCGGCGACGATCGCGAGGTCGACCGGGCCCTGGGGCGGCGCGTCGGTGCCGGCGCCGAGCGCGGCGGCGGTGCGGGCGTGCTCGGGGTCGTGGTCGGCGAGGTGCACGGTGACGCCCCGCTGGGTGAGGGCGAGCGCGGCGGAGGTGCCGATGAGGCCGGTGCCGATGACGAGTGCGGTCCTCACCGGGCGCCGCCCCGCTGCCGGACGCCGCTCACGTGGGAAAAGCCGTCGGGACGCCGTGTGTGACCGGCCTCGCCCCGCCGCCGCGGGACCGCCCCCCGGACCGCTCGTACCACCACTGCCCTGCTCCTCACTGGCTCGCGCGCCGACCGGACCCGGCGCGCTGCTAGGCGTCCAGCCTAGTCAGGCCGGGAGGCGGGGACGGACCACCGGAGGGGCCGATCCGGTGACAGGGCGCTGCCGCTTCCTTCGTCCCGGCCCGCATCGGTGCCAAAATGCCCGGGCATCCGGCTTTCCTCACCTTTTGCGTCCAGTCCGTCACCGGCGGACGGCGCGACGTACGTTCGGAGTGACGACATGACCCAGCCCGCGACACGGCGCACGCTTCTCGCGACGGGCGCCGCCACGCTCGCCGTCTGCTGCGCGGGGTGCGGTGGCGACGACTCGGCGGCCTCCACCGCCGACGTGACCCCCGCCTCCCTCGAGAACGGCTCCGCCCCGGCCGCGCAGGCGCTGGCGCGGACCGCCGACATCCCGGAGGGCGGCGGCAAGATCTTCGCGGCCGAGAAGATCGTGGTGACACAGCCGGTCAAGGGCGAGTACAGGGCGTTCTCGGCTGTCTGCCCCCACCAGGGCTGCGCGCTGAACCAGGTCGCGGACGGCACCGTGGACTGTTCCTGCCACGGCTCCAGGTTCCGCATCACCGACGGCTCGGTGGTGCGCGGCCCGGCCACCCAGCCCCTGGCCGCCAAGCCGATCAAGGTGCAGGGAAACTCGATCACCCTGGGGTGACCCCACCGCGTACGCTCCCGCCATGCACCCCGCCGACCTGGTCCGCGACCACACCGTCTACGCCTGTGTCATGGGCTCACGCGCCTTCGGCCTGGCGACCAGCGCGAGCGACACCGACCGGCGGGGCGTCTACCTGGCCCCCACTCCCCTGTTCTGGCGCTTCGAGAAGCCGCCGGCCCATGTCGAGGGCCCGGGTGAGGAGCAGTTCTCCTGGGAGCTGGAGCGCTTCTGCGAGCTGGCCCTGCGCGCCAACCCGAACATCCTGGAGTGCCTGCACTCCCCGCTGGTGGAGCAACTGACCGACACCGGGCGCGAGTTGCTGTCGCTACGGGACGCCTTCCTCTCCCGCCGGGTCCACGCCACCTTCACCGGGTACGCCCTCGGCCAGCGCCGCAAGCTGGACGCCGACGTCCGCACCACCGGTGCCCCCCGCTGGAAGCACGCGATGCACCTCCTGCGCCTGCTGACGAGCGCCCGTGACCTGCTGCGCACCGGCGAACTCCGCCTGGACGCGGGCGCGGAGCGCGAGCCTCTCCTCGCGGTGAAGCGGGGCGAGATCCCCTGGCCGGAGATCGAGTCCCGCATGGCCCGGCTGTCCGAGGAGACCGACGAGGCGCTGCGCCGCACCCCGCTCCCGGCGGAGCCGGACCACGCCCGCGTGGCCGACTTCCTCTACCGCGCGCGCCGGGACTCGGCCCGCTCGGCGTCAGCCGAGCCGCAGGCGCACCACGAACTCGTGCAGGGCGTCGTAGGCGGTGACGGCGTCCGGCAGGACTGAGGCGGCCTGCGCCTCGTCCAGCCGGACGTGCAGCCGCTCGACGTCGGCCCGTACGCGCTCGCGGTCCACCTCGGCCTCCCCGTGCTCCCGCTCGGCCTTGGCCGCGATCAGCTCGGGCAGATAACCGGGGGCGTCCAACTGGTCGAGCAGCGTGGGCAGATGGGCCTCGACCTCGCCGCTGCCCATCAGATGGACGCCGGTGAGCAGCACGCGGAACGTGTAGAGCAGGGGCTTGAGTTCGCCGGTCTTCTCGAACAGCCGCCACTGGGTGGCCGCGAAGCCCCGGTAGTGGTGGGCGTGGTGGCTGGTGAGGACGCCCGGCGCCAGCGCGGCCAGTTCCTCGTGGGCGTCGGTGGTGTGGACGACGAGCGGAGAGAGGAGTTGCTCCAGCACATAGCCGTTGCGCCGGAGCATGAGCCGGACGAACTTGCGCAGGTCGTGGGTGACGAGGTCCATCTCGACTCCGTCGCGGACCCAGTCCCGCGAGCGGGTCTCCTCCGGCTCGCGCAGCCCGACCAGGTCGGCGGCGGGCAGCAGATGGACACCGCGCAGGTCCACGTCGGAGTCCCGGGACGGGAAACCGTAGAGGTGGGCCCCGGAGACGGTCGCGAACAGCAGGGGATGGGGCTGTTCGGCGATCACGGGCGTCAGGTCCATGCCGAAAGTGTCGATCATGGGCCTAAGCATCCCAGAGCGTTCCCAGCTCCAGAAGATCGCTCCGGTACTCGATGCGCTCCGCCCAATCCTCCGGCCACGCGTCCGCGCCGAGCCAGGCGCCCGCGAAGGCGCCGGTCAGGCAGGCGATGGAGTCCGAGTCGCCGGCCGTGCAGGCGGCTCGGCGCAGGGCGAGGACGGGGTCGGCGGGGAACCACAGGAAGCAGAGCAGGCCGGTGGCCAGGGCCTCCTCGGCGATCCAGCCCTCACCGGTGGCCAGGCAGGGGTCGGTCTCCGGGGAGACGGTACGGACCGCGCTCCGGAGGCGGTCGAGGATCGCCAGACACTCGTCCCAGCCCCGGGCGATGAAGTGCTCGGGGCTCGGGTCCTGCGCGCGGGTCCACAGATCGCCGAGCCAGGTGTGGTCGTAGTGGGTGCGGTGGTCGAGGGCGTAGGAGCGCAGGCGGCCGACCAGGCCGGCGGGGTCGGTGCCCTGGGCGAGGAGCCACACGGCGTGCACGGTGAGGTCGGAGGCGGCGAGCGCGGTGGGGTGGCCGTGGGTGAGGGCGGACTGCAACTGGGCTGCGCCGGAGCGCTGTTCGGGGCTCAGACCGGATACCAGGCCGAGCGGGGCGACCCGCATGTTGGCGCCGCATCCCTTGGAGTGGATCTGGCTCGCGTCCTGCCAGACCCGGCACTCCCCCTGCAGCAGCTCGCACGCCGTCAGGCAGGTCCGGCCGGGGGCGCGGTTGTTCTCGGGCGACAGGTACCAGTCCACGAACTCCTCGCGCAGCGGCCTCTCCAGCCGCTGCGGCGCGAGATGCCCCCGCCCCATGGCCGTCCGCAGCGCCCGCCCCAGCGCGAGGGTCATCTGCGTGTCGTCGGAGACGAGGGCGCGGCCGGGCAGTTCCCTCTCGCGCCAGGGCCCGCACGTGGCGAGGATGGACGGCACGTCGTTGAACTCGGTGGGAAATCCCAGGGCGTCACCGAGGGCGAGGCCGAGCAGGGAACCGGTGGCGGCGCGCTTTCCCGCGGGGGTGGTGGTCATGGGTACGCCCTTCCGGGCGCACCCCGACCCGGCCCCCGTTGGTCCGGCCGCATGGCCCACCCGACTAATCGTCAGGTTGACCATAAAGCCGGACCGGCGTCGGCGGCAAGGGCCCGAGGCTCAGGCCCGGCCAGGGGTCGGCCTAGAGGTCGACTTCCTTCATCAGCATCCCGACCTCGGTGTTGGACAGGCGGCGCAGCCAGCCCGACTTCTGGTCGCCGAGGGTGATCGGGCCGAAGGAGACGCGGACCAGCTTGTCGACAGGGAAGCCCGCCTCCGCCAGCATCCGGCGCACGATGTGCTTGCGGCCCTCGTGCAGGGTCACCTCGACCAGGTAGTTCTTGCCGGTCTGCTCGACGACGCGGAAGTGGTCCGCGCGGGCGTACCCGTCCTCGAGCTGGATGCCGTCCTTCAGTCGCTTGCCGAGGTCGCGCGGGATCGGGCCGACGATGTGCGCGAGGTACGTCTTCCGCACGCCGTACTTGGGGTGCGTCAGGCGGTGCGCCAGCTCGCCGTGGTTGGTGAGCAGGATGACGCCCTCGGTCTCCGTGTCGAGCCGGCCCACGTGGAAGAGGCGGGTCTCACGGTTGGTGACGTAGTCGCCGAGGCACTGACGGCCCTCGGGGTCCTCCATGGTGGAGACGACACCGGCGGGCTTGTTCAGCGAGAAGAACTGGTACGACTGCGTGGCGACGGTCAGGCCGTCGACCTTGACCTCGTCCTTCTCCGGGTCCACGCGGCGGCCCTGCTCCAGCACGATCTCGCCGTTGATCTCGACGCGGGCCTGCTCGATCAGCTCCTCGCAGGCACGGCGGGAGCCGTAACCGGCGCGCGCGAGCACCTTCTGCAGGCGCTCGCCCTCCTGCTCGGCGCCGGGGAAGGTCTTGGGCAGCTTGACGTCCTTCTTGCCCGCGTACCGCTCCCGGTTGCGCTCCTCGGTCCGGGTCTCGTACTCACGCGAGCGCGCGGGGGCCGTACGGCCGCGCCCGGCGCTCTGGGACTGCTTGGGGCCGCCCTTGGCGCCGCCGCGCGCCGCGCCGCCCCGGCCCGACTTGGGGCCGTCCTTCGTGGCGCCCGGGCCGACGTCGTAGCGGCGCTCCTCCGGGCGGGGCTTGCGGGGGCGGCCGCCCTGCCCCTGGCGCTCGTCCCGGTTGTTGCCGGCGCCGCGATGGTTCCCGCGTCCGCTGTTCCTGTCGCTGCCGCTGCTTCGCATCAAGGTTTCCGTCTTAGTCGTCTGCGTACTGACCGCCGGGCGCGTCGGGCGCGTCCGGGTCGAACGACGGGACACCCTCCTGGCTCTCGGCCTCGATCGCCGCCGCTTCCGGGAGGAAGGGGGCCAGCTCCGGAAGCTCGTCCAGGCCGCGCAGGCCCAACCGCTCCAGGAAATACTCCGTCGTCACGTACAGGATCGCACCTGTTTCGGGTTCCGCGCCCGCCTCGCGGACCAGACCGCGCTGGAGCAGGGTCCGCATCACGCCGTCGCAGTTGACCCCGCGCACCGCCGAGACCCTGCTGCGGCTGACCGGCTGGCGGTACGCGACGACCGCGAGGGTCTCGAGCGCCGCCTGGGTGAGGCGGGCGGTCTGGCCCTCCAGGGCGAGGCGTTCGACGGCGGGGGCGTAGGCGGGGCGGCTGTAGAAGCGCCAGCCGCCCGCGACGTAGCGCAGCTCGAAGCCGCGGCCCTGGGCAGTGTAGTCGTCGGCCAGCTCGCGCAGCGCGTCCGCGACGGCACGTCTGGGGCGCTCCAGGAGGCGGGCGAGGCGCTCCTCGGAGGCGGGCTCGTCCACGACCATGAGGACGGCCTCCAGGGCGGGCTTGAGGTCCAGCTCGGCGACGGCGGTCTCGTGGTTCACGTCTTCTGCTCCTCGGCCTTCTCGTCCCGGGCCTTCTCGGGGGGCCGGTCGAACTCGTCGGTGACCCTGGGGGCGGCCCCGCTCTCCCCGCCGGTCCAGCGGACCAGCAGGGTGCCGAGAGCGGCCTCCTGCTCCAGGGCGACGGCCTTCTCGCGGTACAGCTCCAGCAGGGCGAGGAAGCGGGCCACCACCGTGAGGGTGTCGTCGGTGTCGGCCACCAGCGCACGGAAGTCGCTCTCGCCGAGTTCGCGCAGCCGGGCGACGACGATCCCGGCCTGCTCCTGCACGCTGACCAGCGGCGCGTGGATGTGGTCGACGTACACCTGCGGCTCCGCCTTCGGCTGCATCGCCTTCACGGCGAGCCGCGCGAACCCCTCCGGTCCGATGCTGATGACGACCTCGGGCAGCAGCTCGGCGTGGTGCGGCTCCAGCCCGACGGTACGGGGATGCCTGCGGCCCTCGTCCTCCAGCCGCTCGTTGAAAATATCCGCGATCTGCTTGTAGGCCCGGTACTGCAACAACCGCGCGAACAACAGATCCCGCGCCTCCAGCAACGCCAGATCCGCCTCGTCCTCCACCTCGGCAGCGGGCAGCAACCGGGCGGCCTTCAGATCCAGCAACGTGGCGGCAACCACCAGGAACTCGGTGGTCCGGTCAAGGTCCCACTCCGCCCCCATGGCCCGGATGTGCCCCATGAACTCGTCGGTCACCTTGGAGAGCGCCACCTCGGTGACGTCCAGCTTGTGCCGCGAGATGAGCTGCAACAGCAGGTCGAAGGGCCCCTCGAAGTTGTCGAGCCGCACCGTGAAGACCCGGTTGTCCTCGGAGTCACCCGAGGCGGCGTCGTCCTCGGCCCGGACGCCGGCCGGCTCGGCGGGGAGCGCACCGGGCGCGGATGACCCGGCGAAGGTCTCCGTCGCAGGCTCGGTCCCGCCGGAAGGCGTCACGGACGATCGGGCGGCGGCCCCCGGCACGGTCTTGGCAGCCGCCGAAGTCGCGGCGGCCGGGCGCGCGGCTCCGTACGGATTGCCCGGCCCGCCGGAAGGCGCCTCGGGCGACCCGTCGCCACCCCCTGACACGGCTTCGGGCACCCCCGCGGGCGACGCCGCTCCAGTCACCGGCTCGGGGTCTGCCGGAGCCGCCGCCGCAGGCATGACGCCCCGGCCCAGGGGGCGTCTCGGGCCGGGGGTGGGGGCGTGGTTCGGGGTCATGGAGGTCGCAGGCTATCGGGGCGGGCGGACAAAGCGCGGCTAGGGCCTGTCTGACAATTCCCGTCGTCGCCCGGAGTCGCGCGGCAGACGAGAATGGCCAGACGGGCCCTAGCGCCCCCGAAGGCGGCGGACCAGGATGCTGGCCTCGCCGCGGGCCTCCAGGTCGGCCAGGACCACGGCGACCGCCTCGCGGACGATGCGGCCGCGGTCGACGGCGAGGCCGTGCTCGCCGCGCAGCACCAGGCGGGCGTGCTCGAGGTCCATGAGTTCCTCGGCGGAGACGTACACCGTGATCTTCTCGTCGTGGCGCTCGCGCCCGCTGGGGCGCCGGGAGGCGGCGCGCCCGCGCTTGCGGGGCTGCTCGGCGCCGGAGCCGTCCGGCGGCGGCTGCCGCCGCGCGGGCCGGATGCGGGACTCACCGGTCTCGGAGGACTCCGGGCCGACCGCCGCCGTGTGTTCCGCGCCCTCGCCGTCGCCGCCCTGCGCGGGCACCGCCTGCGGCGCGTCCTCCGCCTGCGCGGCGGCGGCCGCCGGGTCGCTCTCCCCCGCCGGGGCGGGCACCCTGGCATCCCCCCGCCGGGGGGTCGAGGGCTGGAGCGCCATCCCTCCGGTCGTGCGGAACAGTTCGTCGGCTCCGGGCAGACTCACTCGGCGTGACACCGGGCGAGCACCTCCCTGGCGAGCTGGCGGTAGGCGGCGGCACCGACGGAGTTGGAGGCGTACGTGGTGATCGGCTCACCGGCGACGGTGGTCTCGGGGAAGCGGACCGTGCGCCCGATGACCGTGTGGTACACGTGGTCGTCGAACGCCTCGACCACGCGCGCGAGCACCTCACGGCTGTGCACCGTGCGCGAGTCGTACATGGTGGCGAGGATGCCGTCCAGCTCCAGCTCGGGGTTGAGCCGCTCCTGGACCTTCTCGATGGTCTCGGTCAGCAGGGCCACACCGCGCAGCGCGAAGAACTCGCACTCCAGCGGCACGATCACCTTGTGCGCGGCGGTGAGCGCGTTCACGGTGAGCAGGCCGAGCGAGGGCTGACAGTCGATCACGATGTAGTCGTAGTCGTCCATCAGCGGCTTGAGGGCGCGCTGGAGCGTCGACTCGCGCGCGACCTCGGAGACCAACTGCACCTCGGCGGCGGACAGGTCGATGTTGGAGGGCAGCAGGTCCATGTTGGGGACCGCCGTCTTCAGCAGGACCTCGTCGGCCGACATGCCCCGCTCCATGAGCAGGTTGTAGACCGTGAGGTCCAGCTCCATCGGGTTGACGCCGAGACCCACCGACAGCGCGCCCTGCGGGTCGAAGTCCACGAGCAGCACACGCCGGCCGTACTCCGCGAGCGCGGCACCCAGGTTGATGGTCGACGTGGTCTTGCCGACGCCGCCCTTCTGGTTGCACATCGCGATGATCTTCGCGGGGCCGTGGTCGGTCAGCGGGCCCGGGATCGGGAAGTACGGCAGCGGGCGCCCGGTCGGGCCGACGCGCTCACGGCGCTGACGGGCCGCGTCGGGCGCGAGCGTGGCCGCGTACTCCGGATCGGGCTCGTACTCGGCGTCGGGGTCGTAGAAGTGCCCCTCGGGCAGTTCGTCGTAGTCGGCGAAGTGGTTGTGGGGCGCGCCACTTCCGTCGCCGGCCATGGCGTTCACGTGATGGCCATCCATGCTCTGGTGTGCTGTCCGGACCGTCTGCGGTTCCGGACTCTGGTGGGCTGCGAAGGTGCGCACAGCTACGGAGCCGACAGCCTCGAATCCCGTGGGGTCCTGGTGACCCCGTGCCGGCATTCCTGGTTGACCACCCCCGGGAGAAAATGTCGACTCATTCACAAGTCGTCTTACCTCCTTGGTGACCAGGAAACTTCTAGACAAGGTCAGCGTGGCACCATGCCGACGGTTGGCGACTCTATGGCGTGTCGGCGGTCCGCAGCAACACAATCCGCCGGACCCGGCCGGATGTGTCGACAATGAAACATCCCTCTGTCAAGGGCGTACGACCGTCGCACAGCAGGTTTCACCGGTGTACGAATCGGTCGAAGGGTTACGTTCGAGGCGAGTTGACCGAGTGTCGCAAAGTGACCATACACACATCCGGCCGGACCTTCGGGCAAGGTCCGGCCGGGTGCGCGGTGTTGACGGGATGTGTTGACGAATCGCCTTTACGACGCTGACGACTTGACGACTCGCCGCAGCCGTCGGTGTCAGCCGATCAGCGCGTCGATGCTCACGTGGTCCAGACCGTGGGCCTCGGCGACCTCCTTGTAGACCACCTTGCCGTCATGGGTGTTGAGACCCCGGGCGAGGGCGGCGTCGCGGCGCAGCGCCTCGACCCAGCCGTTGTTGGCCAGCGAGACGATGTAGGGAAGCGTCGCGTTGGTGAGCGCGTTGGTGGAGGTGTTGGGCACCGCGCCGGGCATGTTGGCGACGCAGTAGAAGACCGAGTTGTGCACCCGGAAGGTCGGCTCGGCGTGCGTGGTCGGACGGGAGTCCTCGAAGCAGCCGCCCTGGTCGATCGCGATGTCGACAAGGACACTTCCGGGCTTCATCCGGGACACCATCTCGTTGGTGACCAGCTTCGGGGCCTTGGCGCCCGGGATGAGGACGGCGCCGATGACGAGGTCGGCGTCGAGGACCGCCTTCTCCAGCTCGAAGGCGTTGGACATGATCGCCTTGACCTTGCTGCCGAAGATCCGGTCGGCCTCGCGCAGCTTGTTGATGTCGCGGTCGAGCAGCGTCACCTCGAAGCCCATGCCGACGGCGATCTGCACGGCGTTCCAGCCGGAGACGCCGCCGCCGATGACCACGGCCTTGGCCGGGGTCACGCCGGGCACGCCGCCGGGGAGCACGCCGCGGCCACCGGCCGGGCGCATCAGGTGGTAGGCGCCGACCTGCGGGGCGAGGCGGCCCGCGACCTCGGACATCGGGGCGAGCAGCGGCAGCGCGCGGTTGGCCAGCTCGACCGTCTCGTACGCGATGGCGGTGGTGCTGGACTCCAGGAGGGCGTCCGTGCACTCGCGGGAGGCGGCCAGGTGCAGGTAGGTGAAGAGGATCTGGTCCTTGCGCAGCCGGTGGTACTCCTCCGCGACGGGCTCCTTGACCTTCAGCAGCAGGTCGGCGGTGGCCCACACCTCGTCGGCGCTGTCGAGGATGCCCGCACCGGCGGCGATGTACTCCTCGTCCGTGATCGAGGAGCCGAGGCCGGCGCCGCGCTCGACGACGACCTGGTGGCCGTTGCGCACCAGCTCGTGCACGCCGGCGGGGGTGATGGCCACCCGGAACTCGTTGTTCTTGACCTCGCGGGGGATGCCGACCTTCACGTCGATCACGGTCCTTGGCTCAGAGGGTAGGGGGTGCACTGAAAGACATACCGGGCGCGCTGGCGCACACCGGGAGACACCGCAGGAGAACGTGCGGCAGAGCCAGTTTAATGAAGGTGTTCTGCGTGTCTAGCCTTTCATTGCATCAATCTTCAGCGGAGGGACTACGGATTTCGCAGGCATTGGCGAGGGGTTCCGGACCGATCGCCCCCGTGGGGTCCGGCTCCGGGTCCCGCGCCGGGCCCTCCTTCCCCAGGATGCGCTCCGCGGCGGCGCGGTGCAGGCGGGCGGCGGTGGGGTCGCCGAGACGGTCCAGGGTGTCGGCCATGCGCAGCTGGAGCGCGGCCTGGAGCCGGCTGTCCTCGGCGCGTCGTGCCCACTCGGCGGCCTCGCGGCAGGTGCGCAGCGATTCCTCGGGGCGCCCGGCGTACTCCTGGACGCGGGCGGTCTCGCTGAGCGCCCGGGCATAGGCGACGGTGTCGCCCTCCCTGCGGTAACCGGCCGCCGCGGAGCGCCAGTTGCGCAGTGCCTCGCCGTAACGGCCCGCGTAGGTGTGGGCGGTGGCGATGCGGCCGTAGAGCCGGGCGGCGTGGGCGCGTTCGTCCCGGGCGAGCCGGTCGGCGAGCGCGCGGCCGAACCAGTCGGCGGCCCGGTCGTGGTCGCCCAGCTCCTGGTGGGCGCCGCCGACGGATTCCATCGCGCGGCCGGTGGCGTAGGGGTCGTTCGCCGCGCGTCCGGCGTCCAGGGCGGCCCGGTAGCGGGCGAGCGCGTCGCGGACACGGCCGGTCTGGGCGTCGAGGTCGCCGAGGTTGAGCAGGGCGGCGGCCTTCTCGCGGGGCAGGCCGCGCCGCTCGGCCACGTCGAGGACGAGACCGTGGATGCCGTAGAGGTCGGCCGCGGCGGCCTGGGTGCCGAAGTGGGCGACCATGGCGCGCACGAGCTGGGACATCAGACGGCGGGCGAGGGTGTCGAGGTCGCCGTCGGCCACGGCGAGCCGGGCGGCGGCCAGCAGGGCGGGGCGGCGGACGGTGAGCCACTCGGCGGCGGCCTCGGGGCTCGCGAAGCGCAGCGCGGGGGGCAGCGAGCGCAGCTTCTCGCGGGCCTGCGGACTGCCGGTATCGGCGGCGGCGCGGCAGGACTGGAGCAGCCGTACGTCGCGCTCCAGGACGCGGGCGCGGGCCAACTGGAGTTCCGCCGGGCGCTCCTCCTTCTCGGCGAGGGCGCGCAGCAGGGGGTGCAGACAGCCGGGCACCTCGTACTCGGGCAGCGGGGCGTCGGCGGCGTGCAGCAGGCCGAGGGCGGTGAGGTCGTCCAGGACGGCGCGGGCGCGGGCGGGCGAGCAGCCGGCCAGGGCGGAGGCGGTGTGGGGGTCGACGGTCCCGGCCGGGGCCTGGGAGAGCAGCCGCAGCAGCCGGGCGGAGGCGACGGGCAGCCGGTCGTGCACGAGCCGGAGAACGCGGGTGAGCGGGGGGCTGTCGCCGCCGTCGTCGGTGTCGGCGTGCATCCGTTTGGCGAGGTCGGAGATCCCGGCCTGGGGGCGCGAGGCGAGCCAGCCGCCGGCGAGGGTGAGCGCGGCGGGCTGTCCCTGGCAGATCTCGGCCAGGTTCTCGGCGGAGCGCGGGTCGACGGTGACGCGCACCGACCCGGCCCAGCGGGTGAGGAGCTCGACGGCCGACTTGGTGTCGAGGCCGCCCAGGGTGCAGGGGCGGACCCCGGGAATGCCGGTCAGCGGGCCCCCGGAGACGGCGACGACCAGGCAGTCCGGGGCGTCCGGGAGCAGGGCGTCGACCTGTTCGGCGCCGGTCGCGTCGTCCAGCAGGAGCAGTACGCGGCGGCCGGTGAGGGCGGTGCGCAGCGCCTCCGTGAGCACGTCCTCGGGCGCTCCGGCGGGGGCGGGCACGCCGAGGGCGGTGAGCAGGTCGCGGGCGGTGCGCTCGACCGGTACGGGAGTGCCGTCGGGGTCGGCGAGCCGGGCACGCAGGACGCCGTCGGGGTAACGGGGAGCGAGCTGCCGGACGAGTTCCCCGGCGAGAGCGGTGCGGCCGGAGCCGGGGCGTCCGGCGATGAGGAGCACCCGTGCGCGGGGGGCCTTTCGGCCGGCGAGGGTGTCCAGGCCCGCGCGCTCGATGTCGGCGCGCAGCTCTTTCAACTCCCGTGTGCGTCCCAGGAATGAGGCCGGTGCGGCTGGAGGCTCCGCCGGCCGCACATCGTCCTGGTCCACCGCCTGATCCGTCACGGGTCACGCTCCCGTCCCACCGCACGCGCAAAGCCCGCCGGTTCTTCCGGTACGGGCGATTCCAGAGCCTAGTTCACGCTCTGCGACCTTCCCGTGGGAGCGGGGCGGTGACATCCCCCGATCGGATCAAGCGATGGTCACACCAATACCGTCACCTGCCTCGTCAGGCGCTGAAGGGCCGCGCGGGCCACGGCGCGTCGGCCGGGCGCAGCGCGTCCAGGCCCTCCCCGCCGCGCGCGGCGACCAGTGAGAGGACGCCCACGACCAGGCAGTTGTTGTGCAGGTCGCCGGCGAGGATCAGCCGGACCAGCTCGTCCACGGGCACGCGCGCGTACTCCATGTCCGTCTCCTCGTGCTCGGTCTCGAACCGCTCGCCCTCCGCTTCGGAGAGATCGCGGGCGAGGAAGATCCGCACCGCCTCGTCGCAGCCGCCCGGCGTGGTGTAGACGTCGGTGAGCACGCGCCAGTCCTCGGCCTTGACGTGCGCCTCCTCGTACAGCTCGCGCTGGGCGGCGTGCAGCGGGTTCTCGCCGGGCACGTCGAGCAGACCGGCGGGGATCTCCCAGAGCTTGTGGCGCACCGGGTGGCGGTACTGGTTGATCAGCAGGACCCGGTCCCGCTCGTCCAGGGCGAGGACGGCGACGGAGCCGGGGTGGACCTGGTAGTCGCGGCGGACCACCGAGCCGTCGGGCATGACCACGTCGTCCGTGCGGACGGCAGTCTTGTTGCCCTTGAAGGGGGTCGCGGTGCCGCGGACCTCCCACTCCTCGGGGGTGTCCTTGATCGTCATGCCCTGTCCTTCCCGTCGCGCAAAGAAAACCGGGGTGCGTCCCTGTTGAAGGTTCGCACCCCGGTCACCGTAACAATCGGTGTGTTACTTGGAGTTCTTCGGCTTGCCCGCCGTCTTGCGCTCGACGGAAGCCTTCACCAGGCCCGCGAACAGCGGGTGCGGCCGGGTCGGCCGGGAGCGCAGCTCGGGGTGCGCCTGCGTGGCGACCAGGTAGGGGTGGACGTCACGCGGGTACTCGACGTACTCGACGAGCTTGCCGTCGGGCGAGGTGCCCGAGAAGAGGACACCGGCCTTCTTCTCCAGCTCGGCGCGGTAGGAGTTGTTGACCTCGTAGCGGTGACGGTGCCGCTCCTCGACGTACTCCTTGCCGTCGTAGACCTCGCGCACGATGGAGCCCTCGGCCAGCTTGGCGGGGTACATGCCGAGCCGCATGGTGCCGCCCATGTCGCCCTCACCGGCGACGATGTCCATCTGCTCGGCCATGGTGGAGATGACCGGGTGGGCGGTGGCCGGGTCGAACTCGGTGGAGTTGGCGTCGGCGATGTCCGCCAGGTTGCGCGCGGCCTCGATCACCACGCACTGCAGGCCCAGGCAGAGGCCGAGCAGCGGGATCTTGTTCTCGCGGGCGTAGCGGATCGCGCCGACCTTGCCGAGCACACCGCGGTCGCCGAAGCCGCCGGGGATGCAGATGCCGTCCACGTCGCCGAGGGCGGCGGCGGCACCGGCCGGGGTCTTGCAGTCGTCCGAGGTGACCCACTTGATCTTGACGCGGGCCTTGTTGGCGAAGCCGCCCGCGCGCAGCGCCTCGGTGACCGAGAGGTAGGCGTCGGGCAGGTCGATGTACTTGCCGACCAGGGCCAGGGTGATCTCGTGGTCCGGCTTGTGGACGCGGTCCAGCAGGTCGTCCCAGGTCGTCCAGTCCACGTCGCGGAAGGGCAGGTCGAGCTTGCGCACGACGTAGGCGTCCAGGCCCTCGCCGTGGATGACCTTCGGGATGTCGTAGATCGAGCGGGCGTCGGGGCAGGCCACGACGGCGGCCTCGTCCACGTCGCACATCAGCGAGATCTTGCGCTTGATGGCGGTGGGGACCTCGCGGTCGCAGCGCAGCACGATGGCGTCCGGCTGGATACCGATGTTGCGCAGCGCGGCGACGGAGTGCTGGGTCGGCTTGGTCTTCAGCTCGCCGGAGGGGCCGATGTAGGGCAGCAGCGAGATGTGGACGACGAAGACGTTGTCCCGGCCGACCTCGTGGCGGACCTGGCGGACGGTCTCCAGGAACGGGAGCGACTCGATGTCGCCGACGGTGCCGCCGACCTCGGTGATGACGACGTCCACCTCGTCGGTGGCCATGCGCCGGATGCGGTGCTTGATCTCGTTGGTGATGTGCGGGATGACCTGCACGGTGTCGCCCAGGTACTCGCCGCGCCGCTCCTTGGCGATCACGGTGGAGTAGACCTGGCCGGTGGTGACGTTCGCGGAGCCGTCGAGGTCGCGGTCGAGGAAGCGCTCGTAGTGGCCGATGTCCAGGTCGGTCTCGGCGCCGTCGTTGGTGACGAACACCTCACCGTGCTGGAAGGGGTTCATCGTGCCCGGGTCCACGTTCAGGTACGGGTCGAGCTTCTGCATCACGACGCGCAGGCCGCGAGCCTTGAGCAGCATTCCGAGGCTCGAGGCGGTGAGGCCCTTGCCGAGCGAGGAGGCGACACCCCCGGTGACGAAGATGTGCTTGGTCGTCGTAGATTTCGGCGGCATGGCCAAGAGGGGGCTCCCGTGGTCGCTGTCTGTGATGCGGAACGGCCGTCGGCCCGGAGGATCATGTCTTCCTCGCGGTGGCGCCGTCGCTGCGGTTCGGGGGTTTTTCTCCCACCGGTCCACGGGCTACCAGGGTATCAGCGCCCGGAGGGGATGGCGCCCGGGCACGCTCCGCGACGACTCGGGCACGCGGCTGTGACCAGTGCGGGAGGTGTCCCCGGGCTGTCACGGGGTTCTCACCCGGTGCTCACTCGTTCGGCTCACACGGGTTGCCCGGAGCGGCGCGCGGATCATCTACGTGCGTCGTATCCTGCTCGGACACTCGCTGCCGAGCCCGGCCGGAACGACGGCACACCCCCGCCCGCACCACCCGCCGGAGACAACTACAGCGCGGCAGTTCGTCGAGCGGGACTGCCGTTTGCCTCAGGGCTCGGACGGCTGCTTTGCTTCACCGCTCAACGACGCATCAACAACGACCCCTTGACCGCACTAGCGACAGCCCCCTCGCGCGGGGGTGACGTGGCCGTTCGACTGGAGTTGCACGTGGCCGGGCGCATCGAAGACTACGCACTCATCGGAGACATGCAGACCGCCGCACTGGTCTGCCGGGACGGCACGGTGGACTGGCTGTGCCTGCCCCGATTCGACTCCCATGCCATCTTCGCCGGCCTGCTGGGCACCGAGGAGCACGGCTTCTGGCGGCTCGGCCCGGCGCACGCGGCCGACGCGCCGCCGCCCAAGGCCGCCCGGCGCGGCTACCGCGGCGACTCGCTGATCCTGGAATCGGAGTGGGACACCCCGAGCGGCACGGTCCGTGTGACCGACTTCATGCCGCCGCGCGACGGCGCCCCGCAGCTCATCCGGATCGTGGAGGGCGTCAGCGGCCGGGTGCCGATGCGCTCGGAGCTGCGGATGCGGTTCTCCTACGGCCGGGTGGTGCCGTGGGTGCACAAGCACGAGAACCGCACGGTGGCGGTGGCGGGCCCGGACTCGGTGTGGTTCGACACGGACGCCGAGACCTACGGCAAGGACCTGACGACGTACTCCGACTTCGCCGTCTCCGCCGGTGAGCGGGTGGCGTTCACGATCTCCTGGCAGCCCTCGCACAAGTCGCCGCCGCCGCTGCCCGAGCCGGAGCAGTCGCTGGAGGCGACGGAGGAGTTCTGGCGCGAGTGGGTCGAGCAGTGCACGTACCACGGCCCCTACCGGGAGGCCGTGATCCGCTCGCTGATCACCCTGAAGGCGCTGACGTACGCCCCGACCGGCGGCATCGTCGCCGCGCCCACGACCTCGCTGCCCGAGGACATCGGGGGCGTGCGGAACTGGGACTACCGCTACACCTGGCTGCGGGACGCGGCGATCACCCTGTCCTCGCTGCTGCGCACCGGCTACCGCGACGAGGCGCGTGCCTGGCGCGAGTGGCTGCTGCGGGCGGTCGCGGGCGACCCGGAGAACCTGCAGATCATGTACGGCATCGCCGGTGAGCGCGAGCTGGGCGAGGCCGAGCTGGACTGGCTGCCGGGGTACGAGCACTCGACCCCGGTCCGGGTGGGCAACGGCGCGGCGCACCAGCTCCAGCTCGACGTGTACGGCGAGGTCATCGAGGCGCTGCACCTGGGCCACATGACGGGGCTCGCCCGCAACGACTACGCCTCGGTGCTCCAGATGAAGCTGATCCGCTATCTGGAGGACCACTGGCGGGAGCCGGACGAGGGCATCTGGGAGGTGCGCGGGCCGCGCCGGCAGTTCGTGCACTCCAAGGTGATGGCCTGGGTCGCCGTGGACCGCACGATCAAGCTGATCGAGTCCGGTGACGCGGAGGGGCCGCTGGAGCGCTGGAAGGAACTGCGCGACGAGATCCACCGTGAGGTCTGCGAGAAGGGATACGACCCGGAGCGCAACACCTTCACGCAGTACTACGGCTCCAAGGAGCTGGACGCCTCCCTGCTGCTCATCCCCCAGATGGGCTTCCTGCCCCCGGACGACAAGCGCGTCATCGGCACCATCGAGGCGATCCAGCGCGAGCTGTCCACCCCGGACGGCTTCATCCTGCGCTACCCCACCGACGGCGAGGACGCGGGCGTCGACGGCCTCCCCGGCGACGAGGGCGCCTTCCTCGCCTGCTCCTTCTGGATGGCCGACGACCTCGCGATGATCGGCCGCGTGGACGAGGCACGCAAGCTCTTCGAAAAGCTCCTCGCCCTCCGCAACGACCTCGGCCTCCTCGCCGAGGAGTGGGACTCCCGCCTGAAACGCCAGGTCGGCAACTTCCCGCAGGCGTTCAGCCATGTGCCCCTGATCGACACGGCGCTGAGGCTGACGGCGTCCGGGGCGTACGGGGGCTGACCACCCGGGTGGCGTGGGGTGCGGATGACCGCCGTGCCCCGCGAGCCTAGGCTGGGAGCGCATTCTGCCCCCGATCTCGGAAGGGGGCGGCCATGGCTTCCCTCTCGAAGGCGGGTGCGGCGTTGGCCGTGCTGCGCGAGGAGCTGGCCGGAGAGGTGTTCGCGCCGGGGGACGCGGGATACGACGAGGCCAGGGCCGTCTACAACGCGATGGTCGACCGGCGGCCCGCGGTGATCGCCCAGTGCGCGGATGTGGCCGACGTGATCCGGGCCGTGCGGTTCGCGCGGGAGCTGGATCTGCCGGTCGCGGTGCGCGGGGGCGGGCACAGTGTGGCCGGTACGGCGCTGGGGGACGGCGCGGTGGTGGTGGATCTGCGCCGGATGCACCAGGTGGACGTCGACCTGGAGGCCCGTGAGGTGCGGGTCGGGGGTGGGGCGACCATGAGCCACATGGACCGGGCCACCCAGCCGTACGGTCTGGCCACCACGGGCGGCCGGGCCTCGACCACCGGAGTCGGCGGGTTCGTGCTCGGCGGTGGCACCGGCTGGCTGGACCGGATCCACGGGCTCGCCGTCGACAACCTCCGCGAGGTGGAGCTGGTGACCGCCGACGCCGAGAAGGTGCGCGCGAGTTCACGGGAGAACCCCGAGCTGTTCTGGGCGCTGCACGGCGGTGGCGGCAATTTCGGCGTGGCGACCGCGCTCACGCTGGGCCTGCACGAGCTGCCCGAGTTCTCGATCGCGCTGCTGCTGTTCGCGCCGGAGGACGGACCCGAGGCGGTCCGCACGTTCCGCGACGTGATCGAGGCGGGACCCGACGGGCTGAGCGGCGCCACGATCTACCTCACCGGGCCGCCCTTCGAGTTCGTCCCCGAGCAGATGGTGGGGCAACTGGTCTGCGCGGTGCTGGTCACGCACGCGGGCTCCCTCGACCTCCTGCACGAGCTGGCGGCGCCGCTGCTGGCGCTGCCGTACGAGGGCGGTCTGGTCGGCGAGGTGCCGTACGCCGACGTGCAGTGCATGATCGACGACCCGCCGGGGCTGCGGAACTACTGGTCGGCCGAGTATCTGACCGGGATGCCGGACGAGCTGGTGGAGGTGTACTGCGCCCTCGCCCGGAACGAGCCCGTGCCGACCGCCACCCAGCACATCCTGTTCCCGCAGGGCGGCGCGATCGCCGCCGGCTCGCACGAGTACCCGGTGCCGTACCGGGACGCGGCCTGGGTCGCGCACCCCTTCGCCGCGTGGGAGGCCCCCGCCGACGACACCCGCGCCGTCGACTGGGTGCGCGAGGTCCGCACGGCGGTGAAGCCGTGGAGCACCGGCGACGTCTACCTGAACTTCATCGGCGACGAGGGCGCGGAGCGGGTCCGCGCCGGGCTCGGCGCGGAGAACCTGCTGCGCCTGGAGAAGGTGAAGCGGGCCTACGATCCGGACAACGTCTTCCGCTTCAACCACAACATCCGTCCGCTGTAGCGGAGTTGGCACGCCGGAGCGGAGCGCCGGTCCCCGGCCGCCACGGCCGGGGCTGTCGGAGCGGCGACCGCGCGGGTAGCGTCCGGCGCATGGACAGCGGTACGGAGAGCGGGGGCGCCCCGCGCGGCGCGGGGATCACCGTCCGGCGGGCCCTGGAACTGCCGGGGCTGCGCGGCGGGCTGCCGGAGGTCCTGGCGGGCGGCGACCGCCTGGGGCGCACGGTGCGCTGGGTGCACGCGGGCGAGGTGCCGAACATCGCCTCGCTGCTCAAGGGCGGCGAGCTGCTGCTCACCACCGGGTACGGTCTCGGCACGCGCCCCGCGGAGCAGCGGGCGTTCGTCCGCACGCTGGCCGAGCGGGGCATCGCCGCGCTGGTGGTGGAGCTGGGCCCGCGCTTCACCCGGCTGCCCGCCGCCCTGGTGGACACGGCTCGGGCGACCGGGCTGCCGCTGGTGCAGCTCCATCGCGAGGTGGCGTTCGTGACCGTCACCGAGGAGATCCACACCGAGATCGTCAACGGGCACTACGCGCTGCTCCAGCGGGCGGAGGAGGTGCACCGCCGCTGCACCGAGGCGCTGCTCGGCGGGGGCGGGGTGCCGCAGATGCTGGGCATCCTGGCGGACTTCGCGGCCAATCCGGTGTTCCTGGAGACGGCGGACGGCCGGCTGCTGTACGCGGCCGGGACGGGACCCGAGGGCGCGGACGCCCTGCAGGTGTGGGAGGGGCTGCGCGCCAAGCAGCGGGACGTGCCGCCCCCGGCCGGTTCGCTGCTGGTGGACGTGCCCGGTGGCGGCCCCGGTCCGGGTTCGGCGCGGGCACGCCTGGTGCTGCTGCCGGTGTGCGGGCCGCTGACCCCGGTGCACCGGATGGCGGCCGAGCGGGCGGCCGGGATCGTCGCCGTGGTGCTGATGCAGGCCCGGCAGGAGGAGGAGCTGGCGGCACGCGGCCGGGGCGACTTCCTGAGCGATCTCGCCGAGGGGCGCATCGCCGCCGAGGACGCCCCGGCGCAAGGCCGGGTGCTGGGCTTCCGGCCCGGCGAGGGCCCGCTGCTGCCGGTCGTGATGCGGCTCGGGGACTGTGTCGCCCCGGGCGCGGGGTGGGCGGTGCTGGCGCAGGCGGTGGCGAAGGAGCTGGCCTCGGTGGGGGTGCCGGTGCTGCTGGGGGTGCGGCCGTTGGAGGGCAGGGTGCCGGTGCTCGCGGGGCTGCGCACCGAGTCGGAGCGAGCCGCCGTCGCGGACCGGGTGGCGGCCGCGCTGCGGACCGGGGTGGAACGGGCCGGGCTGCTGCACCCGGGCGGTCCGCCGCCGCTGGTGGTGGTCGGGGCGGCGGGCGACTGGGCGGCCGTACCGGCGGCGCTGCGGCACGCGGCCGAGGCGGCGGCGGCGCTGCGCGGTCCGGCCGACCGGCCCTGGTACGACGCGCGGCGCCTCGACATCGACCTGCTGCTGTGGCGGCTGCGCGACCACCCGGACCTGGCGGCGTTCGTGGACCGCGCGCTCGGCTCGCTCCTCGAACACGACGCACGCTCGCGGCCACCGCTGCTGCCGACCCTGGAGACCTACCTCGCCCACGCGGGCTGCAAGGCGGAGACCGCCCGCGAACTGCATCTGAACCGGCAGACCCTCTACAACCGGCTCGCCCGGATAGGCGAGTTGCTGGGCACCGACCTCGACGACCCGCAGACGGTACTGGCGTTGAGCCTCGCGCTGCGCGCCCGGGAACACGTGGCGTAGGGCGGACACCTCAGGCGAGCGGCACCGGCAGGGTCAACTCGTCGTAGACGCTGAGGACTTGGGCGACCGTCTCGTCCTCGGTCGGCCAGGTGGCAGCCTGTTGGACGCCCCGTTCACGCAAGCCCTCGCGCCGCTCGGCGTCGGCGAGCAGATCGGTGACGGCGGCGGCGAGGGCGGGTCCGTCGCCGTAGGGGACGAGGTGGGCCGCGTCGCCCACGAGGTCCGGTACCCCGCCGACGGCGGTCGCCACCAGCGGCACCCGGGCGTACAGCGCCTCCTGCGCGAACACCGAGCGCGACTCCCAACGGCCGGTCAGCAGCGCCAGATCGGCGGCGGCGAGCAGGTCGGGCACGTCGTCGCGGAAGCCGAGGAGCCGGACCGGCAGGTGCTCGGCCTCGATCCGGCGCTGCAACTCCGGCCGCAGCGGTCCCTCCCCCGCGACGACGACCAGCGGCTGCGGGTCGAGGTCGCGCCAGGCGCGGGCCGCGTCGAGCAGCGTCTCGTGCCCGCGGTGCCGGTCAAGAGAGGCGACCGAGACGAGCAACGGGCGTCCGGTGGCGCCGAGTTCGGCCCGCACCTTGTCGGCGGGCCGCTCGGGGTCGGGGCCGCGGCCGCCGTACCGGCCGCCCGGCAGGCCCACGGCGGCGAGCCGGGCGTCGCGCGCCCCGGTCCTGCGGGCCCGGTCCACGAGGTCGGAGCTGGTGCCGAGCACGACGGTGGCGGTGCGCATCACGCGCCGCTCCAGCAAGCGCAGCAGATGCGCCCGGGCGCCCTCGGCACGCGCCCGGTTGTGCCAGGTGACGACCAGCGGGGTGGTCCGGCCGCCGAGCGCGAGCACGGTACGGAAGGAGGCGTGCAGGCCGTGCGCGTGGACCAGGTCGGCGTCCGCGCAGGCCGCCCGCAGCGCGGCGACGGCCGCCGGGTCGCTGCTGCGCGGCACGGGCAGGTGCTCGGCTCCGGTCCCGCTGAAGTCGTAGGCGTGGTCCGCCTCGGCCGGTGCGCACACGGTGACCCGCACCCCGCGCGCGACCAGGCCCGCCGCCAGGGAGCGCACATGCGCGCTGCTGCCCGCGTTGCCTCCGCCGAGCACCTGGACGGTGCGCAGCGGCGACTGGCCGGGCGGTGCGGTGCTGCTCACGGGGCTCACGGGGCCGGCTCCTGATTCGGCGGGCATTCACGAAGGGACGTACAGACGGTAGCGGTCGCCGGCGCCGCGAGGAGCTGCCGCGCCCCCTTCGCACCGGCCGCTTTCTCCCTCAAGGATGCCAGGAGCCAAGGCCGTTCCGGGAATCGCCGGTCGGCGGGGGTCCCGGCGGGGAGAGGCAACACACAGGCGCATATCACCCGTGCGGGTGAGCCGGCCGGACCGTGCTGTCGGCGGACCCGAGCGCCCGCGCCCACTCGCTCACCCGTTCCCCGTACACCGTGGCGGCGACGACGGCGACGGCGTGCGCGAGCAGTCCAGCGCGGCCGCTGGCCGCCACCACGGCGGTCCCGAGCGCGGCGCCCAGGGCGTGCGCGCCGCTGTCCCCGATCATCGCGCGCTCCGCCAGGTCCTCGGGCAGCACGGCCGCCGCCGCGCCCGTGGCGGCCGCCGCCAGCGCACCGCCGGGTCCGGAGCGCAGCAGCCCCGGCGTCCCGAGCGCGAGCACCGCCGAGGCGGCGCGGGCGGGGCGTACGTCGAGGAGGTTCACGGTGTGCGCGGCTCCCGCGATCACGACGCCCGCCAGCAGCCGGTCCAGCGGGCGCTGCTTGAGAAACGCCCCCGCCACGAGTGCGGCGGCCGTGATGCCGAACAACTTCACGGCGCCGGAGGTGACGTCGCCCTCGCGCAGTGCGCCGAGGTGGGCCCGGAAGCCCCGGCGCGGGTCGTCGGCCCCGGCGACGTCGTCGTACGCCCCACAGGCACCGGCGGCGAACACCGCGAGCCCGGCGGCGGGGTGGACGCGCGCGGCGGCGAGGGCGGTCGCGGCGGCACAGCCCGGGCCGCAGTACAGCTCCACGGTCCGGCCCGCGTGGTTCTTCCGCCGCCAGCGGCCGGCGCCGCCCGGGGCGAGGGCACGCAGGGCGGCGGTGGCGCCCCGGGTGAGGAGGGCGGCCGTCGCGAAGGTGGTCGCTCTGGTGGTCATCCCGCCACTGTAGAAGGGAGTTGAGCTGCCCCGCCGGGCAGGGGAACCCGCCTACGACTCCCCGCGCGCCGTCGCCAGCAGTTCCTCCGCGTGCGCCCGGGCCGCCTCGGAGTCCTCCTGGCCCGCCAGCATCCGGGAGAGTTCGCGGACGCGTTCCTCGCCCTCCAGGACCTTGACGCCGGAGCGGGTGACCGAGCCGTCGTTGGTCTTCTCCACCAGCAACTGACGGTCGGCGAAGGCGGCGACCTGGGGCAGGTGGGTGACCACGACGACCTGCGCGGTGCGGGCGAGCTTGGCCAGCCGGCGGCCGATCTCGACGGCCGCCTTGCCGCCGACTCCGGCGTCCACCTCGTCGAAGAGGTAGGTCGGCACCGGGTCGGTGCCCGCGAAGACGACCTCCACGGCGAGCATCACACGGGACAGCTCACCGCCGGAGGCGCCCTTGGCGATGGGCCGGGGCGGGGCGCCGGGGTGCGGGGCGAGGAGCAGCTCGACCTCGTCCACGCCGGAGGGGCCGTAGGCGACCGTGCGGCCGCCCGCCTCGACGCCCTCGGGGTCCTCGGTCTGCCGGATGTCGAAGGACACCCGGGCGTGCGGCATGGCGAGGGAGGCCAGCTCGGCGGTGACGGCGGCCGCGAACCGCTCGGCGGCCTCGGTGCGCGCCTTGGTCAACCGCTCGGCCAGCGCGCCCAGTTCGGCGCCGAGTGCGTCGCGTTCGGCGGTCAGCTCGGTGATCCGCTCGTCGTCGCCGTCCAGCTCCGTCAGCCGGGCGGCTCCCTGCTCGGCCCAGGCCAGCACGGCGGTGATGTCCTCGCCGTACTTGCGGGTCAGCGCGTTCAGCGCGGCCCGGCGCTCCTCCACGGCGGCCAGCCGCAGCGGGTCGGCGTCCAGGTCGTCGGCGTACCCGGCCAGCTCGCCCGCCACGTCCCCGGCGAGGATGCCGATCTCCCCGATGCGGTCCGCGAGCGCGGCCAGCGCCGGATCGTGCGAGCGGACCGCCTCCAGCGCCCGGTGGGCACCGGCGATCAGCGTGGCGGCGTCGATGCCCTCGGGGTCCTCGGGGTTCCCGGCGAGGGCGGCGTGCGCGGCGGTCGCGGCGGAGGACAGGGACTCGGCGTGCCCGAGCCGCTCGGCCTCCTCGGCCAGCTCCACGTCCTCCCCGGCGCGCGGCTCGACGGCCGCGATCTCGTCCAGGCCGAAGCGCAGCAGGTCGGCTTCCTGGGCGCGCTCGCGGGCGCGGGTGACGATCTCGTCCAGCTCGGCGCTCACGGCGCGCAGCCGCCGGTAGGCGTCCGTGTAGGCGGCGAGGGGCACCGCGACGGCGTCGCCCGCGTACCGGTCGAGGGCGCCGCGCTGCCGGTTCGCCTTGAGCAGGCCCTGCTGGTCGGTCTGGCCGTGCACGGCCACCAGGTCGTCGGCCAGCTCGGCGAGCAGCCCGACGGGGACGCTGCGGCCGCCGAGGTGCGCCCGGGAGCGGCCCTCGGCGGAGATGGTGCGGCTGATCAGCAGGGCGCCGTCGTCCAGCTCGGCCCCTGCCTCCTCGGCACGTACGACGGCGGGGGCACCGGCGGGTACGGCGATCCGCCCCTCCACCACCGCCTTGCCCGCGCCGAGCCGGACCAACGCCGGGTCGGCGCGCCCGCCGAGCAGCAGCCCCAGGCTGGTGACGACCATGGTCTTGCCCGCACCCGTCTCACCGGTGACAGCGGTGAACCCGGGCGACAGCTCCACCACGGCGTCGTCGATGACCCCGAGCGACCGTATGCGCATCTCCTCCAACACGGAACAGACCATACGAGGTCCGGGGCGGGATGCGCACACAGGCCGCCCATGTCACTCGGTGGTGTGGTCCTGCCGGGCCCCGCGCCAGCCCGTGGTGGGCAGGGCGAACTTCGCCACGAGACGGTCGGTGAAGGACGCGTGGTGCAGCCGGGCCAGCCGGACCGGCACGGCCCCGCGCCGGACCTCCACGCGGGCGCCGGGGGGCAGCTCGATGGTGCGGCGCCCGTCGCACCACAGCACGCCCGGCGGGACGTGCGGCAGCACCTCGACGGCGAGCACCGAGTCCGGGGAGGTGACCAGCGGCTTGGCGAACAGCGCGTGGGCGCTGATCGGCACCATGAGCAGCGCCTCCACCTCGGGCCAGACCACCGGTCCCCCGGCGGAGAAGGCGTAGGCGGTGGACCCGGTGGGCGTGGACAGCACGATGCCGTCGCAGCCGAAGGCGGTGACCGGGCGGCCGTCGATCTCCAGCACCACTTCGAGCATCTTCTCGGCGGAGACCTTCTGGACGGCGGCCTCGTTCAGCGCCCAGTCGGTGTGCACGATGTCACCGTTGCGGTGCACGACCACGTCGATGGTCATGCGCTCTTCGACCTCGTAGGAGCGGGCCACCACCCGGTCGACGACCCGGTCCAGGTCGTCCCGCTCGGCCTCCGCGAGGAAGCCGACGCTGCCGAGGTTGACGCCGAGCATCGGCACCCCGGAGGCGCGGGCGAACTCGGCGCCGCGCAGCAGGGTGCCGTCGCCGCCGAGGACGATCAGCAGCTCGCAGCCGTCCAGGGACTGCGGTGTCGCCTCCCCGACGAGTTCGACCTCGCCCGGCAGCGGCAGGTCGCGCGCTTCCTCCTCCAGCACCCGCACCCCGATGCCGTGCGAGAGCAGGCCCTTGACCACGAGTTCCGCGCTGCGGATCGCAGCCGGGCGCCCGGTGTGGGCGAGCAGGAAAACAGTACGCGCTCGGTTCTGTGTCAACGCGGCCCCTCCGCCACTGCACGATCGACGTCGGCCGGGTCCAGTTCGGGTGCACCGGACCTCAGCCAGAGAAAGTACTCGACATTGCCCGAGGGGCCCGGCAGCGGACTCGCGGTCACTCCTCGCACCCCGAGCCCCAGCTCCCAGGCCTTCTCGGCCACCCCGCGCACGGCCTCCGCCCGCAGTTGCGGACTCCGTACGACTCCCCCGCTGCCCAGCCGTTCCTTGCCCACTTCGAACTGCGGCTTGACCATCATCACCAGATCGGCGTCCGGCGTCACGCACCGCTTGAGGGCGGGCAGCACCAGCCCCAGCGGAATGAAGGACAGATCGCCCACCACCAGGTCCACAGGCTTCCCGTCGATCGCCTCGAGCGTCAACTCACGTACGTTCGTACGGTCCTTGACGGTGACGCGTTCATCGCTCTGCAGCGACCAGGCGAGCTGCCCGTAGCCGACGTCCACGGCGACGACGTGCGCGGCGCCCGCGCGCAGCAGCACGTCGGTGAAGCCGCCGGTGGAGGCGCCCGCGTCCAGCGCGCGTCGGCCCTCGACGACGAGCCCCTCGGGCACGAACGCGGCGAGGGCCCCGGCGAGCTTGTGGCCGCCCCGGGAGACGTACTCGGGGTCGGCGTCGTCGGACTGGACCACGATGGCGGCGGCCGTCTCGACCTGGGTGGCCGGCTTGGTCGCCACGGTCTTGCCGACGCTGACCCGCCCGGCGGCGATCAACTGGCTCGCGTGCTCGCGCGAGCGCGCCAGCTTCCTGCGGACCAGCTCGGCGTCCAGACGGCGGCGTGCGACTCCAGCCACGTTCGGTTCAGCTCCTGACTTCTCACGGTGATGCGGGTCCAGCGGGGTGTCCGGCGGGGACCTGGGGCCCCGGCCGGGCGTCGAGCGCGCCCAGCGCGTCGCGCAGCCCCGCGTGTACATCCTCGTACACCGCGAGGTGTCCGTCGGTCGTGAGGCGGTCGGCGTCGGCCAGCCGGGCCAGGCGGGCGTCCACGCCGGGGTCGCCGGTGGGGGCGCGGGGGACGTTCAGCGGGGCCGGCGCCTCGGGTTCGTACCCGGTGTCGTGCTCGGTGGCGCCCTGCGGCTCGGCGGCGGACTCGCTCATGCCCAGACGCTACCGCGAACGACTGGGGTACCGTCGTGCGCGATGGCCACGATCGAGCAGTGCCGCGCCGCACTGGAGAAGCTTTCGGACAACATGCAGGGCGCCGAGGGCGACATGCGCGCCGCCGCAGCCCTGGACCGCTCGGTGAGCTGTCACATCACCGACCTGGACGTCACCTTCACCGGCCGCATGACGGGCGGCCGGATCGAGGTGGAACGGACCCTGCCGGGTCCGCCGGGCGAGCGGGCACAGATCCGGCTCGCCCTGGCGGGCGACGACCTAGTGTCCCTGGTGCACGGCGAGCTGAACTTCGCGACCGCCTGGGGCTCGGGCCGGGTGCGCCTGGAGGCGAGCCTGCTGGATCTGTTCCGGCTGAGAAAGCTGCTGTGAGACCCGGCTCGCGGCTCAGGACGCCGTAGCCCCCGCCGCCGAGCGGGCCTTGCGCGCGGCCGGGACCACCAGCGGGGTGCCGGTCTCGGGGTCGTCGATGACCTGGCAGCGCAGCCCGAAGACCTTCTCGACCAGCTCGGCGGTGACGATGTCGCCGGGCGCGCCCTCCGCGATCACCTCGCCGCCGCGCAGGGCGATGAGGTGGGTGGCGTAACGGGCGGCGTGGTTGAGGTCGTGCAGGACGGCGACCAGGGTGCGGCCCTGGGTCTCGTGCAGCTCGGCGCACAGGTCGAGGACGTCGATCTGGTGCTGGATGTCGAGGTACGTGGTCGGCTCGTCCAGGAGCAGCAGCGGGGTCTGCTGCGCGAGCGCCATGGCGATCCAGACGCGCTGGCGCTGACCTCCGGACAGCTCGTCGACGTACCGCTCCGCCAGCTCGGCCACACCGGTGCGGGCCATGGAGTCGGCGACGACCTGCTCGTCCTCGGCGGACCACTGCCGCAGGATGCCCTGGTGCGGGTAGCGCCCCCGGGCCACGAGGTCGGCGACGGTGATGCCGTCGGGCGCGATGGAGGACTGGGGCAGCAGACCGAGCGTGCGGGCGACCTTCTTGGCGGGCATGGACTGGATGACCTGGCCGTCGAGCAGCACCCGGCCCTCGCTGGGCTTCAGCATCCGCGAGAGCGCCCGCAGCAGCGTGGACTTGCCGCACGCGTTGGGGCCGACGATCACGGTGAAGGAGTTGTCCGGTATCTCCACCGACAGCTTCTCCGCGATGACCCGCTGCTCGTAGGCGAGGGTGACGTTCTCGGCGGACAGGCGGTTCACAGTGCTCCTAGGGATGTTCGTCGTCGTGCCGTCCGGGTGCCGGGCGCCGCTCATATCCGGCCCGCCCGGCGCTCGGTGACCAGCAGCCACAGCAGATAGGCGCCGCCGAGGACGCCGGTGACCACGCCGACGGGCAGCTGGTCGGCGCCGAAGACGCGCTGCGAGGCCCAGTCGGCGGTGACGAGCAGGGCGGCGCCCATGAAGAGGGAGGGCACCAGGTTGGGCCCGGGCGAGCGGGTCAGCCGCCGGGCGAGCTGCGGCGCGGTGAGCGCCACGAAGCCGACGGGTCCGGCGGCGGCGGTGGCACCGGCGGTGAGCAGGACGGCGGAGACCATCAGCACGAGCCGCACCCGCTGTACGCGTACCCCGAGCGCGTACGACACGTCGTCGCCCATCTCCGTCATTCGCAGGCCCCGCCCGTTGGCGAGGACCAGCGGGACGAGGACCGCGCACATGGCGAGCAGTGGCCAGACCTGGGACCAGTCCCTGCCGTCGAGCGAGCCGGTCATCCAGACGACCGCGCGGGCGGCGTCCACGATGTCGGCCTTGGTGATCAGATAGCCGTTGACGGCGGTGAGGATCGCGGAGACACCGATGCCGACCAGGACGAGCCGGTAGCCGTGCACGCCCTGCTTCCGGGCGAGCAGATAGATGGCGACACCCGTGACGAGACCGCCGACCAGCGCGCCGACGGTCACGGCGGTGGCGCTGCCGGAGAACAGCACGATCATGACCAGGGCACCCGCGGTCGAGCCCTGGGACAGGCCGAGCACGTCCGGGCTGCCCAGCGGGTTGCGCGAGATCGACTGGAACAGGGCACCGCCCAGACCCAGCGAGGCGCCCACCAGCAGGGCGACGAGCAGCCGCGGCAGCCGCAGCTCGTTGACGATGAAGTCCTGGTAGGCGGTGCCGTTCCCGGCCAGCGTCCGCAGCACGTCGGCCGCGGGGATCTTCGCGTCGCCGGTGCCGATCAGCGCCACGCCCGCGACGAGCACGGCCACGATCAGCAGCAGGACGACGAGCAGACCGCGCGGGTCCACGCGCACGGAGAGCCCGCCGGGGGTGCGTACCGCACGGCTCCGGGAGTGCGTCTTCACAGTTGGGCCGTCCTCCGGCGTCGTACGAGCATGATGAACAGCGGGCCGCCGATGATCGCGGTGACGATGCCCACCTGCAGTTCCGCGGGGCGGACGACGAGCCGCCCGACGATGTCGGCGCCGAGCAGCAGCACCGGCGACAGCACGGCGGCGTACGGCAGGATCCAGCGCAGGTCGGGCCCGGTGAAGGAACGCACCACGTGCGGGACCATCAGACCGACGAACACGATCGGGCCGCACGCGGCGGTCGCGGCGCCGCACAGCACGGTCGCGGCGAGCATGGCCAGGCCGCGGGTGCGGTGGAGGTGGGCTCCGAGCGCTCGGGCGGTGTCGTCGCCCATCTCCATGGCGTTCAGCGGCCGGGCGAGCGCGAGCGCGAGGATCATGCCGACCGCGAGGAACGGCAGCACCTGGACGATGGTCCCGCTGGTGGCCGAGTCCAGCGAGCCGACCGTCCAGAACCGCATCCGGCCGAGCGCCGCGTCGTCGGAGATCATCACCGCCTGGAGATAGCCGTACAGCGCGGCGCTGATCGCCGTGCCGGCCAGCGCGAGCCGCACCGGGGTGGCGCCCCGGCTGCCGCCGAGGAACCACACCAGTGCGCCCACCACGGCCGCACCGGCGAACGCGAACCACACATAGCCGGTCAGCGAGGTCACGCCGAGGAAGGTGATGGCCGTGACGACGGCGGCGGAGGCACCCGCGTTGATGCCGAGCAGACCGGGGTCGGCCAGCGGATTGCGGGTGACCGCCTGGAGGACCGCCCCGGACAGGCCGAGCGCCGCCCCGGCCAGCAGACCGAGGAGGGTGCGCGAGATCCGGGCGCCCACGACGGTGTCGCCGTACGTCCCCGTGTCGTGGAACAGGCCGTGCAGGACCTGGTCCGGCGACAGCGCCTTCGCGCCGATGGCGATGCTCGCCAGGGCGACGAAGGCCAGGAGAACGACGGCGAGGAGGAGCCCGAGGGCCCGTACCGCGCGTCGCTTCGGGGGCGCGGAGCTGATGTCCGCGCGCGGTTCCGGAGGACTCTCGACCAACACGAGGTTAGGTTAGCCTATCCTCCAATGTGATCAAGTGGTCGGTACGGGCCCTCGTACGAACCCGGCACGAGCCCGGCTCGGGGGCATATGCCGTGGTCAGAGCCCCAGCCGGGCCAGCGCCTTGCCCCCGTCCAGCGTGCAGGCGCCCTCGCCGGCCGCCGTCCAGGCCGCCGCGCACAGCGCCCGCAGCCCGTCCAGCGTCTCGCCGTCACCCGTCAGCTCCAGCCGCTCGGCCCCGGCCGTCGCCGTCCAGCCACCGCAGCGGAACCCCTCGCCCGCCTCCGTGACCTCCGGCTGCCCGGTGAGCAGCCCGCGCAGGTCGGCGTCCACATAGGTCGGCCGGTGCTGCGGGGGCGCGGCGAGCAGCAGGGCGCCGTCGGTGACACCGGTCAGCACGAGGAGCGAGTCGACCTCGCCGTTGAACGCGCCCTCGATGTCGGTGTCCAGCCGGTCCCCGACCACCAGCGGCCGCTTCGCACCGGTGCGCAGGATCGTCTCCTTGTGCATCGGGGGCAGCGGCTTGCCCGCGACCTGCGGCTCGGCACCGGTCGCGATCCGGACGACCTCCACGGCCGCGCCGTTGCCCGGCGCGATGCCCCGCCCGCTCGGGATGGTCAGATCGGTGTTGGACGCGAACCACGGCACCCCGCGCGCCACCGCGTACGACGCCTCCGCGAACCGCCCCCACGCCAGGTCGGGACCGCCGTAGCCCTGCACGACGGCCGCCGGGTCGTCGTCCGCCGACTCCACCGGCGTCAGCCCGCGCTCACGCAGTGCCACCCGCAGCCCTTCGCCGCCGATGACCAGCACCTTCGCCCCCGCGGGCACCTGCTCGCTGATCAGCCGTGCCACCGCCTGCGCGGAGGTGATCACATCGTCGGCCCCGGTCGGTATGCCCAGCTCGGTGAGGTGGCCCGCCACGGTGTCCGGGGTGCGCAGCGCGTTGTTGGTGACGTACGCGAGGTGCATCCCCTCCTCCCGCGCGACCGCGAGCGAGTCCACGGCGTGCGCGATGGCCTCGCCGCCCGCATACACCACCCCGTCCAGATCGAGCAGCGCCGTGTCGTACGCCTCGCTCAGGGGCCGCCCACTGCCCTCGGGCCTCGTCCTGACGCTCTGGCTCATGCGGTATCGCTCCTCGTTCGACGCTCTTTCCCCCGATCATCCCCCACAGCCCCCGCACACGTACGATGCCGGGATGAACATCGCAGGTCACTCGGAAGCAAAGGCGCCCCGAGGCCTGGAACTCACACCGTTCCGGGGCCTTCGTTACGACCCCGAACGGGTCGGCAGTCTCGCCTCCGTCACCTCCCCGCCGTACGACGTGGTCGTGCGCCCCGACGGCCTGCACCACCTCCAGGACGCCGACCCGCACAACATCGTCCGGCTGATCCTCCCCCAGGCCGAAACCCCCACCGTCCGCAACGACCAGGCGGCCGACACCCTGCGCCACTGGCTCACCGAGGGCGTCCTGCGGGCCGATCCCGAGCCCGCGCTGTACGTGTACGAACAGCGCGACGGCGAGGGCCTGGTCCAGCGCGGCGTCATCGGCGCCCTGCGCGTCTCGGAACCCGAAGAGGGCGTGGTCCTCCCGCACGAGGACGTCATGCCCCCGGTGGTCGCCGACCGCGCGGCCCTGATGCGCGCCACCCGCGCCAACCTGGAACCCCTGCTCCTGACCTACCGCGGCAACGGCGCCACGGCCGAGGTCGTGGAGCGCACGGTCGCACACGCGCCGCTGCTCGCCACCACCACCGAGGACGGCGTACGCCACCGCCTCTGGGCGGTCACCGACCCCGACGACCTCACCCTGGTCCGCGCCGACCTGGCCGGACACCAAGCTCTCATCGCCGACGGCCACCACCGCTGGGCCACCTACCGGCTGCTCCGCGCGGAACACCCCTCGCCGAGCCCCTGGGACCACGGTCTGGTCCTGCTGGTCGACACCGTCCGCTATCCGCTGCGCGTGCGCGCCATCCACCGGCTGCTGCACGGCCTGCGGGTGGCGGACGCGCTGACGGCGGTGCGGGACCTGTTCCGGGTACGGCGCCTGGAGCTGCCGCTGGCCGAGGCGCTCGCGGAACTCGCGGAGGCGGCCGCCGAGGGCAACGCCTTCCTGCTGGCCGGGGACGGCGCCTTCCACCTCCTGGACAAGCCGGACCCCGAGCTGCTGGCACGCACGGTCCCGGCCGACCAGCCCGCCGCCTGGCGCTCCCTGGACGCCACCGTCCTGCACGCCACGCTTCTCGACCACGTGTGGCGCATCCCCGAGGACTCCCCCGCCCACATCGCCTACATCCACGACGCGACCGCCACGGTCGCCAAGGCGGAACACGACGGCAGCACGGCCGTCCTGCTGCACCCGGTCCGCGAGGACGTCGTCCGCGAACTGGCCCGCCAGGGCGTGACGATGCCCCGCAAGTCGACCTCGTTCGGCCCGAAACCGGCATCGGGGCTGGTGCTGCGGGTGCTGGACATCTGAGGTCCCGGACCCGGACATGAGTGAGGGGCGGAACCCGACCTGGGTTCCGCCCCTCACTCATGTGCCGCGGTCACTCCACGGCGTGACGTGTCAGTCCTCGTCCTCGTCCGCGGACTTCTCCTCGTCCTTGGCGGCCGGGGTCTCGGTCACGGTCTCCGTGACGGTGACACGAGCCTCGCCCTCGGCGTCCGTCTCGTCCTCGGCGAGGGCGTCGACGAACTCCACGCCGTCCAGCTCGGCGAGCCGGTCGGAGGCGTCGGTGCTGCCGTCGCGGTCGGCCTCGACGGCCTTGGCGAACCACTCGCGCGCCTCGCTCTCCCGGCCGGCGGCCAGCAGGGCGTCGGCGTAGGCGTACCGCAGACGGGCGGTCCACGGCTGCACCGAGTTGGAGGCCAGCTCGGGGCTCTGAAGCGTCACGATGGCGGCGTCGAGCTGGTCCATGTCACGCCGGGCACCGGCCGCGACGAGCCGCATCTCGACCTGACCGGCCTTGTCCAGCTTCTGCACCTCGGGGGCACCGGCCATGTCCAGCGTCTTCTCCGGACGGCCCAGACCGCGCTCGCAGTCGGCCATCACGGGCCACAGGTCCGTGTTGCCGGTCATCCGCCGCGCGGCCCGGAACTCGGCCAGGGCCTCGGCGTACTTCTGGTTCGCGTACGCCGCGAAACCGGCGGCCTCGCGGACGGCGGCGACACGGGACGCCAGACGCAGGGCCACCCGGGAGTAGCCGTAGGCGCCCTCGGGGTCCTCGTCGATGAGCCGGGCGACCATCACCAGGTTGCGCGCGACGTCCTCGGCGAGCGTCTTCGGCAGGCTCTGGAGCTCCTGACGCACGTCCTTGTCGATCTCGTCACCGGTGACGTCCTCGGGGATCGGCAGCCGCTTGATCGGCTCCCGGTCGCGGTCCCGGTCCCGGTCGTCCCGGCCCCGGTAACCACCACGCCGGTCGTCCCCACCACGCCGGTCGTCGCGCCCGCGGAACCCACCGCCGGCGGGTCGGCCACCACGGTCGTCCCGACGGGGACCACGCGGCCGGTCACCACGGTCGTCGCGACGGAAACCGCCACGGTCGCCATCGCGGCGGTCGTCACGACGGTCGTCGCGGCGGAAGCCACCACGGTCGTCGTCACGACGGGGGTAGGACGGACGGTCGCCACCGCGCTCGTCACGACCACGGAAACCACCACGGTCGTCGCGGCGGTCGTCGCGGCGGAAACCACCACGGTCATCGTCACGACGGGGGTAGGAGGGGCGGTCGCCACCCCGGTCACCACGGTCGTCACGGCGGAAGCCACCACGGTCGCCATCGCGGCGGTCGTCACGGCGGTCGTCGCGGCGGAAGCCACCACGGTCGTCGTCACGGCGCGGGTACGACGGACGGTCGCCACCGCGGTCGTCACGACCACGGAAACCACCCCGGTCACCACGGTTGTCGTCACGACGGGGGTAGGAGGGGCGGTCGCCACCCCGGTCACCACGGTCGTCGCGACGGAAGCCACCACGGTCGCCATCGCGACGGTCGTCACGGCGGTCGTCGCGGCGGAAGCCACCACGGTCGTCGTCACGGCGCGGGTACGACGGACGGTCGCCGCCACGGTCGTCACGACCACGGAAACCACCACGGTCGTCGCGGCGGTCGTCGCGGCGGAAACCACCACGGTCGTCGTCACGACGGGGGTAGGACGGACGGTCGCCACCGCGCTCGTCACGACCACGGAAACCACCACGGTCGTCGCGGCGGTCGTCGCGGCGGAAACCACCACGGTCGTCATCACGGCGCGGGTACGACGGACGGTCGCCACCACGGTCGTCACGACCACGGAAACCACCACGGTCACCACGATTGTCGTCACGACGCGGGTAGGAGGGGCGGTCGCCACCCCGGTCACCACGGTCGTCACGGCGGAAGCCGCCACGGTCACCGCGGTCACGGTCGTCGCGCCGGCCGTAGCCGCCACGGTCGTCGTCACGGCGGGGGTACGAAGGGCGGTCGCCGCCACGGTCGTTGCCGCTCCGGCGCGGGGCACCACGGTAGCCGCCGCGTTCACCGCGGTCACCACTGTCCCGTCGCCGCTGGTCCCGCTCCGGTCGGTCGTCGGGAGAGTTGGTGGCCATCGGATGACTCCTGTCTTCAGGTACAACAAGCATTGTAAAAACAAAAGGACCCCTGGTCCCAGCTGAACGCTGGGACCAGGGGTCCTCCAAAGATTGTTCGGCGGCGTCCTACTCTCCCACAAGGTCCCCCTTGCAGTACCATCGGCGCTGAGAGGCTTAGCTTCCGGGTTCGGAATGTAACCGGGCGTTTCCCTCACGCTATGACCACCGAAACCCTAATGGTTTCGAGCGAACAAGCACACTTTTTATTTGTGAGTTCAGCTCTGAACCGGCAACTGTTCGTTGCCTCAGAACTTACACAGTGGACGCGAGCAACTGAGGACAAGCCCTCGGCCTATTAGTACCAGTCAACTCCACCCGTTACCGGGCTTCCATATCTGGCCTATCAACC